>JARXKK010000101.1 GCA_030278895.1 Acidobacteriota bacterium
ATCGACGCGACGCTCGGGCTCTCCCGTTAGAGGAGGGTCTTCCATGGTGATCACGGAGCTCTTCTCGAGGGTCCCTCTCTTCGAGGGAGTCTCGGCGGAAGACCGGGCCGCGCTCGCGCGCGCGGCGACGCTGCGCACGTATCGCCGTGGCGAGACGATTGTCGAGCAGGGCCAGCCCGGGGATGCGTTCTACGTCATCGTGCGGGGCCGCGTCGCCGTCGCCATCGTCGCGCCGGACGGGAGCGAGGTCGTGCTCAACACTCTCGGAGAAGGCGATCACTTCGGCGAGATGGCCCTTCTCGACGATGCGCCCCGGTCGGCGAGCGTCATCGCCCAGGAGAGATCCGACCTCGCGATCCTGTCTCGCACGGTATTTCTCGACCTCCTGAAGTCGAATTTCGTCTTGACGCGCGCGCTTCTGGCGGCTTTCTCCGCGCGGTTGCGCCGCGCCAACGCCACGATCGAGGGCCTCGCGTCACTCGACGTGAAGAGCCGGCTCGCGCGGTATTTCCGCGAGCTCGCGGCCACGCGCGGGCGAAAAGCCGGCGGCGGATGGTCCGTCGTGGTGCGCCCCTCCCAGCGCGAGATCGCCGACACGATCGGTTCCTCGCGCGAGACGGTCTCCCGCACGATGACGCAGATGGCGGCCGAGCAACTCATCGTTCCGAAGGGCAAGGCGGTCTACGTCAGGCTCTCTCCTGCGGAGGGCGGCGCCCAGCCCTCCAGACCCGCCGCGGCGGGCTGACGTCCCGCACCATGGAACTCCGCCCCTGGACGCTGCCGAACTTCCTGACGTTCGCGCGCCTCGCCTCGCTCCCGTTCCTCGTCATGGCGATCCTCGAGGGTCGGCACGGCGTCGCCCTCGCGATCTTCCTCGTCGCGGCCATCACCGACATCGTGGACGGCTACGTCGCCCGTCGCTTCGGGATGGGCTCTCCTCTCGGGGCGTGGCTCGATCCCATCGTCGACAAGCTCTTCCTCGTGTCGACGTTCGTGGTGTTCGCCCTGCCGTCGACCCCGACCCAGATCCACATCCCGATCTGGCTCCTCGTCCTGACGATTTTCCGGGACGTCTTCATCCTCGTGATCTGCCTCGTCCTCTTCCTCGCGCTCGGCATGCGAAGCTTCCCGCCATCGATTATCGGGAAGCTCACGACGTTTCTCGAGATCTCGACCGTGGTCGCGATCCTCCTCGTGAACGTCCACCGCCTGCCGGAGGTCGTGGCCCGCGTCTGCATGCAGCTCGTTGCCGTGTTTGCGACCGCGTCCGGCCTCCATTACTCGTGGCGCGTCGTGACGAAGCTCCCGCGTCCGGCGGCGGTGGGCGGCGCGCCGCCCGTTCCCCCCGCGTGAACCTCTTCCGGAACGCGTCCGCCGGCGGTCCGCCCGCGCTCCGCCTCCTCTCGCGTCCGGGTTGTCACCTGTGCGACGAGATGCACGCCGTGGTTTCCCCGCTGGTCGCGAGCCTTGGCGGGACTCTCGAGACCGTGGACGTGGACTCCGACCCGGCTCTCCGGGCGCGGTGGGGGAACGAGATCCCGGTGCTCCTCGACGCCGAGGGGAGGGTCCTCGCGAAAGTCAGGGACAGCGCCGCTCAGATCGCGCGGCGGCTCGGGACCGGCGAACACGGCGCGGAGCTACGTCCGCTCGATCTACGAAAAGAACCGCATCATCTGAGAAACGGAGAGCGCCGATGAGCGACGAGTTCGCCAATGCCACCGCCACTACCTCTTCCCGAAGTCACAGGACGCGCAACGTCGTCCTCGTGGCGGCGGGAGTCCTCGTCGTCGCGGCCTCCGCGCGCGCCGTCCTGAAATCGTCCGGCAAGTCCGGCCCGAAGACAGAGGTCGTTCCCGTCACGGCCGTCGCCGTGGCGCGGAGGTCCGTCCCGCTCACGACGCGCGCCATCGGCAACGTCGAAGCGTTTTCCACGGTCGCGATTCGCGCGCTCGTCTCGGGCGAGCTCGGGAAGATCCACTTCAAGCAGGGCCAGGACGTTTCGAAAGGCGATCTGCTGTTCACGATCGACCCGCGCCCGCTCCAGGCCGCGCTCGACCAGGCCGTGGGCACGCTCGCGAAGGACAAGTCGCAGCTCGCGAACGCCCACGCGCTCGAGGCCCGCTACAAGAAGCTCTTCGACGAGGGGATCGCGTCGAAGGAAGACTGGGACCAGTACCGGACGAGCGCCGACACCTCTGCGGGGCTCGTCGCGGCCGACGAGGCCGCCGCCGAAAACGCGAGGGTCCAGCTTTCCTACGCGACGATTCGCTCGCCGATCAGCGGGATGACCGGCAACCTCCTCGTCTACGAGGGAAATCTCGTGAAGGCCAACGACACGACGCCGCTCGTCACGATCACGCAGGCGACGCCGATCTACGTCACGTTCGCTGTACCCGAGGGCGAGCTCGCGAAGGTGAATCGCGCGCGGGCCGCCGGGCCCGTTCGCGTCGAGGCCGCGTTGCCGAGCGACGAGCCCCACCCGATCGCGGGCGTCCTCTCGTTCGTGGACAACGCCGTCGACTCGACGACCGGGACGATTCGCCTCAAGGCCACGTTCGACAACGCCGGGAAACGCCTGTGGCCTGGGCAATTCGTGAAGGTGACGCTCACGACCGGAATCGAGGAGAACGCCCTCGTCGTCCCGTCGCAAGCCGTCCAGACGGGCCAGGACGGCCCGTACGTCTACGTCGTGAAGGCCGATTTGACCGTCGAGCCGCGGCCCGTGAAGCCAGGGCCGGGAGTCGAGGGCCTCGTCGTGATCACGAAGGGCCTCTCGGCGGGCGAGCAGGTCGTGACGGACGGGCAGCTGCGTCTCTCCCCGGGCGCGAAGGTGGAGATCAAAGCCGAGATCAAAACCGAGCCCAAGACCTAGGCATGAGCATCACCGAGCCCTTCATCCGGCGGCCCGTCATGACGACGCTCGTCATGGCGGGAATCCTGCTGTTCGGAACGATCGGGTTCCGTTCGCTACCCGTGAGCGACCTCCCGAACGTCGACTTCCCGACGATCCTTGTGACGGCGAGCCTGCCCGGCGCGAGCCCCGAGACGATGGCGGCGTCCGTCGCGACGCCCCTCGAGCGTCAGTTCTCCGCGATCGCGGGCCTCGACTCGATCAACTCGACGAGCTCGCAGGGGACGACGCAGGTCACGCTCCAGTTCGCTCTCGACCGGAACATCGACGCGGCCTCGCAGGACGTGCAGACGGCGATCGCCGCCGCGGCGCGCCAGCTCCCGCCGGGGATGCCGTCGGCGCCGACGCTCAAGAAGGTGAACCCGGCCGACCAGCCGGTCCTCTACCTCGTCCTTTCCTCGCCCACGATGCCGCTCACGGCGGTCGACGAAGTCGCCGAGACGCTCATCGCGCAGCGCCTCTCGACGATCTCGGGCGTCGCGCAGGTGCAGGTCACGGGCGCGCAGAAATTCGCCGTCCGGGCCAAGCTTGACCCGTCGCAGCTCGCCGCCCGCGGGATCGGAATCGACGAAGTCGCGACCGCCATCCAGCGACAGAATTCCAATCTGCCCGTCGGCACCCTGTACGGGATCCACCAGTCCCTGACGGTGCAGGCGAACGGCCAGCTCTTCGACGCGGCGGCCTACCGGACGATGATCGTCGCCTACCGCAACGGCTCGCCCGTGTCGCTCGGCGACCTCGGGAAAGTCGTGGACGGTGTCGAGAACGACCGGATCGGGAACTGGTACGACGACAAGCAGGTCGTCACGCTCGCGATCCAGAGGCAGCCCGGCTCGAACACGATCGCCGTCGTGGACGCCGTCAAGGCGAAGCTCCCGGGGCTCCGGGCGCAGCTCCCCGGCGCGCTCAAGCTCGACGTCCTCTTCGACCGCTCCGTCCCGATCCGCGAGTCGGTCCACGACGTCGAGTTCACTCTCGTCCTCACGATCGCTCTCGTCGTCCTCGTGATCTTCCTGTTCCTCAGGAACGTGCGGGCGACGCTCATCCCGAGCCTCGCGGTTCCGGCCTCGATCGTCGGGACTTTCGCCGTGATGTCGCTCCTGAATTTCTCGCTCGACAACCTCTCGCTCATGGCCCTGACGCTCTCGGTCGGCTTCGTCGTCGATGACGCGATCGTCATGCTCGAGAACATCGTGCGGCGCATGGAAGGGGGGGAGGACCCGCTCACGGCCGCGCTCAAGGGCGGCAAGGAGATCGGCTTCACGATCCTCTCGATGACGATCTCGCTCGTCGCGGTCTTCATCCCCGTCCTCTTCATGGGCGGGCTCCTCGGGCGGCTCTTCAAGGAGTTCGCGGTCACGATCAGCGTCGCGATTCTCGTCTCGGGATTCGTCTCGCTCACCCTGACTCCGATGCTCTGCAGCCGCTTCCTGAAGGCCTCGCACGTCTCGAACGAGGGGCGCTTCTTCCGTGTGACGGAGGGGATATTCAAGGCGTGGCTCGACCTGTACGACCGGACGCTGCAGTGGGTCCTCCTGCGGCAGAAGGCGACCCTGATCGTCTCGGGCGTCCTTCTTCTCGTCACCGGAGTCCTCTTCGCCGTGATTCCGAAGGGCTTCCTCACGAGCGACGACACGGGGCAGTTCATCGGCTACACGGAAGGCCTGCCGGGCGTTTCGTTCGCCGAGATGGCGCGCCACCAGAAGGAAGTCACGGACGTGATCCGAAGCCATCCGGCAGTCCTGGGCATCTCCTCGACGGTCGGCTCGAGCGACGCGAGCCCGTCGGGCAATTCGGGAAACCTCCTCGTTCTCCTCAAGCCGCGCGGGAAGCGGAAGGACGTCGACACGGTGATCGAGGAGCTGAGGCAGAAACTCGCGGCCGTCTCCGGGATCCGCGTCTTCCTTCAGAATCCGCCTTCCGTCTCGATCGGCGGCCAGGTCACCCGCAGTCCCTATCAGCTCACGCTTCAGGGCTCGGACCGCGCCGAGCTCTCGAAGGTCACGGAGCTTCTGGAGAAGAAGGTCAAGACTCTGCCGGGTCTCGTCGACGTGACGACGGACCTCCAGAACAAGAACCCGCAGCTCGCCGTCACGATCGACCGGGACAAGGCGTCCGCGCTCGGGCTCACGGCCTCGCAGGTCGAGGACGCGCTCAACAACGCCTACGGGACGCGTCAGGTTTCGACGATCTACACATCCACGAACGAATACCAGGTCATTCTCGAGCTGCTCCCGGAGTACCAGTCGAGCCCAGCGGCGCTCGGGCTCCTCTACGTCCGCAATACCGCGGGCACGCTCGTCCCGCTGTCGTCCGTCGCGCGATTCGACGAGAACGCCGGCCCCCTCGCCGTGAACCACCTCGGGCAGGTCCCGTCGGCCACGATCTCGTTCAACGTGAAGCGCGGAGTTGCGCTCGGCGACGCGACGGCGCTCGTCCGGAAAGCCGCGGATGAGGTCCTCCCGATTACGATCCCGGCCACGTTCCAGGGCACCGCGCAGGTCTTCCAGTCGTCCGTGGGCGGCCTCGCGTTCCTCCTCGTGATCGCGGTCCTCGTGATCTACCTCGTCCTCGGGATCCTGTATGAGAGCTTCGTCCACCCGCTCACGATCCTGTCGGGCCTCCCGTCGGCGGGCCTCGGTGCGCTCGTGACGCTCCTCCTCTTCGGCAAGGACCTCAACGTCTACGGCTTCGTCGGCCTGATCATGCTCATCGGAATCGTCGAGAAGAACGCGATCATGATGATCGACTTCGCGGTCGAGGTCGCCCGCGCGGAGGGGAAGGGCCCGGCCGAGTCGATTCAACGAGCGGCAATCGTGAGGTTCCGGCCGATCATGATGACGACGATGGCGGCCCTCATGGGGACGCTGCCGATCGCGCTCGGAATCGGCGCGGGCGCCGAGTCGCGCCAGCCGCTCGGCCTCGCGGTCGTCGGCGGCCTTCTCGTCTCGCAGGTCTTGACGCTTTATCTCACGCCCGTCGTCTACATCGCGTTCGACTCCCTGCAGGCGAAGCTCACGCCTGCGCCCCTCCCCGACCTCCCGGAGGACGCCATGCCGGAGGCGGCCTCGTGAGCGAGGGCGAGGGCCCCAGGCCGGTCCAGGCCAACGTCTCCGGCCTCTTCATCCGGCGCCCCGTCATGACGACGCTCGTCATGGCGGGCTTCTTTCTCTTCGGCGCGATTGGCTATGTCTCGCTTCCCGTCGCGGACCTCCCGAAGGTCGACTTCCCGACGATCAATGTGGGTGCGAGCCTCCCGGGCGCGAGCCCGGAGACGATGGCCGCCGCCGTGGCGACTCCGCTCGAGCGGCAGTTCTCCGGGATCGCGGGGATCGATTCGATGAACTCGACGTCGAGCCAGGGCTCGACGAACATCACGCTGCAGTTCTCTCTCGACCGCGACATCGACGCGGCCGCGCAGGACGTCCAGACGGCGATCGCGGCGACGCTCGCGCAGCTTCCGCCGTCCATGCCGACGCCCCCGAACCTGCGCAAGGTCAATCCGTCGATGCAGCCGGTCCTCTTCATCGTGCTGTCCTCGCCCACGCTCCCGATGTCCGAAGTGGACGAGTGGGCGGAGACGGTCCTCGCGCAGCGCATCTCGACCGTGAGCGGCGTCGCGCAGGTGAACGTGTACGGCGCGAAGAAGTTCGCCGTGCGCGTCCAGGTGGACCCCGGAGTCCTCGCGAGCCGGAAGATCGGAATCGACGAGGTGGCCGCCGCCATCAGCTCGGGCAACTCGAACCGGCCCGTCGGAATCGTGTACGGGCCCGAGAAGGCGCTCTCCGTGCAGACGAACGGCCGCCTCGTGAACGCGGCGGCTTACCGGCCCCTGGTCGTGGCGTGGCGGAACGGGGCGCCCGTGCGCCTCGGCGACGTCGCGAACGTCGTCGACAGCGTCGAGAACGAGCGGCAGGCGGCCTGGTTCCAGGGCAACCGGTCGATCGTCCTCGCGGTCCAGCGCCAGCCCGACTCCAACACGATTCAGGTCGTCGATGCCGTCAAGGCGCTCCTGCCGGCCTTCCGGATCCAGATTCCCGCCGCGATGCGGATGGACATCATGTTCGACCGGTCCGCGGGCATCCGCGAGAGCGTGCGCGACGTCCAGCTCACGCTCGCCCTCACGGTTGTCCTCGTCGTCTTCGTCATCTTCCTGTTCCTCCGGAATCTGCGTTCCACGTTCATCCCGTCCATCGCGCTCCCGACGTCGCTCTTCGGGACGTTCGCCGTGATGGCGGTGCTCGGATTCAGCCTCGACAACCTCTCGCTCATGGGGCTCACGCTCTCGGTGGGCTTCGTCGTCGACGATGCCATCGTCCAGCTCGAGAACATCGTCCGGCGGATGGAGAAGGGCGAGAGCGCCGCCGTCGCGTCCCTGCGCGGCTCCCGGGAGATCGGCTTCACGATTCTCTCGATGACGATCTCTCTCGTCGCGGTGTTCATTCCCGTCCTCTTCATGGGGGGGCTCCTCGGCCGGCTCTTCCAGGAGTTCGCCGTCACGATCAGCGCCGCGATCCTGGTGTCGGGGTTCGTGTCCCTGACGCTCACGCCGATGCTCTGCAGCCGGCTCCTGAAGAACGAGGAGCCGGGGGCCGGCGCGCACGGGCGGATCGCATCGAGGCTCGAGCGATTCTTCAATCGCATCCTCCACGCCTACGAGCGAACGCTCCACGTGGTCCTCCGGCATCGGCGGGTCACGCTCGCGGCGCTCGTCCTCATGGCGGTCCTCGCCGCCTTCCTCTTCTGGGTCGCGCCGAAGGGGTTCATCCCGAACGAGGACATCGGGATGCTCCGGGCGAGCACCGAGGGCCTGCAGGGGACCTCCTATCAGGACATGCGTGACCGCCAGAAGGCGGCCGCCGAGATCGTGCGGGCCGACCCTGGTGTCCTGTCCGTGCAGTCGTCCGTGGGCGCGGGAGGGCCGAACGCGACGACGAACTCGGGGTCGATGTTCATCACGCTCAAACCCCGCGGTCAGCGGCCCTCCTCGGACGAGATCATCGACAGGCTGCGCCCGAAGCTCGCGAAGGTCCCCGGCCTGCGCTTCTATCTTCAGACACCGCCGGCAATCAGCGTCGGGGGACAGAACACGCGCAGCCAGTACCAGCTCACGCTCCAGAGCACGGACATCGCCGCGCTCTACGCGAACGCGGGGCTCCTCGAGCGGAAGATGCGGGGAATCCCCATCATCCGCGACGTCACGAGCGACCTCCAGATCAAGAACCCGCAGCTCGACATCACGATCGACCGGAAGAAGGCCTCCGCGCTCGGCGTGACGGCGGGGCAGATCCAGCGCGCGCTCGCGCTCGCGTACGGGACGAGCCAGATCTCGACGATCTACACCGCGACGAACGAATACCAGGTCATCCTCGAGGTCAAGCCGGAGGACCAGCGCGGGCCGGCGGACCTCGCGTCGCTCTACGTGCGGTCCGGCACGGGGACGCTCGTCCCGCTGAACGCGGTCGCGACGTCGGCGACGAGCGTCGGCCCGCTTCTCGTGAACCACCTCGGCCAGCTCCCATCCGCGACGATCTCCTTCAACCTCGGCAAGGGCGTGGCGCTGAGTCAGGCGACAGCCGCCGTCGAGAAGCTCGCGAGAGAGACTCTCCCGGGCACGATCACGACGAGCTTCCAGGGCACGGCGCAGGTCTTCCAGTCGTCCCTGAAGGGCATGGCCGTACTCCTCGTCGTCGCGGTTCTCGTGATCTACCTCGTCCTCGGCGTCCTCTACGAGAGCTTCGTCCACCCGCTCACGATCCTCTCCGGATTACCGTCGGCGGCCGTCGGGGCGGTCCTGACGCTCATCCTCTTCGGCAAGGAGCTGAACGTCTACGCGTTCTTCGGCCTCGTCATGCTGATCGGAATCGTGAAGAAGAACGCGATCATGATGATCGACTTCGCGCTCGAGGCGCAGCGCGGCCAGGGGATGGACCCCGAGAGGGCGATCTTCACGGCCTCGATGACGCGCTTCCGGCCGATTCTCATGACGACGATGGCGGCGCTCGCGGGCACGCTCCCGATCGCTCTCGGCCTCGGGCGCGGCGGCGAGGCGCGCCAGCCGCTCGGCCTCGCCGTCATCGGCGGCCTCGTCGTCTCGCAGTTCCTCACGCTCTACATCACGCCGGTCGTCTACCTCGCGTTCGAGTCCCTCGGCGCGCGCTTTCGCGCGCGTCGGCGGGCGCCGGCGCCCGCCCCGGATTTGGGAGTTCGGATTTCTTAGAAAGTGGAGGGAGCGATGCGCGTCCTTGCCTGCGTTCTTCTCGTTGCCAGCATGTCCGTTCGCGCCGCGGAGCCTTCCCCCGTTCCCGACGACGATCCCCGGGTCGCGTCGGCGCTCGAGCTCGCGCGTGCGTGGCTCGACGCCGAGCGAGCCTACGAACAGGTTCCCGGCGTGTCGGCGGCGATCGTCCACGACCAGAAGGTTCTGTGGAGCGGAGCCTTCGGTCTCGCTGACGTGGCGACTGGCCGAAAGGCCGAGGCCGGCACGATCTACAGCATTTGCTCGATCTCGAAGCTCTTCACGAGCATCGCCGTCATGCAGCTGCGGGACGCCGGGAAGCTCCGCCTCGACGATGCCGTGCGCTTCCGCCTTCCCTGGTTCACGATGAAGCCGGGTGGCACGGACGGGACGGAGATCACCATCGAAGGCCTGCTCACGCACGCCGCGGGGCTGCCCCGCGAGACCGACCTCCCGTACTGGACCGGGCCAACGTTCCCGTTCCCGACGCACGAGCAGATCGTCGCGAGGCTCGCGCAGCAGACGGCGCTCTATCCGGCGGAGACGTACTTCCAGTACTCGAACCTCGGCCTGACGCTCGCGGGGGAGATCGTTTCCGCCTTGTCGGGCGTTTCGTATGGCGACTACGTTTCGAAGAACATCCTCATCCCGTTAAAGCTCGCGTCGACGACGTCCGAGATGCCCGAGCCCGAGCGAGGCAAGCGTCTTGCGAGGGGCTACAGCGCGCTGACCCGGGCGGGCGGGCGCGACCCCGTCGCGTTCTTCCAGGGGAAGGCCGTCGCGCCGGCGATGGCGTTCGCGTCGACGGCCGAGGACCTCGCGCGCTTCGCCTCCTGGCAGTTCCGGCTGCTGGGCGGCGGAGGGCCTGAGGTCCTGAAGACCGCCACGCTGCGCGAGATGCACCGCGTGCACTTCGTCGACCCCGACTTCGAGACGATGTGGGGCCTCGGGTTCCAGGTCTCGAGGAGCGATAAAGCGACGCTTGTCGGGCACGGTGGCTCGTGCCCCGGGTTTCGGACCCATCTCATGCTCCAGCCGGAGGAGAAGCTCGGGATCGTCGTCCTCACGAACGCGTCGGGGGTCGACGCGGAGGGCTGGGCGGAGCACGTGCGCGAGATCCTCGCGCCTGCGTTGAAGGCCGCGGCGAAGGAGCCCGGGAAGGGCAAGACTCCCATGCCGGAGCTGAGGAAGTTCGCGGGAACGTACTCGGGGGCGCCGTGGGGCGGCGAAACGTTCGTCCTGCCATGGGAGGACGGCCTCGCGATGCTGTCACTCCCGTCGCGTCAGCCGATGAAGGATCTGATCCGGATGAAAAGGACGGGCGACCTCACGTTCCGGCGGATCCGCAAAGACGACACGCTCGGCGAGGAAATCGTCTTCGCGCTCGGTCCCGACGGGAAGGCGACGCGCTTCACCCGGCACAGCAACTATTCGGTGCGGGTCGATTAGGTCCGGACTACTCCGAGCCGTCCGCCCGTGTGACGCTCACGGTGCGGTCCTCGTCCTCGCCCTCCACGCGCAGGAGCCACGGGTTGCAGCAGACCTCGCAGTCCTGCACCAGGCTGCCCTGGACATCGCGTTCGAGATGCACCTCGACGTCCTCTCCGCAGTAGGGGCAGTTGACGACGAAGTCCTCTTCCATCGACCTCGAACGATACGCCGCTCGAAGGGCGACGGACGACCGCTATGTCGGGGTGACAGCAAGAGAGCCCGAGGGGCGCCGGTTCCCCCGGGCTCCGGTGAACCCCGTGAGGGGCCTGCCGGCGGCGCAGCGGCTTTGCGCGTGTTATGCGCTGGTCCTTGCTGCCCTTCCGAATCCCGGACCTGCTCGAGCGGCGTCGTGACCTTGCCTGTGAACCTTTCCGACCGGCCCCGCCTCGAAATTCCGGCGCGCGGGGCTGACTAATCAATAGGGCCGCACGGATACGTTGTCAAGGGGTAACTCGGACGAAATGCGCCGGCCTAAATCGCCGGGCGCGTGTCACGTCAGAGGACCGGTCGGGGCGTTCCTTCGCCGGCTTTCGACGCGCACGGCGAGGGCGAGGACGATCCAGGTGAGGGCTGCGGCGAGCGCGGGAATCCAGAGCGGGCTGATGGACGCGGCGACGCCGACCGCGGCGGTCACCCAGATCGTCGCGGCGGTGGTGAGGCCGTGCACCTCACCCCGGTCGGCGAGTTTCAGGATCGTGCCCGCGCCAAGGAAACCGATGCCCGTGATGATCCCCTGGACGACCCGGCTCGTGTCGGCGACCTCGAATCCCCCCTCTCGGCCCGCGACGACGAAGAGGGCGGCGCCGAGCGCGACGAGGATGTGCGTACGGAAGCCCGCGGCGCTGTGGACCCTCTCGCGCTGCGCGCCGATGATCCCGCCGAGGACGGCCGCGGCGAGCAGCCGCCCGGCGGTGGCGGCGAGGTGTGCCGCGTCCGGGAGAGCGAGGGGGCCCGGGTCGGGAGTCATGAATCTCAGCCCGTGATCTTGCGCGCGAAGGCCCGCCCCACGAAGCGAAACTTGTCGCCCAGCGGGAAGCGCTTGAGCACGGTGCTGACGGCGGAGATCAGGCCGAAACGGCAAGCTCCTTTCTCGCGATCGCGCTGTTCATCACCTGCCACGAGTACTGGCCTGACTGCCGGAGAATGCTCTCCACGGGCAGGAACTTCACCCCGACGCCGTCGAGCCAGCACGTTCTCGGTCATCGATTACGCCCGATGTGCCGGGGCAAGATCGTCGACATTCTAAGATGAGGCCCGTGATGACGGCCAAGGAAGCGGAAAAAGGAATCCCCGAGGCGCTCGCGCGATTCGGCTTTTTCGCGCGCGCGGTCGTCTACGTTCTGGTGGGAGGGATCGCCGCGCGGGTGGCGA
>JARXKK010000102.1 GCA_030278895.1 Acidobacteriota bacterium
TACGACAAGGCGCTCGCGCTGGAGAAAAACTACACGCCCGCGATCGAGTATCGCGCCGAGGCCTATCTCGGTCTCGACCGGCTCGACGACGTGAAGTCCGCCTACATGGTCCTCTTCAACGCGGATCGCAAGCGCGCCGACGAGCTCGCCGCCGCGATGCAGAAATACGTCGAGAAAAGGCAGGGCGATCCGGCGGGCGTGGATCCGGCGGCGCTCCAGGAGTTCGGGAAGTGGGTCGCCGAGCGCAAGCAGCTCGCTTCCCAGACTTCCTCGATCGCGGACCCGAAAGCTCCCGCACGCTGGTAGCGCCACGGGATTCCGCCACCTTCTCTTCGCGCGGCTCTTCCTTCTCGCGGCGGCGGGATTCTCCTGGCGGCTTCCGCCGGGGTTTCCCCCGCCGCGCGTGCCGGAAGGCAATCCCGTCACCGCCGGGAAGGTCGCGCTCGGCCGTCGCCTGTTCTACGACGTTCGCCTCTCGGGGAACGGCACGCAGGCCTGCGCCTCCTGCCACCAGCAGGCGCGCGCGTTCACGGACGGCCGCGCGCACGCCCTCGGCTCGACCGGCGAGTCGCACCCGAGGAGCGCCATGAACCTTGCGAACGCGGCCTACTCCGCGACGTTCACGTGGGTCGAGGCGAGCGCGCGCACCCTCGAGGACCAGATGCTCGTGCCTCTCCTCGGAGAACATCCGAGGGAGATGAATTTCGGAGGCCATGAAAAGGAAATCCCCACCCGCCTCGGCGCCAATCCTCTCTATTCGAAGCTCTTCTCCGAAGCCTTTCCCTCCGAACGGTCACCGATCAACCTTCAGAACGTCCAGAAGGCGATCGCCTCCTTCGAGCGGACTCTGCTGTCGGGGAACGCTCCCTACGACCGGCTCGTGTGGAAGGACGAGCGCGAGGCTCTGTCCCCCGCCGCCCGGCGCGGCATGGCCCTCTTCTTCTCGGACTCCCTCGCCTGCTCGAAGTGCCACGCGGGCTTCACGTTCTCGGGGCCGGTCGCGTGGAAGGGCCGGGCGGCGCCGCCGCCCGCGCTCGAGGACAACGGACTCGGCGACCGCTTTCGTGGTCGACCACTATGCATCGGGCGGCCTCGCGTCTCCCGCGCGCAGCAGCCTCGTCAAGGGCTTCGCGATCACGGCGGAGGAAAAGGCGGATCTCATCGCGTTTCTCGAGAGCCTGACCGACGTCGCGTTTCTCGAGAATCCTCTCTTCGGAGACCCGTGGAAGGACTGAGCCCGAGGCTCAGCGCGAGTCCGCCAGAACGAATCCGACTCCCGTGAAACGCATCGACGCGCCCGCCCCGAGGCCGGAGAGCGGATCCGACTCCTCGAGGAGCTCCGGCACGAGCTCGCCTCCGTATGCGACGACGGCGCGCGCGGCGATCGCGAGAGGCTGCCCGCGTTCGACGTCGAAGCGGGCGGGCTCGGACGAGACGGCGAGGGCGACGGCTCCGCTGCCCGCCAGTTTCAGAAAGGGCGGCGCCGTCCGGTCGCCCGCGTCCGGCGTCACGTCCGCGCGGCACGCGAGCGCGCTTTCGAAGGCGAGAAGGCGCTCGGGATGCACGGAGAGCGCTTCGCCCCGCAGCGACTTGAGCCAGGGCACGCGGCCGGACTCCGCGAGAAGAAGGACGCCGTCCCCCGACGCTCCGATGAGAATCCGGTCGAGTCCGTCCGGCGTTCGGGACGGGGAGGCGTCGAAGACGGGCGCTCCGGAACGCCCCACGACGATGCCGCGCCGCACCCGCACGCCCTCGCCACAGGACACCGAGAGGAAGCCGCCCGGCTTTGGAGAGAAAGGCCCGAGAGGGCGGGCCGGCGCGGCGGCCGCTGCCATGGCGTCCATCCCGTTGAGAGCGGCCACGGAAGGCCTGGGCCGCGCACCCGAAGAGGACTTGAGCTTCCCGCTGGACGTGAGCGAGTCCAGGGGCTCCGGCTTGACGACCACGGCCGGACTCGGACGCGTGTCGTGAACGTTCGGCTGAGTGGTCGTGACCGTCGCGGTCGCGATGCGCACCTCCGCGGCCGCGGCGCGCGCCGTCCGGGCCACCGAGTCGTCGCCCTCGGACCCGTCCTTCAGCTCGGCTCCCGCGAGGCGGAAATGCCGCTGGGCCTCGTCCCAGGCCCCACGCCGCTGCGCGAGAAGCCCGAGCGTGAGATGAGCCTTGCGATGGGCCGGCGCGAAACCGAGCACCTTCTCGAGCGGCTCGCGCGCATCCCGGTCCCGGCCGCACTTGAAAAGGATGAGGCCGAGGTTGAACAGGAGCGGGACCGACTCGGCGTGCTCGGCGAGGAGATCGCGCGTCATCGTCTCGGCCTCGCCGAACTGGCCGAGATGAAAAAGAGTTATCGAGAGATTGAGGAGCACTTCCGAGTCGCGCGGGCGCAGCCGCCGCGCCTCCTCGAACTCGCGCCGTGCGGTCTCGTGATACCCGCGCCCCATCTCTTCCTTCCCGCGATTCAGATGGAGAAGAAAGAGCCCGTGATCGAAGAAAGGAGCGGGCCGAAATGCCCTCGTCGTCTCGGATCCCCGCGAAGACGTCATGCCGCCTCCGCTCGCCTCAGCGCACGCGCCCGAGAGCCGGCGCCTGACGCTCCGCGAGATCCACGGCCGTGTTCGAGAACACGGGAGTTCCGCTCTGGCTCGAGACACGCACGAGGGCCGTGCGCGCGACCGGGCCGGTCGGCGTCCCGCGGAATCCGCCTCGGATCGCGGGAGACACGGCGCCTTCGCCATGCCGCGCCACGAGGACGCGCCGGATGTATTCGCGCGTCTCGCGATACGGCGGAACACCCGCGTGCCGCGCCACGGCGCCCTCGCCGGCGTTGTACCCCGCGAGCGCGAGCGAGACGTCACCCTTGAACTGCTCGAGAAGCGTCGCCAGGTACTTGACGCCGGCCCGGATGCTCTGCACGGCGTCGTGGCGGTCCGACACGCCGAAACGGCGGGCCGTCTCCGGCATGAGCTGCATGAGGCCGCAGGCGCCCTTCCGGGAAACCGCGCGGGGGTTGTAGTTGGATTCGACGAGCATGACGCTCTTGACGAGAGCCGCGTCCACTCCCGCGGCCCGGGACTCGCTCTCGATCGTGTTGTCGAACGGGGTCGGCGCGTTCCGCCGCGAGACGAGATAGCCGTCCGAAGGCGCGCCCCCGTTCACGCGCCAGCCGCTGCCGACGTTGTCGTTGAAGATCAGCGCCGAACCGTTCGCCTGCCTGACGAGATGGACGTCCGCAGACGCAGCGCCGGAGCCCGCGAGGAGAGCGGCCACCGACACCCTAACCAAACCGGTCCTGAGACACAGCATCGCCCCGCCATTATAAGCCAGCGGGAGACAAAAGCTCAGGACGAGAGACGTTCCCGCACCTTCGCGACGCCCAGGGCGAGGGCCGGCTCGATCTGGGCGGCGTCCTTTCCTCCGGCCTGGGCGAGGTCCGGCTTGCCGCCGCCCTTGCCGCCGACGGCCGGCGCCATCACCTGCGCGAGCTCGTGCGCCGATACGCGCGACACGAGGTCGGACGTGACGGCCGCGAGCAGCGTCACCTTGCCGTCGAGCTCCGTGCCCAGGAGCACGACTCCGGATTTCAGCTTGCTGCGGAACGTATCGGCGAGATTCCGCAGCTCGTTCGTGGGGAGAGAAGGAACGCGGCGGGCGAGCACCTTGAAGCCGGCGATCTCTTCGATTCCTTCAATTTCAGATGGGTCCGAAGAGGAAGAGGAAGATTTCTTAGAAGGTGAAGATTCGGAGGGACCCGCGCCCGCCAGCGCAAGGTCGCGTTTCAGTGACGCGACCTCCTTTTCCTTCTTTCTAAGAAGATCTTGAATTTCCTTGAATCTGGCGGGCAGTTCGTCGAAGGCCACGTTCGCCGCATGCGCCATATTCGCGAGGATCTCTTCGTCTTTCTGAAGCCGCTCGACCGCGTTCAGCGACGTGACGGCCTCGAGACGCCGGACTCCGGCCGCGAGACTCTTGTCGGACGTGACCTTGAACGCGCCGATCTCCCCCGTGCGCCCGACGTGGCAGCCTCCGCAGAGCTCCGTCGAGAAGCCGGGCACGTCCACGACGCGGACGCGCTCGCCGTACTTCTCGCCGAAGAACATGAGCGCGCCCTTCGTCTTCGCGTCCTCCATGGACATCACGGCCTTGCCGACCTCGCGGTCTCGCAGGACTTCCTCGTTCACGAGGCGCTCGATCTCCCTGATCTCCTCGGGCGTCGTCGGGCGCGAAGCGGCGTAGTCGAAACGCAGGCGGTCGGGCGCGACGAGGGAGCCCATCTGCCGGACGCCCTCGCCGAGCACACGACGAAGGGCCGCATGCAGCAGGTGGGTTCCCGTGTGGTTCGCCTGGGTCTTGCGGCGGGTCCACTCCGGAACTTCCATGGAAACCAGTTGAGCCGGAGAAAGAGAACCGGAGGTGATTCTTAGAAGGTGAAGAACGCTCTTCCCATTGGGTGCCCGCCTCGTGTCCATGACTTCGGCGGCGCCATCCGGAGCCCAGGAAAGGGCGCCCCGATCGGCAACTTGGCCGCCGCCCTCGGGATAGAAGACGGTGCGGTCCAGCACGCACCAGCCCCTCTCCCCCTTTCTAAGAAAATCAATCCTCTCCCCGCCCTTTTCCGGAAGCAGTCCGAGCACCTTCGCACCCTCGAGTCGGACGAAGTCCTGCTCGGGGTACCCGCGGAACTCGGTCACCCATGCCGGATCGATCTGAGCGTCGGAGGGAACGCCGCCTTCTTGCTCGAATTTCGACCCGCCCTTGCTGCGCTCACGGGCAGCCTCGAGTTCCTTCTCGAAACCCACGCGGTCAACTCGAACACCTTCGTCGGAAGAAATCTCTTCGATGAGCTCGAGCGGAACACCATGCGTGTCATAGAGGCGGAAAGCGGCCTCGCCCGAAAGAAGCGCCTCGCCCCGCCGCCGCATCTCCGAGATGGCTTCCCCGATGCGGTCGGCGCCGACGGACATCGTCTTCGCGAAGCGGTTTTCCTCTTCGCCGATCAGACCGAAGGATGCCGTCGCGCCGGGTCTCTCTTTACCTTCAAAGAAAATCTCCAAGGACCTCGTCACACCCGGGACGAGTCGCGAGAGGAAGGGGTCGACGATGCCGAGGCGGCGTCCATAGCGGACCGCCCGCCTGATGATCTTCCGAAGAACGTATCCCCTTCCCTCATTCGAAGGAATGACGCCGTCCGCGATGAGCATCGTCGCGGCCCGCGCGTGATCCGCGATCACGCGGAAGGGAGCGTCTTCCACGGCCATTCCGCCCAGGTACCTCTTCCCGGAAATCTCCTCGATCGCCTCGATGATCCCGGCGAAGAGGTCCGTGTCGTAGTTGTTGTTCTTGCCCTCGAGGATCGCCGTGATGCGCTCGAGGCCCGCGCCCGTGTCGACGCTCGGCTTCGGGAGCGGCGTCGTCTTGCCCGACGCGTCGCGATCGAACTGCATGAAGACGAGGTTCCAGATCTCCATGACGCGGTCGCCCGCGCCGTTCGGGCGGTCGTCGCCCGGGACGGATGGCCCCTGGTCGTAATGGAGCTCCGAGCAGGGCCCGCACGGGCCCGTGTCGCCCATCGACCAGAAGTTGTCCTTCTCGCCGAAGCGCGCGATGCGCTCCTGCGGCAGGTACTTCCCCCAAAGCGCTGCCGCCTCGTCGTCGTCCGTGTACACCGTGGCCCAAAGGCGCTTGGCGTCGAGGCCGTAGTACTTTTTCGACGTGACGAGCTCCCACGCGAAATCGATCGCTTCCTTCTTGAAATAGTCGCCGAAGGAGAAGTTGCCGAGCATCTCGAAAAACGTGTGATGGCGGGAGGTGTACCCGACGTTGTCGAGGTCGTTGTGCTTGCCACCCGCGCGCACGCACTTCTGCGAGGTCGTGGCCCGCGTGTAGGCTCTCTTTTCGCGCCCCAGGAAGCAGTCCTTGAACTGGTTCATCCCCGCGTTCGTGAAGAGGAGCGTGGGGTCCTCGGCCGGGACGAGTGAGGAGGACGCCACGCGCGTGTGGCCTTTCTCCTCGAAGTAGGAGAGAAACGTCTCGCGGACCTTGCGGGAGGTCCAGCCGTCAGGGTTCGTCATCGGTGGAATCGCCTTTCCTGTGCAGCGCCTCGAGGATGGCGGCGGGGGCGAACCCGCGCCTCGCGAGGTGGTCGAACAGTTTCTTCGACCGCGCCTGCCCCGTCAATCCGGTCGGGAGCGCGCGCTCGCGCCTTTCGAGGGCCGCCCGCAGCGCCTGCGCTTCGTCCCGGGGGTCGAGAGACGCGAGCGCCGCATCCACGTCCACCCGCGCGACTCCCTTGCCCGCCAGTTCGGACGCGATGCGGCTGCGTCCCCGGCCCGTTCGCGAGCGCCACGCGGCGAGCGCGGTGGCCGTCTGCGCGTCGTTCAACAGGCCGTGCTCTTCGAGGTCGTCGAGCACGGCCCGGATCTCCGCGCGCTCGATGCCCTTCCGGCCCAGCTTCTGCTCGAGCTCGCGTCGCGTGTGCGCGCGCCGGCCGAGGGCGGCCAGCGCGGCGCTCCGGGCATCCACCTCGGGTCAGCCGGGCTGGTTCGAAAAATCGAACGGCGAGGCCGAGTCCTGCGGATTCATGGCATCCGGCGCCTCGAGAGCGCCTTCCATCAGCTCGTTCGAGATGTCCGAGGTGGACTGGATGCCCTGGATCTTGAGCTTGAACTCGTTCGGGTTACTCGAGCGGCGGATCGCCTCTTCCAGCGTGATGAGACCCGTCTTGTAAAGCTGGAAGAGCGACTGGTCGAAGGTCTGCATCCCGTACTGCGAGGTGCCGGCCTTGATGGCGTCGTGGATGTACTTGGTCTTTTCCTTGTTCTCGATGCAGTCCTTGATGTAGTTCGTCGCGACGAGCACCTCGACGGCCGGCACGCGGCCGAGGCCGTCCGCGCGCGGGAGAAGGCGCATCGAGCAGACGGCCTTGATGACGGCCGCGAGCTGCAAGCGGATCTGCTTCTGCTGGTGCGGCGGGAACACCGAGATGATGCGGTTGACCGTCTCGGTCGCGTCCATCGTGTGGAGCGTCGACATGACGAGGTGGCCCGTCTCGGCCGCCACGAGCGCCGTCTCAACGGTCTCGAAGTCGCGCATCTCGCCAACGAGGATGACGTCGGGATCCTGCCGAAGAGCGGCCCGGATGGCCGACGCGAACGAGCGCGTGTCGACCTCGAGCTCGCGCTGGTTGATGATCGACTTCTTGTCCCGGTGGAGGAACTCGACCGGGTCCTCGATCGTCATGATGTGCTCGGCGCGCGACGAGTTGATCTGATCGATCATCGCCGCGAGCGACGTGGACTTTCCCGAGCCCGTCGTGCCCGTCACGAGGATCAGGCCGCGCGTCTCCTCGCAGATCCTCTCCAGGATGGGCGGAAGGAGGAGGTCGCGGATCGTGAGGATGCGGGCGGGAATGACGCGGCAGACCATGCCGACCGTTCCGCGCTGCTGGAAGATGTTGCAGCGGAACCTCCCGAGGCCCGGCACCGAGTACGCGATGTCGATCTCGAAGTTGTTCTTGAATTTTTCCTTCTGCCGCGACGACATGATCGAAAACGCCATTGCGATCGTGTCTTCCTGCATCATGCGCTTGAGGTCCACGAGAGGGATCAGCTCGCCATCCACCCGGATGATCGGGTGCGCGCCCACCTTCAGGTGGAGGTCCGACGCCTTCCGCTCGACGGAGATCTTGAGCAGGTCGTTGATATGCATGAGCGCCCTCCGAGCCCCCTCTGGATTCCAGCAAGGATAGGCATTTCAGGCAGTTGGGTCAACGCATGGGATGACATCGAGAACCTTTCTCGCTGTATATTTCCGGAGCCTTCAGGGAGGAACACGATGGCGAAATCTCCGGAGCCGCCGGAAGAGACCAGGGACGAGCCGAAGGGCGTCACGCGCCGCGGTCTGATCAAGGGGATCGCGAGCGTCGTCGGGGTCGCCTCGGCCGGCGCCACGACGCTGCTCGTCGAGGCTCGCCACGAGCTGCAAGCAGCGAGCGGCAACGGGGCGATCCCCGTGAGCCTCACGGTCAACGGCGCCGCGCGAACAGGCTCGTTCGAGGCTCGCACGACCCTCGCGGAGGCGCTGCGGGACGCGTGGGGCCTGACGGGAACGAAAGTCGGCTGCGATCGCGGAGCGTGCGGGGCATGCACCGTGCTGCTGGACGGAGCTCCGGTGAACTCCTGCCTCACGCTCGTCCACGACGCGGACGGACGGAAGATCACGACGATCGAGGGGCTCGGCTCACCCGAGGCTATGTCGCCGATCCAGAAGGCCTTCGTCGATGCGGACGCGCTGCAGTGCGGGTTCTGCACGCCGGGGATGGTCGTCTCCTGCTCCGCGCTCCTCGCGAGAAACTCAAAGCCGAGCGAGCTCGACGTCAAAGAGGCCGTGAGCGGAAACCTCTGCCGGTGCGGGACCTACACCGGCGTCTTTGCCGCGTGCGACGCGGCGGCAAAGACGGGGGTGACTCGTGGCTGAAGAGAAGACGATCGAAATTGGCCTCGCCCCCCCCCACCCTTCTAAGAAAATCTCCATCTCCCTTCCCCCGGGAGACCCGCCGCCGTATCCAATGGGCCAGCGGCCCGTCACGGGCCGCCGCCGGCCGCGCCTCGACGGGCCGATCAAAGTCACGGGCCGCGCGGCATTCACGCACGACGCGCGCAAGGCCGGGATGCTCCACGCGTGCGTCCTCCGCTCGCCGCACGCGCACGCGAAGGTCCTCTCGATCGACACCGCCGGTGCCGAAAAGATGGCCGGCGTCGTGATCGAGAATCCGAAGAAGGAAGTCGTGCGGTATCACGGCGAAGCGATCCTCGCGCTGGCGGCGCCGACCCGCGCCGCCGCCGAGGACGCGCTCCGCGCCGTCAAGGTGACGTACGACGTTCTCCCCCACACCGTCAGCCTCGCCGCCGCGCGGAAAGAGGGCGCCCCGCTCGTCTTCCAGAAGGCCGTCGAGGAAAAGCGTAGCGCGGGCGACGAGCCCGGCGAGGCCACCAAGCTGCCCCAGACGGGAAACGTCAGGGGCCCGAAGAACTCCGGCAAGGGAGACGTCGAGAAGGGCTTCGCCGAGGCCGAGGGGACGCTCGAGGTCGTCACGACGACGGCCGTTCAGACGCACGTGCCGCTCGAGACGCACTCCCTCTTCGCCGAGTGGCTCGGCGACACGCTCGAGGTTCAGGCCTCGACGCAGGGCACGTTCAGCGTGCGCGACGAGCTCGCGGAAGTCTTCAAGCTTTCGAAGGACAAGGTCATCGTGAAGGCCGAGTTCACCGGAGGCGGGTTCGGTGCGAAGTTCGGCGCGGGAGACTACGGCGTCTTCGCCGCGAAGCTCGCGAAGAAGGCCGGCAAGCCCGTCCTCATGGCGCTCGACCGCAAGGAGGAGCACCTCTCGGCCGGCAACCGGCCGGATTCCTGGAACCGCGTGAAGCTCGGCTACAAGAAGGACGGCACGATCACGGCAGCCGATTACGAGTCGTTCGGCACGGCGGGTGTCGCGACGGGCACGGGCACCGGCGGGTTCGTGAAATCGGCTTACGGCTTCCCCGCCGTGAAGGTCGCAGAGTCCGACGTGTTCACGAACCTCGGCCCGGGCTGCGCGATGCGCGCGCCGGGTCATCCGCAGGGCTGCTTCGCCGTCGAAACCGCGCTCGAGGCGCTCGCCGACAGGCTCGGGATGGACCCGCTCGCGCTCCGCCTCAAAAACGACCCCTCCGAGGTCCGGAGGGTCGAGTGGGAAATCGGCGCCAAGGAGATCGGATGGGCCCGCCGCGCCGGGATCTCGAAGGCGAACGCCGTCGCAGCGGCGGCCGGCAGCCCGCTGCGCCGCGGCCTCGGCTGCGCGGCCTCGATCTGGTACACGTTCGTCGCGCCCGGCTCGCAGGTCATCGTCCGGATTCACCGCGACGGCAGCGTCGAAGTCGAAAACGGCGTGCAGGACATCGGCGGCGGCCCCCGGACGCCGATCGCGATGGTCGTCGCCGAAGAGCTCGGTCTTCCGGTCGAGAAGATCAACGTGAAGATTGGCGACTCGCGCTACCCGTTCGGACCCGCCTCGGGCGGCTCCGTCACGACGGGTTCGCTGATCCCCGCCGTTCGTGCCGCCGCCGTCCACGCGCGAGACAAGCTCCTGGACGTCGCGTCGAAGCTCCTAGGGGTTCCCGCCTCGGAGATCGCGCTCGCGGAAGGAGCCTTCTCGGCGAAGGACAAGTCGGTGGAATTCCGCAAGGTCTGCTCGCGCCTCTCCGGAGAGACGCTCGTCGCGACGGGCGACCGCGCGAAGGACTACGACGGCGCCGACACGCGGCTCTTCGGCGCGCAATTCGCCGAGGTCGTCGTGGACGTCGAGACAGGCGTCGTCGCCGTGAAAAAAGTCGTCGCGGTCCACGACTGCGGGCAGCCCGTCTGGAAGACGGGCGTCGAGAGCCAGATCCGCGGAGGCATCCTCCAGGGCATCAGCTACGCGCTCTTCGAGGAGCGCGTCGTGGACGAACGCTCCGGCCGTGTCCTGAACCCGAACGTCGAGTTCTACAAGATCCTCGGGAGCAAGGACACACCCGAGATCGTCCCGCTCGTCGTGGACTTCTACCCCGGCAAGAACAACGCGCACGCACGCGGCATCGGTGAGCCCGCAACCGTGCCGACGGCGGCAGCCGTCGCGAACGCCATTGCGCACGCGACGGGCATCCGGCCGACGGCGCTCCCGATAACGCCGGCAAGGATTCTCGACGCGCTCGGGAAGGTTCCGAAGCGGGAGGTGGGAGCGTGAAGAGCTTCGAGAGAATTCAGCCGAAGAGCTGGGAGGACGCCGCCCTGCGACTCGCCGCGGCGCGAGAGAAGAAGATTTCTTCTGAAGCAAAGGGAGCGGGGACGGAGCTCCTCGATCGAATGAAGGAGTACAACCTGGCCCCGGATCAGGTCGTGGATCTCAGGCGCCTGACCTCCCACTCTTCCCTTCAAAGAAATTCTTCCGGCGGCCTCTCCATCGGCGCGCTGGTGACTCTGAGCACGATCGCCTCCGCGCTGAAAGCGGACTTCCCCGCCCTCGCAGACGCGTGCGAAGGCGCCGCGACGCCGCAGATCCGAAACGCGGCGACTCTCGCGGGCAACCTCTGCCAGCGCCCGCGCTGCTGGTACTTCCGCTCGGCGGAGTTCCAGTGTCTCAAGAAGGGCGGCGTCGAGTGCCTCGCGAAGTCGGGCGAGAACGAATTCCACGCGGTCTTCGGTAACAACACCTGCGCGATCGTCCACCCGTCGGCGGCCGGTGTCGCTCTCGTCGCCTTGAACGCGCGGATCGAGACTCTGGCGCCCGGCGGCGGCCGCATGCTCGCCGCGGCGGATTTCTTCGTCCGCCCCGAGGTCGACATCTTCGCGGAGAACGCGCTCAGGCCCGGCGAGCTTGTCGTCGAGATCCACCTCGAGAAGCCCCAGGGCCTGCGCTCGGCCTACCGGAAGATCAAGCAGAAGCAGTCCTTCGACTGGCCGCTTGCCGACGCAGCCGTCAGTTGGCGCGCGGAAGGCGGCGCCGCCAAAGACGTGCGGATCGTGATCGGGTCGTCCGCGCCCGTCCCGTTCCGCGCGAAGGCCGCCGAAGCGCTCGTCGAAGGCAAGCGAATCGACGCGGCGCTCGCGGCCCGGGCCGGCCAGGCCGCGCTCGAGGGCGCGACGCCGCTCGGCAAGAACGCCTACAAGCTGCCGATGGTCGCGGCGGTCGTCCGCCGGACGCTTCTCGCGGCGGCCGGGCTGCCGGACGGGACGGAGGAGCCAGCATGAGCGTGCCAAACGGTCTCGGAGGTTCCGACGCGGTCGCCCTCGACCCGGCGCTGCGCTGCCGCCACCTCCGCACGAAGACGATGTTCGTCGCGACGGGCGACTGGGACGACCACGCGCGCGAGCATCCCTCGACCTCCGCCGCCTACTGGTGCCTGCAGGTCATGGGGCCCGTCGGCGCGGACGGCCAGCCCGCCTGCCTCGACGACTGCCGCGCCGGCCG
>JARXKK010000103.1:0-3890 GCA_030278895.1 Acidobacteriota bacterium
GTCGCGTTCCTCGACGAGGCCACGCTGATGGCCGTCGATCATCCCGAGGGCACGGCCGTCGTCCCGAACGAGCGCACGATTCCGGGCGTCACGGAGAAGAAGCTCTTCACCGTCGCGCATCCGCGGCCCTTGCGCGGCGCGTTCTCCGATGCATCGGGCCGGTCCGAGGACGTGACCGCGCGGCTCGCCCGCCGCGATCAGGTTTACGTGGGACCGGGGCCGGAGACGTTTTATCAGGGAGTGCGGAAGGAACATTCCCTCGTTCTCGACCTCGGGGACGTGGCGGCCAAGGATCGCGTGGTCCTCTTCCTCTCGGGCTGGATCTTCTACACGGACACGTCGATCAACGTTTCGATCTCGCAGCGGAAAGACCTCGCGCACTTCCCGCCGATCCTCGAGGTGCCCGACGGCAAGGGCGGCTGGAAGGTCGCGATGGAGTCGTTCGGGTTCCCGGCGGGGAAGACGAAGACGATGCCGGTCGACCTGACGGGGCTCGTCGATCCGAAGGACCCGCGCGTCCGCATCCGGACCACGATGGCGATTTTCTGGGACGAGGCCTTCGTCACGGTGAACGACCCGGCTGTCGAGGTCGTCACGACGCTTCTCGCTCCGGTGTCAGCCGAGCTTTCCGAGCGCGGTTTCCCGCGCGGGTACCGCGAGACGCCGGACGGGCCCGAAGTGTTCGACCACGGCGACGTCTCGACGCGTCCCCGCTGGGAGGACGTCCCGGGCCGCGTGACGCGCCTCGGCGACGTGACGGCGATGCTCACGAAGGCCGACGACCGCTGGGTGGCGTTCAAAGGCGGCGACGCGATCCGGATCACGTACGACGCGACTAAGCTGCCGCCGCTCGCCGCCGGGTGGCGCCGGGACTGGGTTCTCGTCTCCGACGGCTGGGACAAGGACTTCGACAAGAACACCGTGACCGGCGAGAGCTACGGGCCGTGGCCGTTCCACGCGATGTCGGCGTACCCCTATCCGCCGAGCGAGCACCATCCCGATCCGAAGTTCCTCGAGGAGACACTCACGCGGGAAGTCGGGCCGGAGCGGTTCCGGAACGCGCTTCGGTGAAGCGAATCGCAGCGGCGGCACTTGCCGCGGCTCTCTTGTCGCCCGGCGCTCCTATCCGATTTACCGACGTGACTCGGCGCGCCGGAATCAAGTTCAAGCTCGAAACCGACCTCCGCCACGGTCGCAACCTCGCAACCATGGGCGGGGGCGTCGCGATGGGGGACTTCGACGGCGACGGGTTTCTCGATCTCTTTTTCACGGGCTCGGCCGCGAGCGGGAAGAAGCCGGAGGCCGGGCCGTGCGGCGTTCTCTACCGCAACCGCCGAGACGGCACGTTCGAGGATGTGACGGCGCGTTCCGGCATCCGGTCGTGCGGCTGGAAGATGGGTGCGTACTGGGTGGACCTCGACGGCGAGGGGCGGCTCGACCTCGTCGTGACCGGGCTCGGGAAGACCGAGATCTGGAGGAACCTCGGCGACGGGACGTTTCGCGAGGTGTCCGCCGAGCGCGGGCTCGCATCTCCCGGCTACGCCGTGGGCCTCGCGGCCGGAGATGTGGACGGCGACGGGCGCGTCGACCTCTACGTCGTCGGTTACCTCGACACGGACTACGCGAAAGAGAACTCGTTCGCGCAGTTCGACGTCCGCATGCCGGAGGATTACGGGGGCCAGGAGGCGAAGCTGAACGTTCAGGGCGAGGGCGGCCGCTTCGCGGAGCGCGCGAAGGAGGCCGGCGTTCTCAACACGGGCGGAAACGGCCTCTCGGCGGTCTTCTTCGACTACGACGGCGACGGCCGGCCGGACCTCTACGTCGCGAACGACCGGACGACGAACGTCCTTTACCGCAACAAAGGCGACGGCACGTTCGAAGACGTGACCGTCGAGACGGGAGCGGGCCGCCGCGACCACAAAGAGGCCCGCGCCGGGATGGGCGTCGCGATCGGCGACCTCGATGGCGACGGCCGGCCGGAAATCTTCGTCACGAACTTTGCCGGCGAGCCGAAGACGCTCTACCGGAACGTGGAGGGCGTGCTGTTCGACGACGCGACGGCGTCGTCCGGCGTCGAGGGCGCGTCGCTTCCGTACGTCCAGTGGGGGACCGACATCGTCGATCTAGACGACGACGGGCGGCCCGACCTCGTCATGGTCTCGGGCCACCTCATTCCGAAGTTCGTCATGTCGATGGCGAGAATTTTCGGGAACAGCAAGAGTCTCGGACCTTACTCGCACGGCGATCGCGCCTACAAGCAGCGGCCCGTCCTCTACCAAAACTCGGGCGGCGGGCGACTGGAGGACGCGACCGCGTCGTCGGGCGACTTCGCGGGCCTGAGGCTTGTCGCGCGCGGCCTCGCCGCGGGAGACGTGGACGGCGACGGGCGCGTGGACCTCGTCATCGCGGCGGTCGCCGGTGGCATTCGCGTGATGCACAACGCGACGGCGGCGACAGGCCACGCGCTCGAAATCCTGCCGGTCGCGGGAGCCGACAAGCGCACCGTCCTCGGCACGAAGGTCGTCGTGACGGCGGGCGGCGTCCGGCAGGTGCAGGAGTTCATCCTGCGTCCCTCCTATGCCTCGGGCGCGTGGGTGCCATTGCATTTCGGGCTGGGCGGCGCGACGGCGGCGAGGGTCGAGATCATTCCTCCCGGCGGGACGGCGCCGATAGAAAGCTTCGAGGGCGTCGCGGCCGATCGGCTCTACACGCTGCGCGACGGAAGACTCGAAGAGAAGAGAAAGTTTTTAGGAAGATAGGAAGAAGAGGGGATTTCTTAGAAGGGAAGAGGGGCGCCTCGGGGTTGCTTCCGCCCCGCGGAAACTCGCGGCCTCTTCTCCCGTACCCGGACGGCAGCCCGAAGGCTTCCGTCAGCCAGACGGTCGGGCTGAGCGATTTATCGGTGAGCTACCACCGCCCTGCCGTCAACAAGAGGAAGATCTGGGGCGATCTCGTGCCCTGGGGCCAGCCGTGGCGCGCGGGCGCGAACGAGAACACGACGCTTTCGGCGTCCACTCCCTTCACGTTCGGGGGCAAGGCCGTGCTCCAGAAGTCCGGCGACGCGAAGGGCGCGCGCGAGAATTACGAAAAGGCTCTGGCCATGGCTCCGGAGGACCAGAAAAAGCGCATCAGCGGGGAGATCGCGAAGCTGAAATAGGCTGTTCGCATCATTAGAGCCGCCGCGGGTGACAGGTTAGCCTCTGCATTCCGTGTCCGACGACGCGGACCGGAGTGCCCATGCGCAAGCTGCTCTCGAACCTCGCGTCACTCAAGCTGACCGTCGTCCTCATCGTCCTGATCGGGCTCGTCCTTTCGGCGGGCACGATCCTCGAGTCCATGCGGGGCGTGGAAGCGGCGAAGGGCGTGTACGAGGCGGCGTGGTTCTACGCCCTGCAGGGCCTCTTCGCCCTCAACGTGGTCTGCGCGCTCGTCGACCGCTGGCCCCGCAACCGCTGGCGCATCGGCTTCGCCGTCACGCACCTGTCGATCCTCCTCATCCTCCTCGGCGCGGTAATGACGATGCTCTTCAAGCAGGAGGGACAGCTCGCGATCCAGGAAGGGCAGGAGTCGGGCACCGTGGTCAGGCGCCCGGACGGCGGCGCGCCTGCCGAGATTCGCCTCCCGTTCGCGATCCATCTCGACGCCTTCGAGATCGACGTCTACCCCGGCACGAATCGGCCGGCGATGTTCCGCAGCCGCGTGCAGATCGTCGATGGAACCCACGGCGTTCGGATGCCGGCCGTCATCGAGATGAACAAGCCTCTCGCGTACGGCGGCTTCAAGTTCTTCCAGAGCAGCTACCGGATGGACCTCACCCCGCCGATGACCATCCTCTCCGTGTCGCGCGATCCCGGCCAGAACGTCGTCTTCGCCGGCTACGGTCTCCTCGT
>JARXKK010000103.1:3990-9672 GCA_030278895.1 Acidobacteriota bacterium
CCCGACGCCGCGGCCGTCGAGAAGCTGCGCGTGATGCCCGTGCAGCACGACGGCCGGACGATGCCGTTCGACACGCAGGCGCGCGCGGCTGTCCGGACCGTGACGGGGAAGACCTCGTGGGGCGGCCACGACCCGGTCGCAATGGTTTACGGCTGGACATTCGACGCCGCGGGCTGGTTCAAGGAGCCGATCGTCGCGGTGAGCGGAACGCTTGCGCAGGTCGCGGGACTCCCCGCGGGCACGCGCTTCGCAAGCTTCGAGCAGCTCGTCTCCTCTCCCGGCCTGCGCGCGGCGATCGTCGGCCAGCGCGCGCGCGAGAGCGACGCGAAGCCGTCGAGCGCCGAGAAGGAGCTCATCAAGCTCGATGAGCGGCTGAGTCTCCTCGATCGGCACTTCAGCGGCGAAGGCATCCGCGCCCTGCCCGTGGCCGACCCGATGGCTGCCTGGCAGGTGCCTCCGGGAGTCCGCTCTCCGGAGGTTCTCGCGTTCTTCGCCGACCGCACGCGGGCCGGCAACCCGCCGAACTACCCGTCTTCCGGCGCGATCTCGAGGGAAATCCTCTACAACCGGATGCGGCATACGCGGATCGCCTGGCTCCTCCTCCTGCCGGCCGCGGTCCTCGCCTCGCTGGCGGCCGGCGGCGGCCGCGCACGCCTGAGGCCCTTCGTGGCGTTCTTCCTCGTCGGCGGCTTCGCAACCATGACGTGGGGCATCGCGACGCGCTGGCAGATCGCGGGCCGCGTCCCCGCGTCCGACATGTACGAGTCGATGCTCTTTCTCGGCTGGGGCGTCGGCTTGTTCGGAGTGGTCGCGCTGGCGTTACGGCAGCGCCTCCTCGTCGCGAACGCCGCGGGCATGGGCGCCGTCGCGATGGCGCTCGTCGACCTCCTGCCGATGGACCCCTTCATCCATCCGATGGCGCCGGTTCTCTCCGGCACGCCCTGGCTCGCGATCCACGTCCCGATCATCGTCGTCAGCTACTCGGTCCTCGCGATGGCGACGGGGCTCGCGCATCTCGTCGTCGGTGCCGAGATCTTCGCGCCCGCCCGGCGCGATCTTGCGGCCCGCTGGAGCGAGCTTCTCTACTGGTACATCCACGTCGGCTCGATCCTGCTCATCGCCGGCATCCTGACGGGCTCCATCTGGGCCGCCTCTTCGTGGGGGCGTTACTGGGGCTGGGACCCGAAAGAGGTCTGGTCGCTCATCGCGTTCCTCGCGTACATGGCCATCCTGCACGCGCGGTCCGACGAGCAGATTCGCAGCTTCGGCGTCGCGTTCGCGTCGATCGCGGCGTTCTGGACGATCCTCATGACGTACCTCGGCGTGAACTTCGTCCTCGCGTCCGGCCTGCACTCCTACGGCTTCGGGTCGTCCAGCATCGTACAGATCTTCGCGGCGATCGCCCTCGCCGAGGCCGTGTTTCTCGGGGTGGGCTGGAGGGCTTCACGGCGCCGGGAGGCGCGGGCGTGAGAATTTCAACGCTGTCGCGTTAATGACTAAAGCACCCTGATCATTGGTCTGCCGTGCCGTGCCTGTAGCCTCGCCCGTGGAGCCGAATATCACCGCCGCAATGAGCCCGTCGACTCCGGGAGGGTGGCGCCGCGTGGCGCGGAGCATGGATCCCGCGCGCCTGCGCTTCTGGGGCGTCGTGCTGGCGATTCACGCCCTCGCCTTCGCGGCGCTCTACTTCGGCAACTACCAGCTCCTCGACGAGGCGTATTCGCAGGCCGGCGCGGCGGCGGCGCGCCGCCAGATCGAGCAGGTCGTGCGCGAGATGCCGTCGATGATGCCGGGCATGCCGGGGCAGGGAAACCCGCATCTCTTCGGCCACTTGCTCGCCATGCACCAGCCGATCGGCCTGCGCCTCTACAGCCAGAGCGCCGCGCTGATCTGGCCGCGAAATCTCCCTGCGGACAATGAGGAGACCGAGCGCGTCCGCCGCGTCCTCGCCGACGCCAGCCGGCGGGACGAGATCTGGATCGATGAAGGGAAAGGCCAGGAGTGGGTGCGGGGCGTGGTCCGCATTGACACGGGCAAGGATTGTCAGCCGTGCCATCAGGCGGGGCGGACGCTGGGAGCCGCGAGCCTCAAGATCGACTTCACGGAGGAGATGAAAGGGATTCATCGACTCCTGAGGCGGCGCCTGGGCATCCTGCTCGGCGGCTGGGTCCTCCTCGTCGGTGGCGTGGCTTTCGTGGTGCAGCGCACGGTCCGCCGGTCGCTGTCCGGGCTGGAGACCGAGCTCAACGACGCAGCCGCCGGCCGCAGTCCGTCAAGTTCCGCCCATCGGCTGCCGCTCGATCCGGCGGCCGCGGCGTTCCACGGGCGACTGCGCGACTTCCTGCGCCGCCAGCGCGAGCGCGAGGTCGAGGTCGTGTCGCGACTCGCCCACGTCGATCAGCTCGCCTCGCTCGGACAGCTCTCCGCGGGCCTGGCGCACGAGATCAAGAACCCGCTGGCCGGCATCCAGGGGGCGCTCGAGGTGCTGAAGCACGAGACCGCCGACGGCGCGACGGCACACCTTTATGACGAGATGCTGGCCGAATTGAAGCGCGTGAACGGCATCCTCCAGCGTCTGCTCGAGTCGGGGCGCCCGGCGCCGCTCCGCCTGGCCCGCACCAACCTCGCGCGGCTCCTTTCCGAGACGGTCGAGCTGATGCGGCCGGCGCTCGGCCGGAAGAAAGTCGAGCTTCAGGCGTTCGTCGAGGACGACCTTCCCGCGATTCGGATCGACGCCGCGAAGATTCGCCAGGTGCTCGTCAACCTGATCCAGAACGCCAGCGAGGCGATGGGCGAAGGGGGCGGGCGCATCACGGTGCGGGCGAGCGGGCTTCCCAGCGGCGACTCCATCGTCCTCGTGGTCGAGGACGATGGTCCCGGTATCTCCCCGGACGACCGCGAGCATCTCTTCGAGCCGTTCTTCACGACGAAGTTCACCGGCACCGGCCTCGGGCTGACGATCTCGAAAAGCCTGATCGAGCAGCACGGCGGACGCATCGAGGTCGACTCCGAGGCGGGGCGCGGCACCACGTTCTTCGTCTTCCTCCCGTCCGGCGCGCCGCCGGCGCCCGACGGGCCCGTCGAGAGGGCCGGCTGACGTGGCCCTCGTCCTTCTGGTCGAGGACGAGAAGCTGCTCCGCTGGGCCCTGACGAAGCAGCTCGAGCGGGTCGGGCACCAGGTCTATCCCGCCCCCGACCTTGCCACGGCGGGCGCGCACCTCGCCGCCCACCAGCCCGACGTCGTCCTGCTCGATCTCGGCCTTCCCGACGGCCACGGCCTCGATTTCTTCGAGGCGAACCGCGAGCGGCTCGCCGAGAGCAAGGTCATCGTGATAACCGCCACCCGTGAGGTCGACGAGGCGGTACGGGCCATGAAGCTCGGAGCCCTCGACTTCCTCACCAAGCCGGTGGACGAGGCCGACCTCGTGGCGCTCGTCAATCGCTCGCTGGCGGTACGAAGCGACCAGCTCGAGGCCCAGGCCGCGCGCAGGTCGCGCGAGCAGTGGCTCGCCCAGCAGGTGGTCGGCGAGTCGGCCGCCTTTCGCCGAGTCCAGGAGGTCATCGAGCAGGTGGCGGCCTCGGAGGTCGGGAGCATCCTGATCCAGGGTGAGAGCGGCTCGGGGAAGAACGTTCTTGCCAGGCGGGTGCACGCCCTCTCCGTGCGGCGCGAGCGGCCGATCCTCGAGGTTTCCTGCGCGACGATCCCGGAGACGCTCCTCGAGAGCGAGCTGTTCGGCCACGAGAAGGGCGCCTTCACGGACGCCAAGAGCCTGAAGCGCGGCGTCTTCGAGCTGGCCGAGGGGGGCACGGTGGTCCTCGACGAGATCGGGGAGCTGCGCCTCGACGTGCAGGCGAAGCTCCTGCACTTCCTCGAGGAGCGGCGCTTCCGCCGGGTCGGCGGGACCCGCGAGATCCGGGTCGATGTGCGGGTCATCGGCCTCACGAATCGCGACCTGCACGCGATGGTGCGCGAGAAAACGTTTCGAAACGACCTTTTCTACCGCCTGAACGTCTTTCCCATCGACGTGCCGCCGCTGCGCGACCGCCCGGAGGACGTCCTTCCCTTGGCGAGGCACTTTCTCGCCACCATGCGGCCCAAGGTGGGAGCGCGATTCTCCGGCTTCGAGCCCGCCGCCGAGCGCCTGCTGGCCGGCTATCCGTGGCCGGGCAACGTCCGCGAGCTGCGAAACGTCGTCGAGCGGGCGCTCGTGCTCGAGCGCGGCTCCGAGATCGGCGTCCGATCGCTGATGCTCGACTGGTCGGCGGAATCGGAGGCGGCGCGGGGCGGCGCTGCGGTCGAGGCGGTCCTCGGGTCCGGCATCGCGCCGCTCGAAACGGTCGAGCGCGAGCTGATCTCCCGCGCCATGCGCGCCACGGGCGAAAACACGACCCGCGCCGCCGAGCTGCTCGGCCTCACGCGCGACCAGCTCCGGTACCGCCTGAAGAAGTTCGGCATGAAGGGGAGCGAGAGCGACACCTGACCCGGGGTGGAACGAACCTTGCGGGCTCGGCGCAACGGAGACGAGAGACGTGCGCCTTTTCGTTCTGGACGAGAGCCGAGTTCTGGCCTGGATGGTCGAGCACCTTTCCCCGCCGGGAACGGAGGTCGTCGGCCTGACGTCGTTCGACGACGCGCGGCGCGCTCTGCTCGAGAATCCGCCCGACGCGGCCGTCGTGAGCATCAACGCGGCTCACCTTCCGTGGCGCGAATTCCAGGAATTTTGCGCGAAAAGCAGGCCCCGGGTGCCCGTTCTCTACGAGTCGCGCATCTACACGAGCGCTTGCGAAGCCGGAGTCGAGCTGGCTCGGAGCCACGTGTTTTTTCTGCATACTCCCGCGCCCATACCCGATTTCGAAGAGGCGCTGACCGGCCTCCTGCGTGCCGCGCGCGAAGCCCGAAGTCAGCCCGTATGTCCGGCCGTCGAAGCGAGAACCGCCTGACCCATGCAGGGCGAAATGGGCTCGAAGATGGTGGGCCTTATAACCCGGCGCGGGGGATATGCCCCGGCCTTTTCCTTTACGAATCGCCGAATAAGCTACGAAAGCAGCCAGACACAGGGCGTTGAGATTCACGGACATCTTGTGCCTCAGTGGCACAAGCATTGCGCTAAGTGTTTCAGAGGCTGCCACCCGTCGTGGATATTCGGTACCGCTCGAACAGAACCATCATCGCCGTAGCCGCGGCGCTCCTTTTCTCGCCGGCCGGAGCGACAGCCGCCGAGGATCGCCCGTGCGCGTCCTGTCACGCGGAGATCGAAAAGCCCGCAAAGAGCGTCCACGCGGCGCTCGGAATGGGCTGCGATACCTGCCATCAGACCGTGGCGGGAAAAGCACACCCGGCGGAGAAGAAGAGCATCGCCCTGACGAGCAAAGGCGCGGCGCTCTGCTTCGCCTGCCACGAGGAAGCGAAGTTCAAGGCGAAGGTCGTCCACGCGCCGGCGGCCGAGGGCCTGTGCCTCGACTGCCATCGTCCGCACACCTCCGCCACCGCGGCCCTCTTGTCGTCTCCGGTTCCGGAGCTTTGTGTCGCGTGCCACGCGGACAAGGCGCTCGACGAAAAGGCGGTCGTGCAGCACGCTCCTTTCGCCGCGGGCGACTGCATGGGCTGCCACGTGCCGCACGCGGGGGACACCCCGGGGCTGCTGAAGCCGGGGCTGCTGAAGAGCGCCATCGCAAAACCGG
>JARXKK010000103.1:9772-11671 GCA_030278895.1 Acidobacteriota bacterium
AAGGACGCCGCGAAGCCGGCCAAACCCGCCAGGGCGGTCTCGCCGGTCAACGGTCTCTGCTTCACCTGCCACGAGGAGGAGGCGTACGCGACGCACCCCGTCGCCCGTCACCCGACCTCGGGGAAAGACGACGTGAACCGCCCCGGGAAAGAGCTGTCGTGCGTGAGCTGCCACGACCCGCACCAGAGCAAACACAAGAGGCTCTTCTACAAGTCGGACAGCACGATGGCGATGTGCGTCGAATGTCACGGAAAAGGAAAGAAACCGATCCGATGAAAGTTTCCCCGGGACGCCTCACCGGCACGCTGCTCCTGCTCGCCTTCGCCGCCGGCTGCGCGACGACCGCGCCTCCGTCGAAGCTCGTCAAGCCGGTCTGGCCCGATCCGCCCCAGAAGGCGCGCATCCAGTTCGTGACGGGCCTTCGCAGCAAGGAGGACCTCCCGCAGAAGAAGAGCTTCGGCTCGAAGTTTCAGGATGCGGCCTTCGGCTCGAGCGACATCGCCAACGTCTACCAGCCCTCGGGCCTCGCCATCTCCGACGACGACAAGCGTCTCTACGTGGCCGACTGGGTCCGGGGCTACCTCGTGGTCTTCGACTTCGAGCAGAACGCGACGCGCGTCATCGGCGGGCCGGACTCGGGCCAGCCGCTGTCGTCGCCTTTCAGCGTCGCGCTCGACGCCTCCGAGAACGTCTACGCGGTCGAGAAAGAGGACAAGGTCGTCAGGGTCTACGACAGGAGCGGCAAGTTCCTGAGGAACATCACGACGCTCGGCACCGAGCCTTTCGAGCGGCCCACCGGCCTCGCGATCGACAAGAAGCGCGACCTCCTCTACATCGCCGACTCCTCCCACGTCAGCTCCCTCAACCACCGCATCTTCGTCTTCACGACCGGCGGGAAGTTCGTCCGCTTCATCGGCACGCGCGGCAACATCGACGGCGCCTTCAACGTCCCCACCTTTCTCCACGTGGACGACGACGGAAAGCTCTACGTCTCGGACAGCTTGAACTTCCGGATCCAGATCTTCGACGCCGACGGGAAGTTCCTCGCGAAGTTCGGGCAGCAGGGCGACGCCCCCGGCTATTTCTCGAAGATCAAGGGCGTCGCGAAGGACACGTTCGGCAACGTCTACGTCGTCGACGCCGGCATGAGCGGCGTGACGCTCTTCAACTCGAAGTTCGAGGCGCTCCTCATCTTCGGAGGCTACTCGGCGAAGCCCGGCTATTTCCAGGGGCCGACGGCGATCGCCATCGACAAGAGCAACAGGATCTACGTCGCGGACAACCTCAGCGCGCGCATCAACGTCTACCAGCTCCTTCAGACGAAACCAGAGGAAAGCTTCGAGGAAAGCGAGGGACCGAAGAAGTGAGAAAGGAGAATTCCCTCCTGGCCTCTCCCATCGCAACGGAAAACTCTTCAACGATTAATTTAAACGGAGGTATTGGAAAGTGAAACGGATTTCGATTCTTTCTTGTCTCGCGGTTCTGATCATGACCGGCCTGGCGACCGTCGCGGTCGCCCAATCACCGTTCGACAACACCGGCACCGGTTACGCGGCCGGATACACGCCCGGCCGGTCGGTGTTCAACTCGTACCACAACCTCGGCGTCAACGGGCCGAACGACGCCCTCAAGTCCGCGGCTGTCGCGGCCGGCGGGACGACGGAGGTCTGCGTCTACTGCCACACCCCCCACAACGCCACGAAGCCCCGCATCCTCTGGAACAAGCAGGACTACCAGGCGGGAGTCTGGGCAAACATCACGGTCGACTTCGGCAACAAGGGTGACGGAAGCGCGGCCCCGGGTACCTCCGATGCCGGCACCCCCTGGACCGCCGTGACCGTTCAGCGCTTCTCGGCCCGCTGCCTCGTCTGCCACGACGGCTCGACCTCCGTCGGCCAG
>JARXKK010000104.1 GCA_030278895.1 Acidobacteriota bacterium
GCTCTCGCGGCGGCCGCGCCGAGCGTCACGGTCGCCGTCGCCGGCGACCTGATGCTGGATGAGACCTGGATGGGCTCCGTCGAGCGGGTCGCTCCGGAGGCGCCGGTCCCCCTGCTTTCGCTCGCCGCGATGAGCCGGCGCGCCGGCGGGGCGGGCAACGTCGTCGAGAATCTCGCGGCCCTCGGCGCGCGCGTCGTCACGCTCGGCGCCGTGGGCCCGGGCGAGGAGGGCGCATGGCTCGCGCGGCGGCTCACGACCCTGCCGGGCGCGACGGGGACCGTCGTCGTCGACCCCCTGCGCGCGACGCCCGTGAAGCGGCGCATGGTGTCGGAAGGGCGCCAGATGCTGCGCGTCGACGAGGAGATCGCCTCCTCCCTGTCGCCGTCTGCCGAGCGGGAGCTCCTCGCCGGCGCGCGGCAGGCGGTGGAGGCCGCCGACGTGCTGCTCCTCTCGGACTACGCGAAGGGCACGCTCACTCCGGCTCTCATGGCGGCCCTTCTCGACGCGGCGCGCGCGAAGGGAATTCCTGCGCTCGTCGACCCGAAGGGACGCGACTACGCGCGGTACCGGGGCGCCACCGTCGTCACGCCGAATCGCAGGGAGCTCGAGACCGTGACGGGCGAGGCCGCGCGCGACCTCCCGGCGGTTGCCCGCCTCGGCGCGCGCCTTCGGGACGAGCTTGGCCTCGAGGCGCTTCTCGTGAAACTTTCCGAGGAGGGCATGCTCCTCCTCGAACGGGGGAAAGATCCGCGCCGGATCACGGCTCACGCGCGCGAAGTCTTCGACGTGACGGGCGCGGGCGACACCGTGCTCGCCGCGCTCGGCGTGGCCATGGGCTGCGGCCTCGGGCTCTTCGAAGCGGCCGGGGTCGCGAACCGGGCCGCGGGCTGCGCGGTGGCGCGCGCCGGAACCGCGCCGGTCCACTGGGCCGATCTTCTCGAGAGCGCGTCGGGCGCGCCGCACGAGAAGCTTCTCGATCGCGCGCATCTTCCGTCCCTCTCGTCGATGCTGCGGCGCGCGCACAAGAAAGTCGTCTTCACGAACGGCTGCTTCGACCTTCTGCACCCGGGCCACGTGAGGCTCCTGACGGAGGCGCGGCGCGGCGGCGACCTCCTCGTCGTCGGCCTCAACAGTGACGCGTCGGTCAAGCGGCTCAAGGGCGAGGGCCGGCCCATCCTCTCCGAGGCGGACCGGGCTCAGGTCCTCGGCGGGCTCGACGCCGTGGACTTCGTCGTCGTCTTCGACGAGGACACGCCGGAGGCGATCATCCGGGAGCTCAGACCCCAGACGCTCGTCAAGGGGGGCGACTACACGGAGGCCTCCGTCGTCGGCGCGCCTTTCGTGCGCTCTTACGGCGGGAACGTCGTCCTGATTCCCCTCGTGGAAGGCCGGTCGACCTCCTCGATGGTCGCGCGCCTGAAAGGCGGGAGCTGATGCGCGCCTATTTCGACGACCTGGCGACGTTGGTCTCCGGCGCGTCCCTCTCCATCGGACCGGCCGTGGACAAGGCCGCGCGACTGGTGGCCGACGCCGCGCTCTCCTCGCGCACGACGTTCGCGTTCGGGAACGGCGGCAGCGCGACGCAGGCCCAGCACTTCGTGGCCGAGCTCGTCGTACGCTACAAGGACGACCGGCCGGCCCTGCCGGCGGTGGCGCTCACGGCCGACATAGCGATCCTGACCGCCTGTGCGAACGACTACGACTTCTCGGTGATCTTCGCGCGGCAGATCGAGGCGCTCGGGAAGCCCGGCGACGTCGCCGTGGGATTCACGACCTCGGGAAAGAGCCCGAACGTCCTGAAGGCGCTCGAGGCGGCGAAGGCGCGCGGCCTCACGACGATCATGCTCACGGGCGAGAAGGGCCGCGCGGAAGCCGCGCGCTGGGACGTCGGCATCGTCGTGCCTTCGACCGAGACCGCGCACGTGCAGGAGCTTCACCTCGCCGCCCTGCATCTGATCTGCCGGTTCGTGGACGAGGAACGGGCCCGCAGGGGCTGACGGCTAGGCCGGGAACACGGTGTCGATCGCGGCGAGGACGTCCGCCGGCGTCACGCCTTCCATGCAGGCGTGGTCGATGGGGCACACGGCGAAGGCACAGGGCGCGCAGAGCGTGCGCCGGCGAGCGATGGCGAGGCGAACCGGCCGGCCGTCCGCGCGAGGGCCGTCCCACGGCCGCGTGGCCTCGGGATCCGTCGGGCCGAAAACGACGACGGACGGGGTCCCGGCCGCGCCAGCCAGGTGCGCGAGGCCGGAGTCGTTGCCGAGAAAAAGCGCCGCCTCCGCGAGGATGCCGAGAGCTTCAGGCAGCGACGTCGCACCCGAGAGGTCGAAGACGCGCGCCTTCCTCGCGAGAGCCGCGGCCTCGCTGTTGACGCTCTTTTCCCCCCCGCTTCCGAGGAGGACGACCGGGAGGCCGCGCCGCGCGGCGAGGTCGTCGAAGACGGCCGCGAAGCGTCCGAGCTCCCAGCGTTTGGAGGCGTGGGCGAACGAGGCGACGTGCGCGGCGGCGAAAGCCCCTCCTTTCCAGCCCGCCTCCGCGAGGCGCGCGCGCGCGGCCTCCCGGACGGCGGCGCTCACCGGCCACGAGACGTCGGGCGCGGCGGGGATCGCGGCACCCGCAGCCTCCGCGAGGCGGAGGTGCTTCCAGACCTGGTGCGTGCCCACCGCGAGGCCCCGGCGAAGGGCCTTCGTGAGGAGCACGCCCCGCCACTCGCCCCGATAGCCGATGCGTTCGGGCACGCCCGCGCGGGCGAGGGCGAGGGCCGATGAGAAGCTCGTCGGGAGGATGACGGCGCGGTCGAAACGCGCAGCCTGGATCTCGAGCCTTCCCTTTGCGGCGTCGACGACGACCTCGTCGACCTCCGGGAGAAGGCGGTACAGCTCCGCCACCCACGGGCGCGCGAGGATCGCGAGTGACCCGTCGGGGTCCGCGGCCCGGAGAGCCCGAACGGCCGGCAGCGACATCACGACGTCGCCGACCCAGTTCGTGGCGCGCACGAGCGTTCTCATGCGCTCTCCCCGAGCGCGCGCAGGAGCTCTGCTTCGACTTTCTCGACCGTGAGTGCGATGGTGCGTCCCGCTGCGGCCGAACGGCCCGCCTGACGGAGATGAGCCCGGCGGACGGGATCGAGGAGGAGGTCTCGCACCGCGCCTTCCCAGGCGACGGGATCCAGCGACGGGACGAGGACGCCCGCGGCGCCACCCGCGACGATCTCGGAGACTCCGCCCACGTCGTGTGCGACGACAGGGCACCCGGCGGCCATCGCCTCGGCGAGAGAGAGAGGCGCTCCTTCGTTGTCGGTCGGCAGCAGCAGGAGGTGGCTCGCCGCCAGCCGCACGGCCACGTCCCCGACCTGGCCAGCGAAGTCGCAACGATTCGCGATGCCGAGCGTCGCCGCTCGTGCCTCGACGGCGGGGCGCTCCGGCCCGGTCCCAAGGAAGAGAAGCGTGGCGTCGAGACCGCCCTTCACGAGGAGCGCAAGTGTTTCGACGGCGGCGCGCTGCCCCTTGCGGCCGTCGAACGCGCCGACGTGGATGAGCCGGAACGGCGGAGCGGGCACGATCGGCACGTTCACGAAGGCGCCCGGCGGGAGGCCGTCATGCACGACGACGATCCGGCCCACGTCGACACCTGCGGTGACCAGAGTCGCCTCGACGGCCTTCGAGACGGCGAGAAAGCGGTCCGCGCCGCGGTACTTCGCGCGCGAGAGTGGGTGGCCCGAGGGTCGAAAGGCGACGCGCCGGTGGACGACGAGCGGACGCGCCGCGCAGACGCGGCTCCACACGGCCGCCCCGTGTCCGCGCGAATCCCCCGCGTAGACGACGTCCGGCCGGAACAGTCGCGCGGCCCGCGCCACGGCCATGAGCAGCAGCGGCGACGCCTCGGAGCCGGCCGGCGCCTCGACGACGTCGATCGCCCCGCGCCCGCGAAGGACCTCCGCGAGCGGCGCCCCGCGCCTGCCGACGAACCGGATCACGTGCCCGCGGTCCGCGAGCGCCTCCAGAAGCAGGGCCGTCTGCCCCTGGCCGCCGCGCAAGCCGGGACCGAGGTCGAGGGCGAGCAACCTCACGCGGAAGAGGATAGCGCCCGCCGCGATTGGCGCCTGTTAATGTCGCGGCCGTGCGCGCACCCGTTTCGGTCGTCATCATCGCCAGGAACGAAGAGGACCGGCTCGGGGCCGCGTTGGAGTCCGTCGCGTTCGCGGACGAGGTCGTCGTCGCGGACACGGGCTCGACGGACGGGACGCAGGATCTGGCGCGCCTCGGCGGAGCCCGCGTCGTCCCGATCGGGTGGGAGGGCTTCGTCGCCTCGCGCAACCGGGCCCTCGCCGAGGCCCGGCACGACTGGGTGCTCGTCCTCGACGCGGACGAGCGCGTGCCGGAAGCGCTGCGCGCCGAAATTCTCGCGGTCCTCGGGAAGGACGACCCGTCCGTCGCCGGCTACCGGATGCCCCGCCTCTCTCACTTCCTCTCCCGGCCATTGCGCCATGGCACCTGGTATCCCGATTTCAAGTTGCGCCTGGGTCGAAGGTCGCGCGGCCTCAGGGCGGAAGGAGGGCGCGTCCACGAAGTGATGGTCGTCGACGGCCCCGTCGAGAAGCTCGTCGCGCCGCTCGTGCATCACCCCTATCGCGACCTCTCCGACGCTCTCCGAAAGGCGTCGACGTACGCGCGGCTCGGAGCCGAGGATCGGTACGACCGCGGCGCGCGAGGGAACGCCTGGGTGCTCTTTTTCCGCCCGGTTTTCGAGTTCTTCCGTTTTCTTGTGCTGCGGGCGGCGTTTCTGGACGGACTGGTCGGTTTCTATGTTGCGTTTCTTCACGCATTCTCGTATTTTCTGCGCGCTGCTTTTTTGCTGGAAATTCAACGGCGCACCCCTGTTGAACAGAGAGGGCGCCAGAAGGAGATCACGACATGAAGCTCACGATTGGTCGTTCGTTCGGAGGCGCGTTGGCCCTTGCCGCGGCCTCGGTCCTGGTCCTCGGCGGTTGCGGGAAGCCTGAGGAGAAGGGCACGATGGAGAAGGCCGGCGCCGCTGCCGACAAGGCCGTCGAGAAGGTCAAGGACGCCTCGGCTGAAGCCGCAAAGTCCGTGAGCGACGCCGCCGCCGCCGCCGCCACTTCGGTCGGTCAGGCCGCCGAGAAGGCCAAGGACTCCATGGCCGGCGCCGCGAGCACGGCCGCCGCCGCCGTCGAGAAGGCCGCCGACAAGGCCGTCGCCTCCGCCGACAAGGCGGCTACACAGGCTGCCGACAAGGCGAAGGACGCCGCCGCGGGCGCCGCGAAGGCCACGAGCACGGCCGTCGCCCCCAAGAAGTAAGAAAGTCCCTCGATTTTCATGGCGGCCTCCGGTATTTCGGGGGCCGCTTTTCGTTTGAAGAGCCTGAAAGACACCGATTCCCTCGCTCGTCTCGGGAACGAGATCGTTTCCTGCCGCGCGTGTCCGCGCCTTGTCGCGTGGCGCGAGGAATCCGCCGCCCACCCGCCGCGACGCTTTCAGGGGCAGCGCTACTGGGGCCGCCCGGTGCCGGGCTTCGGCGATGCCGGGGCGCGTCTCCTCGTCGTGGGGCTCGCGCCCGCGGCGAACGGAGGCAACCGTACCGGCCGCGTCTTCACCGGCGACGCCTCGGGCGATTTTCTCTTCGCCGCGCTGCACCGCGCGGGTATCGCGAACCAGCCGAGCTCTGTCTCGCAGGGTGACGGCCTGAGGCTACGGGGCGCCTGGATCGCCGCCGCCGTGCGTTGCGCTCCGCCGGAAAACAAGCCGACGCCCGCGGAATTCTCGCGCTGCCGCCCGTTCCTCGTCCGCGAGATCGCGGCGCTCCCGAACATGAAGGTCGTCCTCGCGCTCGGCGCGCACGCGTGGCGGGCGTCGATCGAGGCGCTGACGGCCAACGGATCGCCGAGGCCCAAACCGATCCCGGCGTTCGCGCACGGCGCGGAGGCGGCGATCGGCGAAACGCGTCTTCTCGGTTCGTACCACGTCAGCCAGCAGAATACGTTCACGGGCAGGCTCACGCCGGCCATGTTCGACGCGGTGCTCGAGAGGGTCAGGTCCACTTTCTAAGAAACACGCCGTTTCCCGGTGCGTATCAGGTTCCATGAGTAAGAATCTCCGAGCTTCCGTCCTCGCCCCTCTTGCCGCATTCGTCCTCGTTTCTTCCGCCCCCGCCACCGCCCAGCCCCATTACCTCCCCCCGAGCGGGGACAACCAGCGGGCCGCCGTCACGCAGCAGGTCGGGCCCGTGGAAGTCTCGATCTCCTACGGGAGCCCGCGCGTGGTCCTGAAGGGCAACGACAGGCGGGGCAAGATCTGGGGCACGCTCGTGCCTTATGGCCTGACCGCCCTCGACTTCAACGAGTGCAAGTCCTGCCCGTGGCGCGCCGGAGCGAACGAAGGGACGGTCTTCAGCGTTTCGGACGAGGTGAAAATTCAGGGCAAGTCCCTGCCCGCGGGAACGTACGGGCTCTTCGCGATCACGGGGCCGGACGAGTGGACGTTCGTCTTCTCGAAGAACACCACATCCTGGGGCGCCTACTGGTACGACCCGAAAGAAGACGTCCTCCGCGTGACGGCGAAGCCGGCGAAGAGCGAGTACCACGAATGGCTCACCTACGAGTTCACGGAACGTGAGCCCGCGAAGGCGACCGTCGCCCTGAAGTGGGAGGATCTGCAAGTCCCGTTCGCGATCGCGGTCGAAGACGTGCCTGCGCGCTGGGCCGCAAAGATTAAAGACGCCCTGCGCGGGTACACGGGATTCACCTGGCAGAACTGGCAACAGGCGGCGGACTACTGCCTGAAGAACAAGGTCAACCTCCCCGACGCGCTCGACTGGGCGCAGCGGGCCGCCGGTCCGAATTTCGGGGGCGCGAACGAGGTGCTGGCCCTCACGACGCTCGCGCGCGCCGAGGCGGCGAACGGTAAGGAAGCCGAGGCCGCGAAGACGTGGGAAAAGGCCGTCTCCCTGCCGGGCGCGACATCCTTCCAGATCCACCAGGTCGGCCGCTCGCTTCTCGCCGAAGGCAAGACGCAGCAAGCCCTCGCGATCTTCCAGACGAACGCGAAGCGCTTCCCGGATCAGTGGCCCGTGAACGTGGGGCTCATGCGGGGTTACGCGGGCGTCGGCGACGCGAAGAAGGCGCTCGACGCGGCGCGCCTTGCCCTCAAGCAGGCGCCGGACGAAGTGAATCGGAAGAGCATCGAGGGCGCGATCGCGAAGCTCGAGAAAGGCGACACGAAGATCAACTAGACTCCCGGCGTGGCGGGGGCCTTCCGGGAAGAGCAGGACAAGTTTCGGGACGAGTGCGGCGTCTTCGGCATCTTCGGCCACGCGGACGCCGCGAATCTGACGTACCTCGGCCTCTACGCCATGCAGCACCGCGGCCAGGAATCCGCGGGCATCGTGACCTGGACCGGCCAGCGCATGGCCGTCGAGAAGCAGATGGGCTACGTCGCGGACATCTTCGACGAGGGCCGTCTCGCGCGCCTGCCGGGACACTCGGCGATCGGTCACGTGAGGTACTCGACGACGGGCGAGTCCCGGCTCGAGAACGCGCAGCCCATCGTCTACAACACGAACAAGGGGCCGCTCGCGATCGCCCATAACGGCAACCTCGTGAATGCGGTCGAGCTCCGCGCCGAGCTGGAAGAAGAGGGCTCGATCTTCACGACGAGCTCGGACACGGAGGTCTTCCTGCACCTGATGGCGCGGTCGCGCGTGGACGACGTCGTGGGCGCTCTCCGCGACGCGCTCTCGCGCGTCCGCGGCGCGTACTCGATCGTTCTCCTCGCGAAGAATCGCGTGATCGCAGCGCGAGACCCGCAAGGCGTCCGGCCATTGACGCTGGGCCGCCTACGGATCGAGGGCGCGCCCGACGCCCGCGTCGTCGCGTCCGAGACGTGCGCGTTCGACCTCATCGATGCCGAGCCCCTGCGCGACGTGGAGCCCGGCGAGATCGTGGTTTTCGACGCCGGCGGGACGGCCTCCGCGTCGTTCGCGATGGGGCAGCGCACGGCCTTCTGCATCTTCGAACACGTGTACTTCTCGCGGCCAGACTCCTCGGTGTTCGGGAAGTCCGTGGCCGAGTCGCGCCGCTCCTTCGGCCGGCGGCTCGCGCTCGAGCATCCCGTCCCGGCGGACGTCGTCGTGCCCGTGCCGGACTCGGGCGTCTTCGCGGCGCTCGGCTACGCGGAGGAGAGCGGCATCCCTTACGGCATGGGGCTCGTGCGCAATCATTACGTCGGCCGCACGTTCATCGAGCCGAAGCAGTCCATCCGCCACTTCGGCGTGAAGGTGAAGCTGAATCCGGTGCGCTCGGTCGTGGCCGGCAAGCGGGTGGTCCTCGTGGACGATTCGATCGTGCGGGGCACGACGTCCAAGAAGATCGTCAAGATGCTGAGGGCCGCGGGAGCGAGCGAGATTCACATGCGCATCTCGTCGCCGCCCACGAAGAACCCCTGCCATTACGGAATCGACACGCCGCGGCGCAAAGAGCTCATCGCCTCGACGCACGACCTCGAAGAGACCCGAAAGTTCATCGAGGCCGACTCGCTTGGTTACCTGTCGCTCGACGGCATGTTCACGGCCTTCGGGCGATCCGAGAACGACTCCTGCGCGGCCTGTTTCTCGGGCCGGTATCCGATTCCGCTGACCCTGCCGGACCCCCAGGCGACTCTGTTTCCCACCGACGAGCCGCACGCGGACGTCTCGGGGGAGCGACCGGCCGAGACGTTTCCGCGGCTCGTCCGCACGGCCAAGACCTGACGGACGCACCGGAGTTCACGCTCGAGACCGGCGGCGGGAGCGTGCGTCTCCGCCTGCGCGTCTCGGCGGGTGCCTCGCGCCGCCGCATTCTCGGCGTGCACGGCGGCGCACTCAAACTCTCCGTGAAAGCCCCGCCCGAGAAGGGCAAGGCGAACCGGGACGTCCTCGCGCTCGTGGCCGAGACCTTCGGCCTCCCTACATCGGACGTCGCGCTCGTGTCGGGGGAGGCTTCCCCGGACAAGGTCGTGCGGTTGCCGCTCGCGCCCGAGGAGGCCGCTCGGCGGTGGTCGACCGGCAGGGGTCTCCTCTGACGCTGCTAGGATCCGCGCGGTGACGGAACCCCGCCCGCAGACGTACGCGGACGCCGGCGTCGACATCGACGCGAAGATGGGGGCCGTCGCTCGCGCGAGGGACGCGATCCGCTCGACGTTCACGAAGGGCGTCGTCGGCGACGTCGGCGGCTTCGGCGGGCTGTTCCGCCCCGACTTCACCGGGATGTCCGACCCGCTCCTCGTGGCGTCGGCCGACGGCGTCGGCACGAAGGTGAAGGTCGCCATCGCGGCGGGCATCCACGGGACGGTCGGACAGGATCTCGTGAATCACTGCGTGAACGACATTCTGGTTCAGGGAGCGAGCCCGCTCTTTTTCCTCGATTACTACGCGACGGGAAGAATGCGGCCCGAGATCGTCGGAGAGGTGCTCGTGGGTGTCGCGAAGGCGTGCCGAGAGAACGGCTGCGCTCTTCTCGGGGGCGAGACGGCCGAGATGCCCGGGATGTACGCCGAAGGCGACTACGACCTCGCGGGCACGATCGTGGGCGCGGTGGACCGACCGAAGCTCCTCGACGGGAGCAAGGTCGCCGAAGGCGACTTGCTGATCGGCCTGCCCTCGAGCGGCCTTCACACCAACGGCTACACGCTTGCCAGGAAGATTTTCTTCGAAGGTTTGGGAATGACGCCGCAGACAGCAGTGCCCGAGCTCAGCGGCCAGACGGTCGCCGAGGCGCTGCTCGCGGTGCACCGCAGCTATCTCTCCTGCGTTCTTCCGCTCGTAGAAAATCTTCTCCTCTCCGCCATGTCCCACATCACCGGCGGCGGGTTTCCGGACAACATACCGCGCGTCCTGCCGGCAGGACTCGATGCCGTCGTCCACCCGGACGCGTGGAGCTGGCCCCCGCTCTTCAAATTCCTTCGCGACAGGGGGCATGTCTCGCAGTCCGAGATGCTGCGTGTCTTCAATTGCGGCATTGGAATGGTCCTCATCGTCCCGCCCGCCCGCGGCCTCGAGGTGAAGAACAGGCTCGACGCGAGCGGCGAAGACTGGAAGCAGATCGGCCGCGTCCAGAAGGGCGCGCGCACCGTTCGATTCGCCTGACCGGTGAGTATCTTCGCTCCTTTTCCCCGTCCCCTCTGTCCGCTGCCGGCGCGTCTCGCCGTGCTGCTCTCGGGGCGGGGCTCGAACTTCGAAGCGCTGGCGGAGGCGTGCGACCGAGGGGAGATCCCGGGCCGGATCGTTCTCGTGGTTTCGGACGTGCCGACCGCGGCAGGACTCGAGAAGGCGAGGGCGCGAGGAATTTCTTCGAAGGTGATCGGAGCTGGTCCGAGGGCGACGCGCGTCGAGCGGGAGGCGGAGCTCGCCGTCGCCCTCGCGGAGTCACGCGTCGATCTCGTCTGTCTCGCGGGGTTCATGCGAATTCTCTCGGCGGAGTTCCTTGCGCGGTGGCCCCTCAGGATCCTCAACGTCCACCCGTCGCTCCTGCCAGCCTTCCCCGGGCTGCACGCCCAGGAACAGGCCGTGCGGTACGGCGCGCGCGTGTCGGGCGCGACCGTCCATTTCGTCGATGCGGGGACAGACACCGGCCCCATCGTCGGGCAGGCGGCTGTTCCCGTCCTCGAACACGACGACGCGCGCTCCCTCGCGGCCCGCACGTTACCGGTCGAGCATGCGCTCTACGTCTCTTCCGTCCGCCGGGTGCTGGAGGGCGGCTGGAGGATCTCGGGCCGCTCCGTGAACTTCCCGGCCCCTGGGCTCGCCTGAGAATCCCACTTTCGAGGGATTGCTCCCCGCCCGCCATGTCCCTACCTTTGGACAGCTTTTGAAAAGAAGGTGGCATGATTGCGGCGGTCGGGAGGCCCCGCCCTCCGAAGGCATTATTTTTCAATAGTTTGGATCGCATCTCACCGATGCTATGGGTTCTTTAGAAGAGAGTCTTTTCGCACACGGGGCTCGGTTCGAGCGGGGAAGCGGGGTCGCCCTCAACTCGCCTTCCGCCCGGTTCGTGCCGGGACCGAACGATTCCTCGAGCCCCTGTGCATTCTTTGCCCTGGTTCCTGTGCAATCCCCTTGACGCAGGGCGCTTCGCGACCTATCTTCGCATCCCCCGCGCTGGGCGGCGTGGGGCGTGTTCTTTAGCGTTTACTTGGCTTTTGTCGCCGGATGGCGGCCAAACCGGGAAAAACAGGAAAAGGTGAAGTTCCTCTTCACTTTCCGCTTGACGCCAAATAGCGCTTCTGCCAGTATCCGCCTCCCTGCCGCTGGACGGCGCCGGTTCCTTGAAAACTGAACAGAGACATCAGTACGCGTCTGCGAAAGCAGATGCGGATTGAACAGTTTACGTGAATCCTTTGAGGAGCTTTTTGGCGGTGAATCGCAAGAAACGCCGACGGAAAGCTTGAAGCCAAAAGGGTACCGGGCGCAAGCCCGGATTCCCGGAGCACTTCTAAACCAGCTCCGAAACCGCAGCGTGACGGGCGCAAGCCCGACGCGATGCCGACTTCCTTCGGGACGTCGTAAAACATAGAGCCTGAACTTCAAAACTTCAGAAAAAAACTGGAGAGTTTGATCCTGGCTCAGAGTGAACGCTGGCGGCGTGCCTAACACA
>JARXKK010000105.1 GCA_030278895.1 Acidobacteriota bacterium
CGACGCGAGCGCGTGAGGCGAGGAGTCGTCGAACGTGAAGCCGGTCGCCAATTCGAGATTGTGGCCGTCGAACCCATCGACCGAATCGGCGAGGCCTCCGGTATTGCGCACGATCGGCGGCGTGCCGTACGCCAGCGAGTACATCTGGTTGAGGCCGCACGGTTCGAAGCGGGACGGCATGACGAACGCATCCGCGCCGGCTTCGATCCGGTGCGCGGTCGGCTCGTCGTAGCCGACGAAGGCGCGGAATCGGCCGGGAGCGTGCGCCTCGAGGAGGCGCATCGCGCCTTCGAGCGCCGGCTCGCCGGAGCCCAGCATCGCGATGCGGACACCTCGGCGGATGAGCTCGGGAGCGGCCTCGAGGAGGAGGTCGAAGCCCTTCTGGTCGGTGAGGCGGCCGATCGCGCCGAGGATCATCCCGGGGTCGCCCGGCTCGAAGCCCGCGCGGCGGCAGAGGTCCGCCCGGCACTCCGCCTTTCCGCGGAGATCGTCGATTCCGTAGTGCGCGGGGAGGTGAGGGTCGTGCGCCGGGTCCCAGACCGTCGTGTCGACTCCGTTCAGGATGCCCACGACCCGGTCCCCGCGCGCGCGCAGCACTCCGTCGAGGCCCACGCCCTCTTCCGGAGTTCGGATCTCGGTCGCATACGTGGGCGAGACGGCGGTGATCATGTCCGCCGCGACGATGGCACCCTTGAGGAGGTTCACGTTGCCGCCCTGTTCGATCGCGCCGCCGGTCCACACGTCGCCGGGGAGGCCGAGGATCGGGAACTCTTCGCGGCCGTAGACGCCCTGATAGCCGAGATTGTGGATCGTCAGCACGGACGCGACGTCGTCGAACCACGGGTCGCGCCAGCTGCTCCAGGCGCCGAGCATCGGCGCGAGCGCGGGATGCCAGTCGTGCGCGTGGAGAACACGGGGCCGCCGGTCGAACCTCTTCAGCGCGTGAATCGCGGCGCGCACGAAGAGCGCGAAGCGCCAGAGCCCGTCGTCCCGGCCCTTTTCGTTCGGCGCATAAATCTGATTCCGGTGGAACAGAGGGTCGTGCGCGACGAAGTAGATCGGCACGGTGCTCCCCGGCAGGAGATCCCACAGAAGGCCCACCGTGTGCGGGCGCCCGAAGATCGAGACTTCGAAGGGCGGCATCGCGGCCTCGGGCCACAGGTTGCGCCGCCGGTACCAGCGCGCCGCTTCGAGGTGAAAGGGCATGTAGACGTCGACGTCGTGGCCTCGGGCGGCGAGCGCCTTGGGAAGGGCGCCGACGACGTCTCCGAGCCCTCCCGTCTTGGCGAACGGGACGCACTCCGCGGCGAGATGTGTGATGCGCAGGCGCGCCTCAGTTCACGAGAACGTCCGCGCCGAGCGTCTTCGTGGAGGTCGCGACGGAAATGCGCGCGGTGCCCCGCGTGACGCCGGTGACGGCGCCGTTCGCGACCGTCGCCGTCCTTGGGTCGGAGCTCGTCCAGGCGAGCGCGACGTCCTCGATGACGAGGCCGTTGACGTCCCGGATCGTCGCCGTCATTTTCTGGGTCTCGCCCACCTTCAGAATCAGGGTGAGGGGAGTCAGCTCGAAGGCGCCGATCTCGCGATGCAGGACTTTCACGTCGCACGCCGCGCTGACGTCGTTCCCGAGGCTCGCGATGACGGTCGTGTGGCCCTCCGCGCCCGCAACCACGATGCCGTCCGTGTCGACCGTGGCCACCTTCGGATCCCCCGAGGTCCACTTCAGCTTCAGTTGAGAGAGATTTCCCCTGGAGTCCCGGACCTCGGCGACGAGCGCCATCTTCGTGCCGGGCGCCCCGACGAGCGTCATGCGGGCCGGCGAGACCGTGAGCGACGCGACGTCGATGACCTCCACGGAGGCGCTGGAGGAAAGAGCCTGAAAGGTCGCGGTCACGATCGCGCGGCCGGGCGCGAGGGAGCGTACGAGCCCGTTCGGGTCCACGGCCGCCACCTTCGGCTTGTCGGACGTCCACGTGGCCGTCAGGCCCGGCATCGGATTGCCTTTCCTGTCGAAGACGTCGTACTTGAGGGACTGCGTGCGTCCCGGGCCGAAGAGAGTCGCCTTCGCGGGCGTGACGCGGACTTCGGCGGGCTTCGGGCTGCAGGCCCCGAGGGCCAGCGATGCGAGGGCGAGAGCGGTGGCTCCTCGAACGGGAGCCGCGTGACGCGTTTTCATCGCGGTGATTCTAGCGCGCGGGCGCCGTGAGCCCTTCGGGCAGCGGTTGGCTTGCGAGACGCCGCTCGATGAGCGCCGCGCGGCTTTCCCACGCGGCCGGATGCGCGCGGTACCACGCGGGGCCGGGAATCAGGGCCGTGAGGCGCGCCGCCTGAGTCGCCGAGAGGCGGCTCGCGCCGATACCGAAGAGGGCGTGCGACGCGGCCTCGCATCCGTAGATCGCCTCCCCGAATTCGATTGCCGAGAGATAGACCTCCAGGATCCGCCTCTTCGGGACGAGCCGGTCGAGGACGACGGCGATCGCAGCCTCGCGTCCCTTCCGCCACCACGTGCGTTCGCCGGAGAGCCAGAGGTTCTTCGCGAGCTGCTGCGTCAGCGTCGAGGCGCCGCGGATGCGTTTCCTGCGGTCCCGGGTGTGGGCCCGGTTCCAGGCGCGCGCGGTCTCGACCGCGTCCCAGTCGATGCCGCGGTGCTCGAAGAAATGCGCGTCCTCGGCGGAGAGGACGGCGCGGAGGAGCGTGGGCGCCACCTGGGAGAGGGGCACCGGCCGGCGTTCGATCGCGTCACTCCTGCCCTGCGCGCGCAGGCGCTCGCGCCGCGCGCGAATGAAAGCGGTGGTGGACGGGTCGCGCCAGCGGAGGAGGAGGATCGCGGGGAGGGGAACGAAGACGAAGAGGAAGAAAGAGCTGCCTAGAAGGAGAAGAAGAACTGCCGCGCGGCGAACGAGGCGACTTGTCAGCCGAGAACTTCCGTCAGCGCGGCGCGCAGGCGCTGGACGCCGAGGGCCGCCTCGTCTTTCGTGAGTGTGAGAGGCGGACGCAGCCGGATCGCGCGCTCGCCCGAGGCGAGCGACATCACGTTGTGCTTCTTCAGCCAACAGGCCATGACCTGTCCCCGCGCCGTCGTGTCCGGGAGGTCGAATGCGATGAAGAGGCCGCGGCCCCGCACGTTCGTCACCTTGCCGGGGAACTCGGAAGCCACGTCGTTCAGCTTTCCGAGGAGGAACGCACCCGTCGTCTTCGCGTTCTCGACGAGCTTTTCCTCCGCCATGACCTCGAGGATTTTCTGGCACCGCACCATGTCGACGAGGTTCCCGCCCCAGGTCGAATTGATGCGCGAGGAGACGGTGAAGACGTTCTCCTTCTCCCCGAGGATCCGGTCGTTCGAGACGAAGCCGCAAACCTGCGTCTTCTTGCCGAACGTGAAGAGATCGGGCGTGATGCCGAGACCCTGGAAGGCCCACATCGTGCCGGTGAGACCCATGCCGGTCTGCACCTCGTCGAGGATGAGAAGCATCTCGTGCTCGTCACACAGCGCGCGCAGCTGCGCGAGGAATTCGGGGCGGAAGTGATTGTCGCCGCCCTCCCCCTGGATCGGCTCGAGGATGAGCGCGGCGATTTCGTCGGGATTCTCGGCGAGGGCCCGTTCGATCTGGGCGATCGCGACGCGCTCCACGGCCATCGTCGCCGCGAGGCTCTCCTCGGTGAGGGGGAAGGTGAGCTTCGGATTCACGACGCGTGGCCAGTCGAACTTCGGGAAGTACATCGTCTTGCGCGGGTCGCTCGTGTTCGTGAGGGAGAGCGTGTAGCCGCTGCGGCCGTGGAACGCCTGCTCGAAGTGCAGGATCTTCGAGCCGACCTCGCGGCGGTAGCCCTTCCTGAAGTTACGGCGCACCTTCCAGTCGAAGGCGGCCTTCAGCGCATTCTCGTTCGCGAGAGCCCCGCCCTCGACGAAGAACATGTGCTGGGCGTGGGTCGCCGGCACGCCGAGGCGCGCGAACGTCTCGACGAAGGAAGCCATCTGCTCGGTGTAAATGTCGCTGTTCGCCGGTTTCGTGACGGCAGTCCACGCGAGCTCGTCGAGGAACTCCGGGGTCGTCAGCTTCGGGTGCGCGTAGCCGATCGGACAGGTGGCGAAATGCGAATAAAAGTCGAGGATCTCGACCCCGTGGAGCGAGTCGTGGATGAAATTTCCGCGCGACTCCCGGAGGTCCATGACGACGTGGTAGCCGTCGACGAGCATGTGCTTCGAGAGCGAATCGAGGACGTTTTTTGCCTTGTTCAGAGACAGGACGGAGGAAGAGGAAGAGGCCATTCGAGCATTCTAACCTGCCCGGATGAGGGGGCGTAAGACGTTGAGCGAGAGCGCTTTGGCGCCCGTCTTCAGGTCTTCAGGATGACCGAGCTGCCCTCGGGGGACGCAGAAGACGCCTCGGCCGCGACGACGCAGTTCTTACCTTTTGTCTTCGCGGCGTAGAGGGCGGAATCCGCCTTCTTGAGAATCTGGTTCTTCTGCTCGGCGGTAGGCAGGGACGTATCCACGTGCGCGCGGTACGTGGCGACGCCCACGGACATCGTCACGACGTTCTTGAGGTTCAACGCGGGCTCGCCGGGACCGATCGACATCGGCAGGAAGGTCCAGTCATCGATCGCCTTTCGTATTTTCTCGGCGATCGCGACGGCTGCGGAAAGGTCGGCGTCGAGGAGGATGACCGTGAATTCGTCGCCGCCGTAGCGGCAGGCGAGAGAGACGGTCTCCGCGAGCGTGCGCTGGAGGATGAAAGAGACTTCGCGGAGCACCTGGCTGCCCGCGAGGTGTCCGTGAAGGTCGTTGACCCTCTTGAGGTGGTCGCAGTCGAGGAAGAGGAGCGCGAGCTCGCCGTCTTTCGTCTCGCCCAGCCTGTCGATCTCGCGCTGGAGCTTCCGGTGGAAGTAGCGGTCGTTATAGAGCGACGTGAGCGAGTCGCGCCGGGCGACTTCCCGGGCGCGCCGCTCGTCGAGGAGGTTCTGGAGCGCGAGTGAGAGGGTGTCCCCGAACAGCTCCATGAGTCGCTCGTCGCGCGGCGTGAACGCGGGCTCGCCCTGCCGATTCAGGAGGATGAGGGAGCCGCATACGTGGTTCTCGATCACGACGGGGACCGCGAGGACGTTCGTGATCGGCATCTCGAGGAGCGAGTCGATCTCGCGGGAGAACGCGTGCGCGCCCCCAACCTCGTTCACGCAGGTGCGTTCGCCGCGGGCGTAGACGAAGCCCGCGATGCCGTCCACGGGCCGCACCTTGCGCCCGACGGCGCTGTCCTTCACGTCTCCCGCCGCGACGATGATGGCCAGCTCGTTGCGCGAGCGGTCGTCTTCCTTCGAGACGGGGTCGTCGAGGAGCAGCGCGCCCGCCTGCGCCGGCACGAACTCCAGGGCGCGGTTCACGAGCGTGATGAGGAAGCGGTCGGGGGGCGTCCCGCTCGTCTCGTCGAGGAGGCGATGGCGCTCCATGTACCGCGCCAGCTGCTTGGGCGAGATGACTCGGGCCGCTCTTGTGCTCACGTTGGTGGCGCCATTTTACGCTTCGGGGGCGGAGCCCTCGAACGCGGCGCTCAGCCGAGGCGTTGCAGGAGGTTTCCGGCGCGCGCGCGAAGCGCTTCGATTTTCGTTCCGTAGTCGCCCAACTGGGGCGCGTAACGGAGGAAATCCACGTCCGAAAGGAGCGTCCGGACGTCGTCGAGCTGCGCGGCCGGGATGCCGCGCTCGGCCAGCTGGGAGAGGACCTCCTGCGCGGACGCGCCGTCGGGAACGAGATAGCGGCGGAGGAGCGCCTCGCGGAGGGCCCGGTCGACCCGCGCTGCCGCGCGTTCCTTCGTTTCGCCCGGCTCGGCCCGCAGGGCCTCCTGCCAGGCGCCGTTCTTCTTCCGCCGGCGCGCGAAAAGAGTCGCGCCGAGCGCGAGAACGGCTGCCCCGGGGACCGCCGCGATGGCCCAGAACGGGACCGTCACCGTGCGGTGCGAGAAGTCCACTGTAGCCGGCGCATTCGCGGCCATCGCCGGCTTCGGCGCGCCGGCCGGGCCCGTGGCCGGCAGCGAGGGCAGCGTCGTGTCGGCGGTCGTGAGTGCGGCCCCGCCCCCGAGGGGGGCGCCTTCCGTCACGAAGCTGAGCGGCGCGGTCGTCTTCGTCACGATCCGCTTCTCGGCGGGGTCGAAGACGGCGAGGGAGATCGGCGGAATCGTCACCGTGCCGTTCTCCTTGGGCACGAGGACGTAGCTCCATTCGGTGGACACCTGCGCGCGGCCGGTCCGCGAGGCATCGGACTTCACGCTTGGCGGATACAGCGTCACGCCCGCGACATCGACCTTTGGTAATTCGGTCGCCGCGCGCAGGTTGCCTGTGCCTGCGAGCCGGAGGCGCAGCGTCACGGCCTCGCCGGGCGCGACGCGCGTCCGATCCAGCTTCGCGCTGAAGTCGAAGCGGCCGACCGGTCCGTGGAACGAGGCATCGCCGGGGATCGGGAGGATCCTGAGCGTGAGGGGCTTGGCGACGAGGTCCAGGACCTCCGGCCGCGGGAAGAAGCCGAACGGATCGTTGAAGGGGTCCGGAGAGGTGCGGACGCTCGTGCGGATCTTCGCCTCGGGAATGCTGACGGTTCCGGGGTTGAGTCCCGAGACGAGCTTCTTGAGGAGTGTGAACCGCATCACCGTGCGCCCGTCCACGACGTCGCGGTGGCCCACCGGCTTCTCCGGCTTCTCCAGGTCTTCGGCCCAGCAGCCGGGGAAGCGCGGGGCATCGAGGTATTCGAGGCCCTGCACGTCGGCCTGCGTGAGGAGCTCGTAGTGAAGCGTGATCTCTTCGCCGACGTAGGCGGTCGTCTTGTCGGGCGTCACGCGGAACTCGACGAGGGGCTTCGTCCGCGCGGCACCAGGCGCGGCCGCGCGGGAGACTCCGCCGTCGCGCCGCCTGAGGAGAGACTGGAGCGGGTCGTCGCTCTCGGGCTCCGCGGTCTGGGCGGTGCGCCCCCGGGCGGGCCCGACGTCGAGGAGATAACTCCCGGCCTTCACCGTCTTGTCGTCGAATCCGAATGCGACCTCGCCGACCTCGGCTGGACCGGTGCCGACGGGCCTGAGGAAGTAAGTGAGGGAGAGCGAACGGCTGAAGACCCCGTTCACGTAGGACATCTGATCCGACTTCGACGGACCGCCCGCGAGGGCCAGGTTTTTCAGGGGCAGGGTTGCGGGGAGGCGCAGCGTGCCGCCGAGGCCGGAGCCTGCGAACGTGTACGTGAGCCTGACGACATCGTCCGCCGCAGGCCTTGGCTTGTCGACGAGAACCTGCACGGTGATCTCGTCGGCGGCGCGCGCGGGAGGTGCCGGCACCGTGACGACGCCGCCGACCGCGGCCGCGGCGGCGAGTGCGGCGAAGCGGGAGGCGCGTTTCACCAGTCCCTCGCGACACGCCGCTTGCTGCGCTGCTCGGCGACCTTTTTCTTCTGCTCTTCCAGGTCCGACCGCTCGATGGCCGCGAGGAGCTGTTCGGCCTTGTCGCGCGTCATGTTCGCCTTCTGCTCGAACTCCTTCTCCTGCTGCTGCTTTTTCTTCTGCTCGTCGTTCGCCGCCTGCTGCTTGTCGTTCGGGTTCTCGGGCTGCTTGTCCTTTCCGTCCTTCCCGCTCTTCTTGTCGTCCTTCGGGTCCTTCTTGTCCTGCTGTTTCTGGTCTTTCTGCTTCTGCTTCTCTTCCTCGGCACGGCGCACGCACAGCTCGTAGTTCCAGGCCGCGTCGGCGTCCCCCGGGCGGCGCTTCAGCGCCTCGCGGAAGGCCGCGGCGGCGGGCTCGTACTTCTTCTCGCGGTAGAGCGTCTGGCCGGTGTTGAACGCCGCGTCGGCGGGGAGGCCGCCACGGCCTTCCTTCCGCGCCTTCTCGAGTGACGCGAGGGCCTCGGGAGCCTTGCCTGCCTTCGATTGCGCGGTGCCGAGGTTGTAGCTGCCCGTCGGGTCGTCAGGGGCCAGCTCGATCTCGCGCTGAAAGTGGGGAAGAGCCTCGTCGGCTTTCTTTTCGTCGAGGGATTTCTGGCCTTTTTTTGCTTCGGACCGGGGAGAAGAGAATATTTTTCTTAGAAGGGGAAGAGGAGCCGGTGCCTCGGGTGAGGGTTGTGCATCTGGCGGAGCTTGCGCGCGCGCGCCGCGGGTCGTCAGCAGGCAGAGCAACGCCGCCGCGGTGAGCGCTGCCCCCTCCCTCTTCCCCCTTCTCAGAAAATTCTTCCCTCCTCCGAATCCGAGCAAAAGAATTCCCAGCGCCCCCACCGCCACGCCGAGCGGAATCTGGAAGCGCTCTTCGAGAGACGTGACGAGGACCTCGGACATCGGCCGGCGCGCGCCGAGATCGATCTGCCGGGCGACGCCCTCGAGGTCCGTGCGGCCCGGGGAGACGACGGTGAAGGATCCCCCGGTCTCCGCGGCGAGGCGACGGAGCAGATCGGGATCGGCTTTCGAGAGCACGGGCTGGCCCTTCCCGTCGCTCTTGAAGCCGGTCGTGTGTCCGGCGGCGTCGAGGTCCGGCACAGGAGCGCCGCTTCCGTTCAGCGCGCCCGCCAGGACGGTGTGTACCGTGATGCCTTCGCCCTTCGCGCGCGCGATCGCGGCGTCCACGCCGCCCTCGAGGTCCTCGCCGTCAGAGAAGAAGACGACGTTCTTGCCGCCCGCCGAGCCGGCCGGAAACAGGTCGGACGCGGCCGCGAGACCCGCGGCGATCGACGTGCCGGGCTTCGGTCCCATGCCGGGCTCCATCGCGTCGAGGAACAGGCCCACCGCCGCGGCGTCGAGCGTGAGGGGAACGAGGGCCTGGGCCTCTCCCTCGCAGGCGATGAGGGCCGCGCGGTCGCTTCCCAGCCGAGAGAGGAGGGACTGCGCGGCCTGGCGGGCGAGGACGAAGCGGGAGGGCGAGACGTCGGCGGCGCGCATCGAGGCGGAGGTGTCGAGGACGAGCACGACGTCCGTGCCGCGCCGCTCGGCCGTCTCGGTCGTCCGGCCCCAGCGCGGACGCGCAAGCGCCGCTCCGAGCCCGAGGATCGAGAGAAGGACGAGAAAGAAGGTGGCGGCGGGGAAGCGGCCCGCGTGCGCGAGGCCCGCCTTGGCCGCGAGGGCGGGGGAAACGAGCGTGGCGCTCCGGGCCGCACGCCTCCGGACGGAGAACGCGAGGGCGCCGAGCGCCAGGAGCGCCAGGAGCAGGCCGGCAAGGAGCAACTCCGGATCGGCGAAGAACGTGCGGAGCGGGGTCATCGGGGCGTCACCGGAAAGAGGAAAAGCGCCGTGAGGCCGGCGAGCGCGAGGCACGCGGCGGCGGGCCGTGCGGCCAGCGGGAAGATCTCGCGGAAGCGGGTGTACTTCGTCGTCTTGATCTCGCTCTTCTCGAGCTTGTCGATCGTCGCGAAGGTGTCGGTGAGGCCCTGGGCGTCCGTCGCGCGGAAGAAGCGGCCGCCCGTCACGTTCGCGATCCGCTGGAGAAGCGCCTCGTCCACGTCCACCTTCGCCTTGATTCGCCTCTCCGTGACCTTTCCCGTTTCGGGGTCGCGGAAGGGGATCGGGATCTCGACGGGCCCGCTGTCGGTCCCGACGCCCACCGTGTAGACCCGAACCCCAAGCGCCTTCGCCACCCCGGCCGCGGTGTCCGGGTCGATCTCTCCGGCGTTGTTTCCGCCGTCCGTCACGAGGACGATGACGCGCGACTTCGCCTTCGACGGCTTCAGGCGCGCGAGCGCGTTCCCGAGCGCGAGCCCGATCGCCGTGCCGTCGCCCTGGTCTCCCAGCTTCAGGCCGGCGATGCGGTCGAGGACCATTCCGCGGTCGGTCGTGAGCGGGCTGACGGTGCGCGAGCGCCCGGCGAAGACGAGGAGGCCGACCCGGTCGCTCGAGCGTCCCTCGATGAACTGGCGCGCGCAGGCCTTCGCGACGAAGAAGCGGTTCTTCGGCCGGAAGTCCTCGGCGGCCATCGACCCGGAGGCGTCGAGCGCGATGAAGATGTCCACGCCCTCCGTCCACGATTCCGTTCGCTCGAGGCCGAGCCTCGGGCGCGCGAGCGAGAGGACGAGGCCCGCGTAGCCGGCGAGCGCGAGCGCGAAGGGCAGATGGCGGAGACGCACACGCCACGTGGAGCGCGTGCCGAAGACGTGGGCGAGCGTCGGAACGACCAGCGCGCCGTCGCCGCGCTTCTCGCGCAGGATCCGAAGAGCGATCGCGAGCGGAATGAGGAGCAGGAGGAACAGGAGAAGCGGGTCCTTGAACGACAATCCCGGCGGGATCAGGGACAGGATCAGTGCGCGAAATCCCGTCACGAGGCGGCCCGTTGCTTCGGAGGCGCGGATGCGCCCGCCGCCTGCTTCGCTCTCGCTATTGCTTCTTCCTGCGCCCGCTGCCGTGCCTCGACGTCGTCGAGCACGAGACGCGCGCGCGCGAGGGCCTGCCGCGCGTCCTCCCTCGTCGCGGCGCCCTTGCCGAACTTCACGCGGTCCGCACCGGCCAGGAGATCGGGGAAGGCCGCCTCGCGCGGAAACTCGAAACCCTTTTCGCGCAGGCGGCGCACGGTTTCGAACGTCGTCCATTCGAGGACAGGCTCGCCCGTCGCGCGCTCGAGGAAGCGTTTCACGGCGTGGGTGAGGTCCGAATAGAAGCCGCGCGCGTCGTCGCCGAGGCCCTCGGCGACCGCCGCGAGCCGCGCGAGCGCGAGGCGGAGCTCCTCGCCCGGCGGGATCGCGGGCACGCCCGGCTCCGCTCCCGCGCTCTTGCGGCGGCGGGAAGCGAGCCAGGCGACGAGAGCGGCGACGAGCGCAACGCCCGCCGCGAGCGCGACCCAGTACTTCAGAGGCCACGAGGGGATGCGCACCGGCTTGTCCGTCTTCGGCGCGATCTCGTCGGGCTTCTGGCCGGGAGGGAGGCGCGAGGCGACCGTCAGCTCGACGGCGGGCGGCCGCACCTCGGACCAAGAGGAAGAAGAGGAAGATTCTTTGAATGAATAATGCGGCCCCGGCACCTCGACGGTCCCCGCCACGAACGGGAACAGCGCGACCGTCTGGGACCATTCGAAGAAATCCCCGGTCTTGCTCTTCGTCACGACTGGCGCGCCCGGGCTCTCGTACTCGAGGACGGCGCCACCCGGCGGACGCTTTCCCTCCTCCGGGGCGGGCGTCACCAGTGCGTCGAGGCGAAGCGAGGCGCCGGGCGGGATGCGGGCCGAATACGTCACGATCACGCGGTCGCCGAGGGAGACGGCGGCCCGATCGACGGTCGCGGAGAAGATCGGTCCCTCTTCCCCTTTCAAAGAAAAAGCGCCGAACCCCGCTGCGAGAAGCAAGCTCGCCGCGCCGAGCGCCGCCCGATGCGAGGGTGCAAGACGAATTCTCTTCATCTTCTTCTTGTTCATCGCCCCGCCGCCTTGCGCTTCTCGCGCGCCTTGAAGAAGCGCACGAGGGGCAGTTCGTAGGACGCGTCTGTCCTAAGAGGGATCGAGTCGATGCCGGAGGAGCGGAAGATCGCCGCCGGATCGGGCAGGTCCGCACCGCGGCGCCCCCACGCCGCCCGAAAAGCGGGATCGCCCGTGTCGAAGACGCCCGTGGCGCCCGTCTCGGCATCGCGCAGGCGCACGAGGCCCGCGG
>JARXKK010000106.1 GCA_030278895.1 Acidobacteriota bacterium
CGCTCCGCCGAGCCGAAGCCCTGGCTCTTGTGCATGGAGCGGCTGAGCGCGGCGATCTCGGTATACGAGCGTCCGAGGAGCGCGTTGTACGCCCCGAGATCGGCGGAGACCTGGCCCGGCACTTCCTTGCGCGTGGCGTCGCCTCCGAAGCGGAAGACGTTCCACAGGATCCGCTTCGGCTGCCAGGGGGAGAGCGTCGTCAGCTGCTCCGGAAAGCGCGACGGATCGCCGGCCGCTTTGAACGCCTCTTCGGCGAGGAGCGCCGACGCGGTGTGGTGGCCGTGCCCGCCCTCGCCCGTGGAGGGGAAGCGCGTCACGATCACGTCCGGACGGAACGTGCGAATGACCCGAACGGTATCGGCGAGGATCTGCTCGCGGCCCCAGATCCCGAGAGCTTCTTCGGGGCTCTTCGAAAAGCCGAAGTCGATCGCGCGGGAGAAGAACTGCTTGGCGCCGTCGAGACGGCGCGCGGCGAGGAGCTCTTGCGTGCGCAGGACGCCCATGAGCTCGCCGGCCTCGGTGCCGATCAGGTTCTGCCCGCCGTCGCCGCGCGTCATCGACAGGTAGCCCGCGTCCACGAGCTTTTCGCGCGACGCCCACGCGAGGAATGCCGTGTTCTCGTCGTCGGGGTGGGCCGCGACGTAGAGGACGCCGCCCACGACGTTCAGCTTCGCGAGGGCGAGGCGGATCTCGGCCGCGTTCGGCGTCTCGGGCGGGGCGGCGGCGCGGAGGGCGGGTGCGGCAGCCGCCGCGAGGACGAAGAGGAGGACGAGGGCCGCCAGGCGGCGGGGGAGGGAGCGTCGCGTCATGCCGCGATTCTAGGGGCTGAGTCTCAGTCCGTAGCGTGCTTTCCGAAAGTCTCGGTGACGGCGACGGTGAGAAGGCACGCGAGAACGAGCATGCCGAGACTCGCGAGGAAGGCGGCGTGATAGCCCGCGGCGGGATAACGGCGCGCGCCGTGCTCGACGACGCCCAGCCAGCGCGCGTCCAGGATGCGCCCGAGGACGTTCTGCATGACGGCCGCTCCGAGGAAGCCGCCCGCGTTCACGGTCGCCGTCGCGATGCCGGAGAAGCGCGGCGGGTTCACCTCGCGCGCGAGCACCCAGGTCAGCGTGAAGCAGCTCGCCGTCAGTCCCACGAGAAAGCAGAGAGGTCCCAGGAGCGCGCGCGGCGGCCCGGCGGGAGGCACGGCCACGCAGGCCCAGACGGCCGTGTAGACGAGCGTGAAGAGGATGTAAGGAACGCGGCGCGACCGGAAGATCTTGTCCGACAGGTAGCCCGCGGCGGGCGCGCCGAAAATGACGCCGATCCCGACGAGGGACACGATCTCGGCGGATTCCTTCGACGTCATCCCGTAGACGTCACGCATCCACGGCACGGCCCAGAGGCCTGAAAACGACAGGAGCGTCCCGTACTGGCAGAAGAAGACGAAGAACATCGGCCACGTCTTCGCGTTGCCGAAGACCGTCCGATACCCCTCGGCCACCGAGATGCGCGGGCCCCTCGCGCGGCCCCCAGGAGGTGGAAAGCCCGCGTCCTCGGGACGGTCGCGCACGACGGCGAGGCAGAGGCCCGCGAGAAGCAGCGACGCCATCGCAACGCCCGAGAACGTCGCGCGCCAGCCCACGAAAGAGACGGTGAGCGCGAGCGGCGCCGCGGCGAGAAGCCCACCGAGGTTCCCCGCGACCTGTGTCAGGCCCGACCACGTGCCGAATTCGTCCGGCCTCCACCACTCGCCCACCTGCTTGAGCGTCCCGATGAAGACGACGGAGGCGCCGATGCCGACGATCACGCGTGCCGCGTAAGCGACGGGGAGAACGTGCGCGGCGGCGAAGAGAAGGCCGCCCGCTCCCATCACGACGGCGCCGGCCGCGACCGCGCGCCGCGGGCCCCAGGCGTCCACGGCCGCGCCGACGACGAACTGCATCGCCGCGAAGGCGTAGAGGTAGAGCGCGGCCATCGTGGCCACTTCGACTCCCGTCGCCGCGAAGCTCGCCATGAGGTCCTTCGCGAGGACGGCGGGCGCGATGCGGTGAAAGTACGAAACGACGTACACGAGGGCGAGGACGCCCCACACGAGGACACGGCGGGAGCGGAAGAGGAGGACGATCGTCGAACCCGGGAGGATTCTAGACGCCGCGCGTTCGGAGCGTCCAGCCGAGAAGCAGCAGCCCGATCGCGGCGATCCAGCTGCCGGCCACGCGCACCGCGATGCGTGCCGCGGGAGCCTTCAGCGAGACGACGAGCGCGGACGCGAGCGCGACGAGAACGAACGCGACGGCCGCGATGCCGAGGAGGCCGAGAGCGCCCGGGCCGGCGCCCGCGAGCGCCGGCCCGTTCAGGAATCCGTGGATGAGTCCAAGGCTTCCGGCCAGCGTTGCGACCGCGCCGTCAGGGAGTCTCACGTCGATCGCCACGAGGAGGCCGATGAGGATGAAGGACAGCGCGGGGACAGGAGCCGAGATCGCGCCTCCGAGCCCCAGAGCAAGGAGGCCGCCGAGCATCCACGAGAGGGGCAGGACGAAAAGGGCGAGGCGGCCGGCGCGCGCGCCCCTGAGTCCCGCGTAAAGCGCGAGCGCGAGGATCGGCACGAGATCCTCGGGCGTCAGAAGGAGGTGTCCGATTCCGTCGTAGACCGGCCCGAGGCCCGTCGTCACGAGGTGCGCGTCCGCACGCGCAGAAATCAGGAGAGCGGCGAAGAACGCGAGTGTTCCCGCGGGAGGCACGCGCGTCCTCATCGGATCGCCCTCCAGAGAAATCCGAATCCGGCGATCGCCACCAGCGTTCCCGCAACACGAAGCGCGACGCGGCCCCACGGCCAGCGGTGGACGAGGCCGATCGCGATGCCCGAGAGATGCAGGCAGCCGGTCGCGACGACGAAGCCGATGCTGTAGAGGAGCCCGCTCTGCCCGGTTGGAAGCTCGGTGCCGTGCGCGTGCCCGTGGAAGATCGCGAAGAAGCCGACGAGGACCGCGGCGACGGCGAGCGGCGGGCGGGCCTCCTTCGCGACGGCGAGGCCGAGGAGGACGGCCGAGAGCGCGATCGCGATCTCGACACCCGGTAGCGGCACGCCCGCGAGGCCGAGGAATCCGCCGAACGCCATGACCATCGGGAAGACGACGGGCAGGAGCCACACGGCCGGGGCGCCGAGCTGCGCGCCCCAGAGGCCGACGGACACCATCGCGAGGACGTGGTCGAGACCCGAGACGGGGTGGCGGAAGCCGGAGAAGAACCCGGCCGCTTCGCCGGCCTGAACGTGCGCGCGGGCGGGCGACATCGCGAGCGCAAGAACGAGAAGCGCGAGGAGCCCCTCGGGCGACGTGTGTCGGCGCGCGAACGTCGCCTTCACCGCGCCTCCGAAAACAGCATCACGGTGCGCTGGATCGTCCAGTACGCGCCGAGGGAGCCCACGGCGTAGCCGGGCAACGCCTCGACCCAGCGCGGCCAGCGGATCTCGAGAGTCCGGAACGAGCGTTCGAGAAGAAGGATGACGGCGACGAAGAACACCTGCCCGATCTCGACGCCCACGTTGAAGAGGAGGAGGGCGAGCGGGATCTCCGCCTTCGGGAGGCCCAGCGCCGTCATCCCGCTCGCGAAGCCGAACCCGTGGAGGAGGCCGAACGCGAACGCGACGACCCACGGGTGGCGGATCGTGAAGCTCGTTTCGCCGCGCCAGACCCTCACGATCTCGGGGCCGAGGAAGAGGATCGAGAGGGCGATCGCTGCGTTCAGGGGCGGGAGCGGCGCCGACGCGAAGCCGAGCGTCGCGACGGCGAGCGTGAGGCTGTGGGCGATCGTGAAGGACGTGATCGTCTTCACGAGCATCCAGCGGTCGGAGACGATGAGAAGGAGCCCGAGGACGAAGAGCAGGTGATCGATGCCCATCAGGATGTGCTCGACCCCGAGCTTCAGGTAAGACGCCGCGCGCTGCGAGACGGTCGTCGAGCCGCCGAGCGTCACCGACGGGCTCGCGGGTCCGACAAGGTGGCTCTCGAGGCGGCCGTCCGAATGGCGCACGCGCACGAGGACGTCCGTAGCCGTGGATTCGAGGCCCTCGATCGCGATCGTACGGCCCGCGAGACCGCCCTCGCAGTGCAGCGTCCCGCGCACGAGAATCGCGCTCGTCGTGAGCTGCTGGCCATCGGGCGTCGCGAGAGCGCAGCCAGGCGGAAGGACCGGTGCGATGTGGATCTCGGTCTCGCCGTCCGAGGGCGCCTTCCAGAGGAACGCGTAGACGCCCGGCGACTTCTCCTCCATCTCGAGGAAGCCGGGGCGGTTCTCGTGGCCGAGAACGGGCACGGCGGCCGCGAGGGACCCGGCCAATGCGGCCGCGAGAAGTGCGAGGGCGCGGCGCGTCACTTCTTCTCTGGCGCCTTCTCGATCACGACCGTCGTCTTCGCGAGAAGGCGGGCGTAGAGAGCGTCCCTTTCGCGCGTCCTTCGATCGCCGATCTGCTCCTCGGCGAGGAAGTCGACCTTCTGCTTCAGCCGCCGGCGGATGATCGTGTCGTCCCGATCGAGTCCGGTCGCCATCGCCTCGCGGACGGCTGCCTCCTCACGCACGTACCCGTCGATCAGACCCTTCATCTCGTCGGCGGTCGGCGGCCGCTGCCACGTGCGCTGGAATGCGGCGGCGAAGGATTCGATGCGCGCGCGTGTCACCACGATCCGGCTGGACGACGAGCCGCCGCCTTTCCACGCGAAGGCGACGAAGAGCGCGGCCCCGATCGCGACGAAGTGGACGAGCGGTTCGCGCAGAAAGCGTTTCATGTTCTGAGCCCTATACCAGAATCAGGCCGCGCCGCCTCCCCGAGGTACGCGGCGCGCACACGGGGATCCTTCGCGAGAGCCTGTGCGTCGCCCGAGATCTCGATCTTCCCGTGCTCGATGACGTAGGCCGTGTCGGCCACGGCGAGAGCGCGGTAGGCGAGCTGCTCGACGAGAAGCATCGTGATGCCGCGCGCCTTGAGCGCCTCCAGCCGGCGGAAGACCTCGTCGATGAGGAGCGGAGCGAGGCCCATGGACGGCTCGTCGAGGAGGATGACGCGCGGTTTCGCCATGAGCGCGCGCCCGATCGCGAGCATCTGCTGCTCGCCGCCCGAGAGCGTCCCCGCGAGCTGCGTGCGGCGCTCGGCGAGGCGGGGGAAGGACGTGAAGATGTCGTCTAAAAGTGACTGGATCTCCGCTTTCGGCGTCCCCGCGAGGTGGGAGAACGCGCCGAGAAGGAGGTTGTCGAGGACGCTCTGGTCCGGGAACACGCGGCGGCCCTCGGGCACGTGGGCGATGCCGAGGCGCGCGATCGCGTGCGGCTTCAGGCCCGCAAGCGAGCGTCCCTCCAGCTCGACCGCGCCCGACGCCGGTCTCAGGAGGCCCGAGATCGTCCGAAGCATCGTGGTCTTCCCCGCGCCGTTCGATCCGATGACGGCCACGAGCTTTCCGTCGGGCACCGAAAGCGAGACGCCGTGGAGAGCCTCGAGCGGGCCGTAACGCACGACGAGGTCGCGGATCTCAAGCATCGGCGGCCATCGCATGCGCGTCGGTGCCGAGATAGGCGTTGATCACGCGGTCGTCCTTCTGGATTTCCGCCGGAATGCCCGTGGCGATCTTCTCGCCGAAGTCGAGGACCGTGACCGTGTCCGAGACCGACATGACGAGATCCATGTGGTGCTCGATCAGGAGGACCGCGAGTCCGCGCGCCTTCAGCTTGACGATGAGCCCGTCCACCGCCGCGATCTCGCCGGAAGTGAGGCCCGCGGCGGGCTCGTCGAGCACGACGAGGCGCGGGTCCTGGGCGAGGGCGCGCGCGATCTCGAGAAGCCGCTGCTTGCCATAGGGCAGGTTCCGGGCGCGCTCCGGTGCGAGAGAGTCGAGGCCGACGAACGCGAGCAGCGACAGGGCGCGGCTCCGCGCGTCCTTTTCCTCGCGTTTCGCCCGGGGGGTCCGGAAAAGGACGTCGAGGAGCCCGCCGTGGAACGTGTGGTGGAGGCCGACGAGGACGTTTTCGAGAACTGTCATGTCGCCGAAGAGAGCCACGTTCTGGAAAGTGCGCGCGATTCCGGAACGCGACACGGCGAACGGGCTCGCGTTCTGGAAGGGCCGGCCCCCGAAGACCACGCGGCCCGACGTGGGCCGGTAGACGCCGGTGAGGAGGTTCACGGTCGTGGACTTGCCCGAACCGTTCGGGCCGATCAGGGCGTGCACTTCACCGCGCCGGATGACGAGGTCGAGGCCGTTGACGGCGACGAGTCCCCCAAAAGCGATCGTGAGGCGCTCCGTGGCGAGGAGGTCACCCGCATCCGCGTCCGCCCCGTCCTCCTTGCGTACCCGAATTCCCGTTTCGGATCCGTCCGGCCCCGCCTCCTCCGTGGTGTGAGCCGTCGCCCGCGCCGGTAGCGCGCGGCGGAGGAGGCCCGCGAGACCGCCCGGCAGGACGTAGAGCGTGAAGAGAAGGAGCGCACCGAACGTCATGAGCTGGTAGTCGGCGAACCGGTTGAAGACGTCGGGCAGAACGACGACGACGAGGCACCCGAGCACGTTGCCGAGGAGCGATCGCGTGCCGCCGAAAATGAGCGCGATGAGGAAGAGAATCGAAAGCTGGAGAGAGAACGTCGTGGGGCCCACGTACTTGTCGATGTGGATGAAGAGCGCGCCCGCGAGACCCGCGAGCGCGGCCGAGAGGACGAAGACCGAGAGCTTGTAGCGGTAACGGCTGATGCCCGAGCATTCGGCCGCGATCGAGCTTTCTTTGAGGGCCTCGAAGGCGCGCCCCCAGTAGCTCGTGGCGACGCGGTGGACGGCGAGGAGAGACAGGAGCATCAGCGGGTAGACGAGGTAGTAGAGGTTGTTCCCCTCGAAGTTCCACCTTCCGAACGTGAGCTTCGGGATGTTCTGAATGCCGAGCGAGCCTTCGGTCAGCTTCTCGGCTTCGTTGACGACCGTCTGGACGATGAGGCCGAAGGCGATCGTCGAGACCGCGAGATACGGCCCCGAGAGGCGGAGGGCGGGAACGCCGAGGAGGAGGCCGAAGAGAGCGCCCATCGCGATCGCGGCGAGAGCCGCGGGCAGGAACGGCCAGTGCGCCTTCGTGACGAGGATCGCGGCCGTGTACGCGCCGGCAGCGTAAAGGCCCGCATGGCCGACCGAGACGTCACCCGAGTATCCGACGACGAGGTCGAGGCCGGCGACGAGGATGACGTAGATGCACACCTTGCACGCGACGCTGTGGACGTAATACGGGTTCTGCGTCACGAAGGGCAGGAACAGGAACGCCGCGGCGGCGACGAGCACGAGGGTGCGGAGGGCGCGCGGCATCCGGAGTCAGACCTTCTTGATCGACTTCTTGCCGAAGAGGCCGGACGGTTTGACGAGGAGGATGAAGATGAGGAGTACGAAGCCCGGCGTGTCCTTGTATCCGGTCGAGACGTAGCGCGCCGTGAACTGCTCGGAGAGGCCGAGGAGGAGGCCGCCGACGAGGACGCCGAGGCCCGACTGGAGCCCGCCGACGATCGCGACCGCGTACGCCTTCGTGCCGAGGAGAGTCCCCATCGTGGCGCCCGCGAGAGTCAGCGGAGCCACGAGGACGCCGGAGACCGCGGCGATTGCCGACGAAAGGACGAAGGAGAACGTGATGACGAGGGGGACGTTGATGCCCATGAGAGCCGCCGCGTCCTTGTCTGCCGCGACGGCCGTCACCGCCTTTCCCCAGATCGACTTTCTCCGGAACAGCTCGACGCCCGACATGATGAGCGCCGCGGCGCCGATGACGAGGAGCTCCTGCGGCAGGACGCGCACGCCGAGGAACGTGAGCGGGTCGTCGCCGAGCGGCGCGGGGAAGCGCGCGTCGTCCGTTCCCCAGATCCGTTCGGCCGCGTTGCGCGCGATGATGCCCAGCGCGACCGTGGCGAGGATCCAGCTCACGGCCGAGCGCGTCTTCAGCGCCGGCGCGATCGCGGCCTTTTCGAGGACGACTCCCAGGAGGCAGCCCACGATCGCCGCGGCGAAGAGAGCCCCCGCGTAACCGAGCTTCCACGTGACGGCCGCGGTGAGTCCGGTGAGGGCCCCGAGCATGAGGAACTCGCCCTGCGCGAAGTTGATCGTGCGCGACGTCGAGAACGTGATGTTGTAGCCGAAGGCGAGGAGCGCGTAGATCATCCCGAGGGCGACGCCGCTCAGGATCAGCTGCAGCAGATCGGTCATCGAATGACCGGCGTCCTCGCCTTCACGTCAGCACGTCGGCGTTTCGAGGCTCCTTCGCCGTCATTTCGCCGGCGGCAGGACCTCGCCCTTGCCGACGACGCCCATGACGACATGCTCGCGATGGATGGCCTCGTGGTCGGTCTTGCTAAAGGGTTTCGCCCACGTCGCGATGACGCCGGCGTAAGGCTTCTTGAGATCTTCGAGGGAGGCCTTGATCTTCGGGCCCTCGGTCCCACCCGCCTGCTCGATCGCCTGCGCGAGCACGTACATCGAGTCGTAGCCCTGCGCGGCCGCGACGGCCGACGGGATGCGCTCGACGGTGAACTTCTTCTGGTAATCCGCGATGAACTGCTTCGCTTTCGCCGTCGAGGCGCCGGCCTGGATGAAGGTCTGCGGCATCGTCGCGCCGTCGCCGTTCGGTCCCGCCGCGTCGATGAAGTTGGACATCGAGAGCGTCCAGCTTCCGATCATCGGCACCTTCCAGCCCAGCTTCTGCATCCCGTTCGCCAGCTGCGCAAGCTCGGGCCCGATGCCGTAGGTGAGGATGGCCTCGGCCCCGGCCTTGCGGGCCTCCTGGAGCTGCGGGGTCATGTCGGTGTCCTTGATCTTGAACTTGCCGATGTAAACGGGCGTGACTTTACGCGCGGCAAGCGCGTCTTCCATTTTCTGGCGGCCGTTCTGCCCGTAATTCGTGTCGTCGCAGAGGACCGCGACCTTCTTGAACTTCCGCTTGTCGACGCCCTCGGACACGATCATCTCGGCCTGGATGGGGTCGCCCGCCGCGAGCCGGAAGACGTAGTTGTCGGGATAGTCCTTGAACAGCTCGTTGACGGGCGCGCCCGCCGACACGTTGATGAGAAGCGGGACCTTCGCCTCCATCGGGTACTTGTAGGAGGCCAGCGCGACGCCGGTGTTGATCGGGCCGAGCACGGCCGAGACCTTCTCGTTCGAGACGAGGTCCTGCATGACCTGCGCGCCGCGCTCGTTCACCGCCTGGTCGTCGCGGTCCACGAGCTCGATCTTGCGGCCCAGGACGCCGCCTTTCGCGTTGATCTCGTCGGCGGCGAGGCGGACGCCGTTACGCATCGAGAGGCCCATGGGCGACGAGCCGCCCGAGAAGGGGCCGTAGACGCCGATCTTGATCGGATCGGCCGCGAAGGCGGGCGCCGCGAGGAGGGCCGCCGCGAGGAGAGAGAAAACACGTTTGGAGACAGTGCGCATGATTTTCATCCTCCTGATGTTTGGCCGGAAGGATACGGTGTCGAGGGGGCCGCGTCGAGCGTTTCAGCCCGTCGGAGGGCGCTTCCGGTGCCACTCGGTCCGCGCCTGCCAGGCCGTGCCGAGGGCGACGAGGGTCTCGTCCGAGAACGCCCGTCCGGTGAACTGGAACGCCGTGGGCAGGCCGTTTTCACCGAAGCCGTTCAGAACAGAGAGGGCGGGCTGGCCCGCGAGGTTGCCCGCCCCGATCACCGACGGCCCCCCGCTGATTCCAGGGTAGACCTTGTCGAAGTCCGGCCCGATCGGATACGCGACGCTCGCTCGAGACGGCGAGACGAGGGCGTCGAACTTGGCATAAAGACCGTCGAGAGCTCTCTTCATTGGAGCCCTGAGCCGCATCGCCTGGATGTAGTCGACGGCGAGCGTCATGGACGCGGCATAGCCGCCCCAGCGGTCGTTCGGAACCTTGAGCTCCTTCGCGCGCCCGCCTTCGATGAGGTCGCGAAAGGCGCTCGCGCCTTCGGCCGAGACGATCGTCCCGACGGCGGCCCCGTATGGGAATTCGGGAAACTCGACGTCGGGCACGACGTCGCAGAACGTCCGGAGGACCTTCAGCGACTCCTCGAAGTTCTTCCGCACCTCGGGCTGGACCTTCTCGGTCGTGCCCTTGATGACGCCCACCCGGAAACGCTTCGACTTCGCGCTCTCGGCATCGGCGCGGTAGGGACGCGTGACAGACGTGGAATCGAAGGGGTCTTTCCCGGCGATCACGGCCATCACGAGGCCGCAGTCCTCGGCCGTCCGGCAGATGGGGCCGAGCTTGTCGAGCGTCCAGCAGAGGGCCATCGCGCCGTGCCGGCTCACGCGGCCGTAGGTGGGGCGGAAACCCGTGACGCCGGAGAACGCCGCGGGCGTGATGATCGAGCCGGAGGTTTCCGAGCCGATCGAGAACGCGACGAGCCCCGCCGCGGTGGCGGCGCCCGGGCCCGACGACGACCCGCCCGACCAGTAGTCCGTGTTCCAGGGTGTCCGCCCGGGCCCCGTGAAGGACGCGTCCGCATTGTTGTAGCCGAAGCCGCCCGCGAGCTCGACCATCGCGAGCTTTCCGACGAGAACGGCGCCGGCCTCGCGCAGCCTCTTCACGACCGTCGCGTCCTCGTCGAAGACCTGGTTGCGGTACGGCTCGGCGCCCCACGTCGTCGGGATGCCCTTCGTGGCGAGGAGATCCTTCACGCCATACGGAATCCCGTGAAGGGGCCCGCGCCACTTGCCGGCCGCGATCTCGGCCTCGGCCGCGCGGGCTTCCCGGAGGGCGAGGTCCCGCGTGACCGTCACGACCGCGCCGAGCGTCGGACCGATGCGCTCGAGCCTCTCGAGGGTACCCTCCGCAAGCGTGACCGGAGAGATCTGCTTCGCCTGGATCTTCTTCGACAGCTCGGCGACGGACAGGAAGAAGAAATCCTCCGGGAGGGGCGCCATTTCAGCGGCCTCCCGGGAGTTCCGCGAAGAAGACGACGTCGGGCTCGTCCGCGTTCGTGAGCGTCAACTTGTTCATCGCCTCGGCGCCCTTGAGGCGGCCGTCGAGCGACTTCGCGATCTCGCCGAGCTGCTCGCCGGAGAGGTTCTTGCCCCAGCGGATGCGGACGA
>JARXKK010000107.1:0-8344 GCA_030278895.1 Acidobacteriota bacterium
CACGAGACGCGCGACACGATCGTCGCGGCCGCCCATGTCGTCACGGCGCTCCAGACGATCGTCTCGCGGCGGCTGTCGCCTCTCCTGCCGGCCGTCGTCTCCGTCACCTCCGTGCACGGCGGCTCGGCCTTCAACATCCTTCCCGACTGCGTCACGCTCGGCGGCACGTGCCGCTCGTTCGACACCGAAGTCGAAGACCGCCTGCCGTCCCTCGTCGCCGAGGTCGCGGAGCGCGCCGCCCAGTCCCTCGGGTGCGTCGCGAAGACGGTCTACACCCGGGTCAATCCGGCGGTCGTGAACCATCCGGCCGAGGCCGCGCGCGCCATCAGGGTCGCCGCGTCGCTCACGCCAAGCATCACGGAGACTTGCCGGACGATGGGCGGGGAAGACTTTTCGGAGTTCCTCGCGCGGATCCCCGGCGCGTTCGCGTTCGTGGGCGCGGCGCGAGGTCCGGTGCCCGGCGGACCGCATCACGCGCCCGACTTCGACTTCGACGAGCGCGCCTTGCCGCTCGCCGCGCGCCTTCTCGCCGGCTTCGCGCGCGACGTTCTCGCGGGCTGAGGCGCCGAGGAGACGAAGTTTGGCCGCCGCTCTCGTTCTCTACGGCGCCGCCGTGCTCCTCGTCGGCCTCTTCGCGACGCGTAAAGCCTCGCGCTCGGCCGACGCGTTTCTCGTCGGCGACCGCGGCTTCGGCGCGTTCGCCGTGTGGGCCGCGCTTTCCTCCACCGTGATCGGCGGGTCCACGACCCTCGTCCTCGCCGCCCTCGTGGCCGCGAAGGGACTTCCCGCGCTATGGCTCGATCTCGCGGGGGCCCTCGGCCTTCTCGCGCTGGGCCTTTTTCTCGCGGCGCGCGTGCGGGCGACGGGCGCGACGACGATTGCGGAGGTGATCGGACGAACGTACGGGCCCGGCGTGCGGAAGATCGCGGCCCTTCTCGTCGTCCTCGCCGAGATCGTCTGGTTCGCGCTCCTGGCCGAGGCCACCGAGGTCGTCATCGCCTCGACCACGTCCTGGGAGCCCACGCGCGTCCTCGTCCTGACGGCGGCCCTTTTCGTCGCCTACACCGCGCTCGGCGGGCAGCGCGCGGTCGTGCGGACCGATCTCCTCCAGTTCGGCCTCATGGTGACGGGACTCCTCGCCGTCGCGCTGCCGCTCGCCGTGCGCTCCCTCTCCGCCATCCCCGCGCCCGCGGCGCTTCTCTCCTTTCCGACGGGCCCGCGTTTCTCCTGGGCCGACGTCCTCGCGCTTCTCGTCCTCGTGGGTCTTCCGCATGCCGTCGGAAGCGACGTGTGGTCCAAGCTCCTCTCCGCGCGCGACGCGCGCGCCGCGCGCAGCGCCGCCCTCGGCGCCTCTTTGTCCAAGCTCGCCTTCGGCCTCGCGACCGTCACGATCGCCCTCGCGGGAGTGGCGCTGGGCGTCGGCGGGGCTCCGGCCGAGCTCTTTCCCCGCACCGTGCTTCTCCTCGCGGGGCCGGCGCTCGCCCCGCTTCTCCTCGTGGCGCTCGTCGCGACGATGCAGTCCTCGGCGGACTCCGTCCTCCTGTCGGCCGCGGCCGCCACGTCGAACGATCTCCTCGGAAAGAGGGCCGGAGCGGGCGCGTCGCGCCTCGCTGTCGTGGCCTACGGCGGGCTCGGTCTCGCCGTGGCCCTCGCGATGCGCGACGTCGTCGAAACGTTTCGACTTGGATACACGCTCTTCGCGTCCGGGCTCATCCTGCCCACCCTCGTCGCGTTCCTTCCGCACGTGCGCGTGGACCGGCGTTTCGCCGGCGCCGCGATGCTTCTCGGCGGCGGCGCGGCGATGCTCGAGCGTTTCCTGCACCCGCTCGGCATCGACCCCGTCCTCGCGGGCACGGGCGTCAACGCGCTCGTCCTCGCGCTCGGCCTGCGTCGAAAACCCTGATTCAAATCACGCCAGGCCCGACACCCTCAGCGCCGCCGCGACAACGCCCGAACGTGACGCCGATGCCGATGCGGGCGCCGGCGAGCCGGTCTCGAAATCGCTTCCGTCCTGCGAGGCGACGAGCGCGCTGTCGAGAAACGCGAGGATGACGCGCGCCGCATCGCCCGGGGGATACGGCGGCTTCGCACCCGTCTCCGCGAGCGTGCTCGTGAGGAGAGCCACACGGGTATCCGGCGGCGCCTCGGCCGGCGCGGTGGGGCCCGCGAGCCGGTGCAGCAGACTCAGCCGTGGCAGCGAAGGATGCGCGACACCGAAGTCCCACAGGGCCTCGACGACCGTCGCCAGCCTTTCCGCCGGGGCTCCGCCGCCGCCTGGAACGGTGAAATCGGCGCCCGCGGCGGCGGCGAGGACCGCCCGGTAGAGCTTCTCCTTGTTTCCAAAGTGATAGTGCAGCGTGGCAACGTTCACGCCCGCTCGGGCGGCCACCTGGCGCGTCGTAGCGCCCACAAACCCTGCCGTTGCAAAACTTTCCTCGGCAGCGCGCAGGATGCCGCGCCGGGTTTCCGCGGGGTTGCCGTCACGGGGGCGTCCGACACTTCGCTTGAGCATCACAGTCCTCTTCCGCTGCAGATTCTGCGATGGATTCTCGTTCAATGCGAGGGGGGACCGCGAAGCGGCTCATTTTGGAAGCCTGCTAGCCTCGGATGAGGGTGGCCGCGAAAAGACCTCTTGCCGTCACGGTCCGGACGGCCCGCCCGGGCGAGGCCGTCCCGCCGGCGGGTGATGCGGACATCGCGTACGCCCGCACGACCGACCCGGACGGCGCCTTCGTCGCCCGCGACGCCGAAGGGCGTGTGCTCGGCCTCGCCTGCGCCGCCGTGCGCGAGGACGCGCTCCTCCTCATCGCTCTCGACGTCGGCGCGGCCCACCGAGGCAGCGGAGTCGGCCTCGCGCTCCTCACGGCGGTGCGCGCGTACGGCTCGGCCCGGGGCGCACGCTCACTCGAGGTCCTCGCGCCGGACGAGTCGTCCGCTCTCGCATTCTTTCTCCGCGCCGGTCTTTCCCTCCGCACGCTCGTTCTCGGAATGGAGGCCGAGCCGGTGCCGGCGGCTCCGCAGCCGGTTGCCGCCCTCGCCGCCGTAGGGCCAGGCGCTCCCCTCTCCGGCTGGATCGCCGCCCTCGACCGCGAGACCCGCGGCTTCGCGCGTCCGCGCGATTGGGGCCACCGGGCCGCAGGCGGCCATGTCGTCTCCCTCAAGCGCGGGGGGCGGCCCGTCGCGCTCGGAGCGTGGGACGAGGGGACGCGAGAGACCGCGCTCGGCCCGATCGCCGCGAAGACCCCCGAGGCCGCCGCTGACATCCTTTCGATGCTCGCGGCACGGTTTCACGGAACGCGTCTCTCCCTCGCGCTCCCCGTCGAGGCGCGGGTGCTGCTCCTGGCCGCCGGCGCCCTCGGCTTCCGCGCGGTCTCGACCCGTGTGCTCCTGACCGACCGCCGACGAGGCGACCTGCGCCGCTATGCGGGCGGGGGCGGCCGCTTCTTTTGAAAGCCAGCGCCCCGCCGGGTCACTTCTTCGGGGGACGGGCTAAACTTCCGGCCGCATTCTTGCGTCTGACAGGTGTCTGGCGCACCCGAGCCATCAAAAGAGGAAACACCACGATGCACGCCAACATGTCGATCCGTCGCGTTTTCGTTCCCGCGGCCATCATGGCCATCGCCGCCCTGTCGGCCCTCCCGGCATCACTGGTCGCGGACACACCGGCGACGACCCAATGGGTCGTCACGTCCGCCAAGGCTTCTGGAGGAGGGAACGACTACGTGACGTCCCTTCGGATCGTCAACCCGAACGCTACGGCGGCGCCCGTCGACATGTACTTTCTCCCCGCATCCGGGCTCGACGGATCGAACAGCGCGCTCGGCGACAACAGCGGCGCCGCGAAGGTGTCCGTGACCGTTCCCGCGAACCAGACGCTCGCGCTGGACGACGTCCTCGCCGCGAAGTTCGCCGCGACTGGGGCCGGCGGGATCCGCATCGAGGCTCCCGGGACCGACGCCGGCGGGCGCCCGCTGGCCGTCTGGGTGCTCTCGCAGACCCTCGTCGTGAACGCGAAGAACCAGGCGGGTACGGCCGGAACGAACGGCTTTGCGATCCCGTCCCAGAATCAGGACCAGCTCGTGGCGGTCGGCGAGACCGCATACGTTCCCTACATCTCGGGGTCCCCGACGAGCGCCAGCGGCTACCGCACGAACCTCTTTCTTCTCTCCGCGAACGGCACGGGCAATACGACCGTCGACGTCACCCTCCGCAAGTCGGACGGCACGTCGGCGGGCACGAAGACCCTGACGCTCGGCAAGTTCTCGCAGACGCAGATCAACGGCATCGCTAACTTCTTCGGCTTCACGCCCTCCGCGAGCGAGACGAACTTGACCGCGCTCGTGAAGGTCACGAGCGGCGGGCCGGTGGCGACGGGCGCTTCCGTCATCGACAACGCGATCGGGTCCATCAGCTATTCGCCGCCCGTCAAGATCCCGGTCGCCAACAACGGCGCGTACGGGCTCATCCTCAGCGACGGCTACGGTTTCTCGGGGCGCGCGGAAATCTTCGCGGGCTCCTTCGACTACCTCTCGGCCGGAATCGTCCTTCCCTCCTGCGCCGGCTCCGCGACACTCTTCTTCCTCCAGGGCATCGGGACGCCGGGGGCCGATCAGAATGCGACGTTCACGAAAAACGCGGACGGCTCGACGTCGTTCACGGGGACGATGAAGGACAGCTCGAATGCGACGGCAGCCACGTTCTCGGGAACGATCCTGACCAAGTACGACGGGACGATCTACGGCACCCTCACCTACACACGCGGCGCCGCTCCGGCGGGCAATCCGTGCCCCGCCGTGACCGTGACCTATCCCTTCTCCGGCTCCAAGGGCGCTTCTCTCTGATGGGTCTGCCGCGATCCCTCGCCACCCTTGCTCTCGTCTTCGCCGCGTCTTCCGCGCAGGCGGCGGACCTCTACGGCAAGCCGCTGCGCGGTCTGTCGCCCGTGGCGGTCCGGGACGTCGTGAAGGATCCGGCGCCTTACGCGGCGAAGGCGATCCGTGTGGAGGGTTTGAATGCGGGAGCGGCCGGCAGTCCCGCCCTCAAGGACGGCGACGCCGTTCTGCCGATCGTCTCCGACGGCTCCTTCAAATTCCCCGCGAACCTCGCGGGCGGATTTCTCGCGGCCGAGGGACGTGCCCGGACCGATGGCTCGGGCGCCGTCTTCGTGGCCACGGGTCTCGAGGTGCGGCGCGAGACGGCCCGATGAGGGAAACGGCGCGATGAGGAGAACCGGCTTTCGCGCGCCGGCGGCGGTCCTGGCCGTCTCCCTGGTCTTCGCGGGCGCCTGCCGCTCCCCCGAAGAGACCCGCTCCCTGAATTTCGATCCCGAGACCACGCTCGGGGCGCTCGGCGCGGGCTGGGACGGCTTCGAGAAGACCGAGCTCGGGGATACGTTCGTCTGGTGTCACGGCCGCGAGGCGCACATCACGATCCTGAGCCGCGCCGACGGCGACCGGCTCGTGCGCTTCCGCTGCTGGCCGTTCGCTTTCCCCGGAGGGCCGCCACAGACGCTCACCCTCTCCGTGAACGACAAGAAAACCGACACGCTCGCGCTCGGCGGCGAACCGCGCGTATACGCGGTGGCCGTTCCGCGCGCGTTCTGGAAGAAGGGCGCCAACGAACTCAAGTTCGCCTTCGCGTATGCCGAGTCGCCGAAAGACCGGGTCAGCGGCGCCACCGACGAACGCACGCTGTCGGCGGCCTTCGACTGGCTCGAGGTCCTGCGCCCCCAGCCCCCGGCCAAGAAGTAGCGGCGGCCCCGGCGGCCCTTTTCTTGCGTATCCTCATCCCGATGTTTACCCGGTTCACGGCGGTCGCTCTCGTTCTCACCGCGTCCCTCGCGCCCGGCCTCGCCCACGCCGAGGCCGACCCGTGGGCGGCCCGGGTGCGCGCGCGGTCGGACGTGCAGCTCGCGACGTTCCAGGGAGTGGACTGCGTTTCGATCCACGCTTCCCGCGCGGTCGTGTGGCGGCTCCTCGTGGGACCCGAATATGCCTCGAGGTGGCTCTTCGCCGGCGTTCCGGACGTCCTCCCGCGCCCGGCGCATTACAAGAAGGGGCCGACGGCGGAGAAGGGCGACGTTCTTCTTCTCGAGGCGACGACGAAGGACGGGCCCCGGCATCTCGACCTCGCGGTCCTCGCCGCGGTCCCGGGGGAGCTCCTCTCCTTCATCGTTCGCTCGGACGATGCGAACCTTCTGGACCGCGGCATCGAGCGCCTTTCGCTCACTTTTCTGCTCGAGGACTCGAGGGACGGCAAGACGGACCTCTACCTCGCCATGCACTACGACTCCGATTCTCCGTTCTCGGCGATCCTCTCGCCGGCCTCCGCGCCGCGCCAGCGGGAGAGGCGCCAGGCCGCGCTCGCGATGTTCAGCCTGCTCGCGGAGGAAGCAGCCCGGCAGAAGGACCCGCCCCTGCACGACGTGCCGCTCTCCGCGCCCCCCCCGCCCGTCTACAAGACCCTTCCCCCCCGGAAATAAAAGAGCCCGTTAGAGGATGACGCCCTTCAGGGGCACCTTCACGTCGCCCTTGGCCTTGTCGGTCGTCTTGATGAGGAGCTCTCCTTCGAAGACGCCTTTCTTGATCTTCTGATCGACCGAGAGGACGACCTGCACGCGCGACTTGTCCACGGGGACGATCTCGGCCGAGATGCCCGGCACGTTCGTCTCCGCCTTCGTGACCGCGAAGCTCGCGGCCTGCGCGTTGTTGTTCACGATCATGACGTTGCGCTTGACGGCGTCGCCCTTGGGGTCGAAGTTCCCGAAGTTGATCGAGATCGGCGTGACGGAGATCGCGGGCTTCACGAAGCCGGAGAGAGGAATCTCGATCTCGGGCTGCCGCTTGACCCCCGTCGCGACCTTCACCGTCCCCCCGAGAATCCCCTCGGGAGCATCGGCTGCCGCCGTCAACGTGATCTTCCACTGGTTCGGGTTCTTGTCCTTGATGAGCTCCTTCTCCGGAACCGGGGAGAGCGCCGCCTTCAGGAACGCGTTCGGGGTCTCGACCTTCGTGGGCTTGAACTCCGCCTCGTCCGAAACGAGGATGACGTCCGACGACGCAGCCTCGCCGGACAGGGCCGTGATGCGGAAGAAGCCGTAGGGAAGCGCCTCGACGAACGGCTTGACCGTGGCCGACAGGAAGAGCGTCACCTGCGGCGTCGACGGGTCGTCCGTCATGAGGAGCGCCGTCTTCGAGATCGGGCCCGAGAAGTTCTTCGTGTCGACCGTGAGCGTCACCCTGCCCTCCGCGCCGGGCTTGATGACCTTGTCGAACTCCGGCACGGTGCAGCCGCAGGAGGGCTTCACGTCCGTGACGTGGAGATCGGTCTTGCCCGTGTTCTTCAGGACGAACACGTGCTTGATGGGCTCGCCCTTGGGAACCGTTCCGACGTCTTTTCTGTCTTCGACGACGACGAGCTTGGGTCCGGCCGCGGCGGCGGCGTCCGCCTTGGCAGGAGCTTGAGCCAGAAGGCCGGGGGCGCCCGCCGCGGCGAGCGCGACGGCCGCGCCGAGAGCGAGGGCCGTCCGGGAAGGGAATTTCGGGATCAACATCGGGAGAAGCCTCCTTGGAGAATGGGCGGGAAGCCGCCCCTGTGGAATTCCGAGTATACGTGCGAGACGCGGGGCTGGGCGCCCTGGAGCGCCGGTAAGGCACGTCGAATTGGCCTCTTCTGCGTCCCGAACCCCATGGTAGAGCCCGCTTAGCAAAGCCCGGGCCTAAGGCTCCTGTTCGACCGTGACGGCGAGAGAACCCACCTTTTCGATCCGGACCTCCACGCGTTGCCCGGCCGCGAGCGGCCCGACACCCTCCGGCGTGCCCGTGAGGATGACGTCGCCCGGCTCGAGCGTCATCGCCGAGGACGCCCACGCGACGAGCGCCCCGATGTCGAAAATCATGAGGCTGGTTCGCGCGGACTGCTTCACGGCGCCGTCGACGAGCGTCTCGAGGAGGAGATCCGAGGGATCCACGTCCGTCTCGAGCCCGGGTCCGAGGGGGCAGAACGTATCGAAGCCCTTCGCCCGCCACCACTGTCCGTCGGACTTCTGCAGGTCGCGCGCCGACACGTCGAGCGCGCACGTGACGCCCGCGACGACGTCCCGCCACGCGTCCTTCGGGACGCGCCGGGCGCGTTTTCCGATCACGAGCGCGAGCTCTCCTTCGTAGTCGACCCGCGCGCTCTCCCGCGGCAGCAGGATCGCTCCCCCGTGAGCGATCAGGGACGACGGCGGTTTCAGGAAGACGAGCGGCTCCTTGGGGACCTCGTTGCCGAGCTCCTTCGCGTGCGCCGCGTAGTTTCGCCCGATGCCGAGGATCTTCGTCGGAAAAGCGGGCGGCAGGAGCTC
>JARXKK010000107.1:8444-11005 GCA_030278895.1 Acidobacteriota bacterium
CGTAGTTTCGCCCGATGCCGAGGATCTTCGTCGGAAAAGCGGGCGGCAGGAGCTCGGCGCCGCGCCGCGGGAACGGCGCGCCCGCCCGCTCCACGACCCCGCGCGATTCCCATGGAGCGCGGGAGAGAGGAACGAGGATCTCCCCCTCCGGGGCCGCCCACACGTCGCGGCCCTGATGCCGCACCCGAACGACTCTCATGATTCCTCCCATTCCGAAGGGTTCAATGTCCCCTCGAAGACGACGCGGGCGTCGCCACGGAGCGTGACGCAACGCGCGACCTCACCGTCCGGCGTGAATCCGACCTCGAGCGTTTCGCCGGAACGCGTCGCGACCGAGACCGGCGGCGCGAGGCCCCGGGCCAGGCTCGACGCGACCGCGGAAGCGACGGCACCCGACCCGCAGGCGAGCGTCTCGGCCTCCACGCCCCGCTCCCACGTCCGGAGAGCCAGACGCGACGGAGAGAGCACCTTCACGAAGTTCGCGTTCGCGCCCTCCGGCATCGCGGGATGGTGCCGGTGCACCGGGCCCAGGACCGAGAGGTCCAGCGTGTCGAGAGCGATCCCTTCCTTCAGGAAAACCACGAGGTGGGGCACCCCGACGAGGAGTGCGAAGGCCTCCGGTTCCAGCGTCCTGCCGGCCGCGTCGAAGGACGGTATGGGGCGCCCGGCGGCGATTGGCTCCGGCAGCGCGAGCATCACGCTTCCGGAAGGCGACACCTCCGCGCCCACGGCGCCCCATCCCGTCAGGACGACGCACGCGGGCCGCGCGAGGCCGCGGAGCACCGCGAACCGCGCGGCGCAGCGCGTGCCGTTTCCGCAGAACCGTCCGACGGAGCCATCCGCGTTCCGGTAGTCGGCGACGACCCGGGAAGACGCGTCTCCCGGTCTTTCGGCCGTGACGAAGAGCGCGCCGTCCGCGCCGACGCCGGTGCCCCGGCGGCACAGCCTGCGGATCGCGGCGATCTCCTTCTCACCCATCGGGGCCCGTTCGCCGAAGACGAGGAAGTCGTTGCCCGCCCCGCTCATCTTCGTGAACGCGAGCGGCAGCGCGCCGAGAGGCGAGGAGGACGCCGGCGCCGTCACTTCGTCACTTCGCGGCCCCCATCGGGCTCTCGTTGCCCGACTTGTCGACGGCCGTCACGCCGTACGCTTCCGCGGCCGCGGCGGCCGCGTCGAAGTAGACGGGATCCTTCAGGCCGTCCGCGATCCTCTTCCAGGCGTCTTTCTCGCGGCGGTAGACGCGGTAGGACGCGAGGTCGCCCGCGAGGCTCGGGTTCCACACGAGGCGGGCGCCCCCTGCTTCGGAAAGAACGAGGACGCCGTCCGGCGCGGGAGGCGGAAACACGTCCCGCGTGGACACCGGCAGCTCGTCGGCCGCCGGGCCGAGAATGAGCGGGACCTCCGCGACGGGGGCGGCGCGAACGGTGTAGACGTAGAGAAGATCGGGCACCACCGTGGCGTCCACGTACGTCGCCGCGCCGATCGCCACTCCGAGCGGTCGATCCTCGTACTCCTCCTCCCGGGCCTCCCGACGATAGACCGCGTAGCCCGCGATTTTCGCCGGGCGCTCGCCGTCGAGCATGGCGATGGGGGCGCTCCAGTCGAGACACACGCGCCCCTCCTCCACGGCCGCGACCAGGGCGAACGGCCGGTCGGGAGGCACCCGCGGGAAAAGCGCGACGAGCGGCGACAGCTCGGACACCTTCTTCCGGTCGCGCCGGGCCGTCACGCCGTACCGGAGGAACACGCGCCCGAGGCGCCCCTCGCGATAGAGCGGGACGAGCGGATCCCTCACGACGACGTCCGGGCCGACCGTTGCGGCGTCGACCTCGGTCCGCGAGAGCGTCTGGATCGTCTCGGCGCGCGCCCGGAAGCCTTTCTCCTCGCGCTCCCTTCCGGCAGCATCCGCGGCCGCCCCCGGAAGTTTCTGGCCCTCGCGTGCGCCGAGGAGCTCCCGATAAACCGTCACGCCCGTCAGATTCGTCAACGTCTGACCCGCGTTCGTCTTCGACGGGTAAGGAAAGCGCAGGACGACGTCGGAACCTTCCTGCGAGATCCGCACGGGTTCGACGCGCGCGGGCAGCGCCTGGAGCGGCGGCTCGGGCGCGAGCTTGCGCCCGCAGCCGAGCAGCACAGGTACGGTGAGAAAGAGGAAGAGAGCTCCTCCCCTCTTACCCTTTCTAAGAAAATCCAATTCCGAATCCGAATCCGAAAGCAAAATTCCTCTCTCCGACCTACAGCACGAAACGCGAAAGATCGCGGTCCTTGACGAGGCCCTGCAGCGCGCGATCGACGTAAGCCTTGTCGACGACGATGCGCGCGCCCGAGGCGTCGGGTCCCGCGAAGGAAATCTCCTCGAGCACCGTCTCGAGGATGGTGTGAAGCCGCCGCGCGCCGATGTTCTCGAGGTTGCGGTTCACCTCGGCGGCGGCCCGCGCGATCTCCTCGAGGCCGTCCGCGGCGAAGACGAGCTCGATCCCGTCGGCGGCGAGAAGCGCGGCGGACTGCTTCGGGAGCGCATGCTCGGGCTCCGTGATGATGCGGAGGAAGTCTCCGTCCGT
>JARXKK010000108.1:0-267 GCA_030278895.1 Acidobacteriota bacterium
CGATCGACCCCGTGGCGCCGGTGGCACCCGTCAAACCAATCGGACCCTGCGCACCCGTCGTGCCCGTTGGGCCGATCGACCCCGTGGCGCCGGTGGCACCCGTCAAACCAATCGGACCCTGCGCACCCGTCGCTCCTGTCAAACCGATTGGACCCTGTGAGCCCGAGGTTCCGGTCGAGCCGGTTGCCCCTGTCGCGCCGGTCAAACCAATCGGGCCCTGAGATCCCGTGGCACCGGTCGCGCCCGTACCGCCCGTCGCGCCTGTTG
>JARXKK010000108.1:367-10869 GCA_030278895.1 Acidobacteriota bacterium
CGGTCAGACCGATAGGCCCTTGCGATCCGGCTGAGCCCGTGGCGCCGGTGGCCCCCGTAGTCCCAGTGTTACCGATGGGGCCCTGAGATCCCGTGGCACCGGTCGCGCCCGTACCGCCCGTCGCGCCTGTTGCACCGACGACCGAGACACCCGAGCCGGGCCACGCGCCCGACGCCTTGGGGCCGTAAATCACGTTCGCCACCGTGTCGATGTAGAAGTCTCCGTCCGCACCCAGGAGCGCGCCAGGGGCTCCAGTGCCGTTCAGAACGGTTCTTCCATCCTGCCCGTTCGTTCCGTTCGTTCCATTCGTTCCATTCGTTCCATTCGCTCCGGTCAGACCGATAGGCCCTTGCGATCCGGCTGAGCCCGTGGCGCCGGTGGCCCCTGTAGTCCCAGTGTTACCGATGGGGCCCTGAGATCCCGTGGCGCCCGTCCCGCCCGCAACGCCCGTCGCACCGGTCGGTCCGGCGGGGCCTGTTGCCCCTGCAGGACCCGCCAATCCGGCCGGGCCCTGCGGCCCCGTGGCTCCCGTCGTACCCGCGGGACCCGCGGGACCCGCGGGAACTGAAGTCGCGATCGTGATCGAGCCAGCTCCCGGCGTTACCGTCACGTTCGCACCTGCGCTGAGAGTGAGGGCGCCGGTGAGCGTGTTGAGCGACGTCACGACGCCCGGGCCGTAGTAGCCGTTCACGTCCACGATCACGTCCGCCCCGCTCACGCCCAGCACGATCGAAATCGCGCCGCCGGTGCCCAGCGGCACGACCGCCGCGTTGGCGATCGTCTGCCCGCCGAGGAAGTTCAGCGTCGACACCGGGGGGAACGTGCCGCCCGCCGGCCAGGGCGTCAGGAAGCCGGCTCCGAACGCGTTCGTCACCGTGAAATTGAAGGAGGCGGCGACCGCTCCGGCCGGGATGCCGCACTGCCCCGTGATTGGGAAATCGCGAGCAACGGCGGGCACGAGGGACGGCGGGCCGAACGCACCCGTGAATCCGTTCCCGCGCGTGTCGGCCAAGCGGCAGGGAGCGATTGCCACGAAGGGAGCGGGCGCCGATGCCGTCGTTAGCGCCGCGACGTCCAGTGCGTGACGTCCGCTCTTGACGACGTCGGCGGGTTTCGTCTCCTGCCAGTAAGGCGGTGCGATCCAGTTCTCGATCGAGTCCGATTCAGCGCGGCCGGGGTTCCCGGCTGCGCAAACTGCGAGCATTACCGCGCAAGCGGCGTATCTTAGTGACCTCATTTTGGCCCTCCCAATGACACACGTATAGCAAAGTTAATGCCCTGATTTCTAATCGATACTCTGTCTCATTCGCAAAAGTTTTATGAGTTTTTTACCTTCCAACAGACAATATTTCGTTGAAACTTCACTGGTGCGAGGTCAAGGAGTGTCGTGTCAGACGAATCGACAGAAATTCAGCGTTGGTTCCAATCACGTTGACACACCGGTAGATAAACTTGTGTGTCAACCCTTTCCCGACCGTGCGGTGCGCACAGGAATCGGACGGCGCCTTCAGCCCTGGAAGCGCCTCGCTTCGGCGCCCCGGTAGTAAAGACCCAGGATCGCGTCCCGGCTCTCACCTCTTCTCGCCCTCACGATCGCTCCGGCCTGACACATTCCGGCCCCATGCCCTGTGCCTCGCCCGGAAAGCAGGTAGGCCGGCCGCGTCTCCTCCAACGTGAAATCGGTGGACCGCACCGAAGCCCATCCCCAGATCTCCGAGGCAGCCTTGCGGAATTCGAAGCCGCGCGCCACACGCGATTGCCCGCCCGGCGCAGCGAAGCGCACCATGGACACTCGCCCGCTCGCGTCGTGCCCAAACACCTCGAGAAAATGCGCGTCAGGTAAGCCGAACGAGCCCGAAAGCGATGGGAGGGCGGACCGCGGAATCACGAAGGACCACTTGGATCCGGGCACGCCGATGCAGGCGTCGTCCTCGACCGAGGCGAGATCGGGGATCTCCTCGTCGTCCCAGACGTCCCGAGGGCGCGCCGTTCGCCCGCCGCACACGGCATGGAACGGAGCCGCGATGACACTGCCCTTCTGCGTCAGCACGAGGCCCCGGGTCGCGGCCGCGGCCCGGCGCGAATCTTCCGTGGAAGCGGCGAGACCGCGGAAGACCTGGCAGTGCGTGCCGTCGCAGAGGTCCGCTCCGTCCTCGATATGGCGCTCGGTGCGCGCGAGGGCATACGAGCGCGCGGCGACCGCCTGCGCCTCGAGTGCCGCCGCCGGCGCCCGGCCGATCTCCGGCGGCAAGACGGCCGCGACGTACTCCTCGAGCGGAACCTCCTCCACCTTGCCGGTTTTCAGGCGGAGGATTCGGCGGGTACGCGTCGTGGCCACGGCCCGAAACGGCGCGGCGAGTCCGAGAAGCACGGTGAGAAAAAGGCGCCGGTTCACGTGGGGAAGATTGTAGGGCTCAACGACGCTCTGCACGGGAGCCGGGGTGATCGTCACCCGCCTCGCCGCGAAGAGTGGTCACCGCGTGACCGAGGACGGAAGCCACCGCTTCGAGACACTCCACGGCGCCGCGCGGCGAGCCCGGCAGGTTCACGATGAGCGTCCGGCCGCATACGGCCGCGACCTGGCGCGACAGAATCGCGGTCGGGACGGAAGCACGCGTCGCCTCCCGCATGACTTCCGCGAGGCCCGGCACCTCGTAGTCGAGGACGTCGAGGGTCGCCTGCGGCGTGACATCTCGTGGCGAGAGTCCCGTGCCCCCCGTCGTGAGGACGAGGTCGGCCGCACCCGTGTCCGCGAGCCGTTTGAGGTTCCAGGCGATATCGTCACGTTCGTCGGGAAGGATCGTCTGCTCCACGACCACGGCGCCGACGAGAAGCCGGATCACGGCGTCCGCGACGGCCGGCCCGCCCTTGTCGGCCCGCTCCCCATGATACGAGCGATCCGAGATCGTCAGGATCGCGACGCGCACCGGGGATCAGCCGCCGATCTCGCTCATGTTGCGCGCATGGAGCGGCAGGGTCGACTTGTTCATGCCGACGAACATCGGATGCCGCTCTTCCTTGATCGCCGCCGCGCGCGACACGAGAACGCGCAGATCCTCGTCGGTCGCTCCGGCGCGCATGGGCTTCAAAAGGTCGACGTCCGCGTGGCCGAAGAGACAGCCTTTGAGGAAGCCGTCCTGCGTGAGCCGCATGCGGTTGCAGGTGTCGCAAAAACGATCCGAGACCGGCGTGATGAAACCGACCGAGCCCGTGTGCACGCCCGCGGGCGACGTGACGGAGTACTCGTCGGCGGGCCCCGCCACGAGCGTCTTCTCGATAGGCGTCAGCACGTAGCCGGATGCGGCCAGGCGGTCCCAGACCTCCGACCAGCCCACCCAGTCCGTTTCCTTCCAGTCGTTGTCGCCGAACGGCATGAACTCGATGAACCGCACCCCGAGCTTCTTGTCTTTCGTCATCGCCGCGAGCGGGAGGATCTGGTCGTCGTTGAGGCCGCGGATGACGACGGCGTTGATCTTCACGGAATCGAAAGGCAGGGACAGGGCGAGCGCAATCGAGTCGAGAACCGGCTGGAAGTGGTCGCGCCGGGTCATCTTCCGGAAGTGCTCGGCTTCCGCGGCATCCAGCGAGACGTTGACCTTCGTGAGCCCGGCGGCGAGGAGGTCGTGCGCCATCCTCGGGAAGAGAACGCCGTTCGTCGAGAGCGCGATGCCGCCCGGAAAGCCGATGGCGGCGAGGTCGCTCACGATCCCGACGAGATCCGGGCGCGTCGTGGGCTCTCCACCCGTGATGCGGATCTTCTCGATCCCGAAATCGGCGAAGAGGCGCGCGGTGCGCCGGATCTCTTCGCGTGAGAGGAGGTGGGCCATCGGGCGGAACTTCTGGTCCTCCGGCATGCAATAGAGGCAGCGGAGATTGCAACGGTCCGTGACGGAAATCCGCACGTAGGTAATGCGGCGTCCGTGCCCGTCGATGAGTGCTTTTCCCATGCCAATCCCTGAAGGCCGAGTCTAGCTCACCGAGCCTTTCCCAGCCTTTCCCCGGCGCCAGCTTCCGCTCTTGCCGCCCGTCTTTTCGAGGAGAGCGATCTCCCGGATCTCGATGCCCTTGTCCGCCGCCTTGCACATGTCGTACAGCGCGAGCGCGGCGGCCGTCGCGGCCACGAGAGCCTCCATTTCGTACCCGGTCTTTCCCGCCCCCTTGACCTCCGCCGTGATCTCGACGGCCAGCCGGGCCGCGCGTGGTGTGAGGTTCACGGCTACCGAGTCGAAGGCCAGCGAATGGCAGAGCGGGATCCACTCGGCCGTCCGCTTCGCGGCCTGGATCCCGGCGAGCCGCGCCACGGCCAGGGCGTCGCCCTTCCGGTTCGCCGCGGCGTCGAGGGCACGAAAAGCGGTCTTTCCCAACACGACGACGGCGCGGGCGCGCGCCGAACGAAGCGTGACCCGCTTCCCCGATACGTCCACCATGCGGGCCCTGCCCTCAGCGTCGAGGTGACTGAGAGTCTTCACTTTCGAGCTCTTCATATTCCTCCGGCGTGTTGACGTTGAAGAAATTCGCAGGAGCGCCTCCCGGCATCGCGGCCGTCACCTCTTCGGGTATCAGCACGGCGTGAAACGCGTGAAGCGCGGCCACGAGAGAATAATCCCCCGCGTCGAGCCGCGCACGGAGCGGCGCGAGCGCGGCACGCCGCCATACCGCACACAGGGGCTGCGGCCGCCCGCCCGAGACCGGAACGACGGCAGGAGCGTGGATCGCCTCGGCCACCTCGAGAAGGGCCGCCAGAAAGGCTTCCGGGCAACGCGGCACGTCCGCCGCCAGAATAAGATTCGTCTCCTCGGGCGAGAACGCAAGCGCCGCGGCGACACCGAACGCGGCCGCGGACGCGGGAGCTCCGTCGAGAACGTAGGGAACGGTCGTGCCCGCGAAAATCGCCGGATCCTTCCCGACTAAGGCGACGTGCCCGCAGACGACGCCGAGCTTTTCGGCCTGGTGAATGGCCATCGGTTTTCCCCTGTAGGAAAGGCGCGTCTTGTCGCGACCCATCCGCGAAGACCGCCCGCCAACGAGCACGAAGCCGTACGCCACCGTGACATCATGCCAGCGCCCGTGGGATCCCTCTCCATCGCCGTCATCGTCCCCGTGGCCGCCGGTGAGGCACCCCCGGAGGTGCTTTTCTTCGAAAGGGTCATGGGAGCGGGAGCGCCCGTCTCGTTCCTCGTGGAGGCAGAAGAAGGGATTTCTTCGAATGTGCGTGAAGCCTTCGCGCGGGCGGGCGCGCGTCTCCACCTGTCGCCGGCGCCGCGGGGAGCGCGCCTTCGCGAAGCCGCTCTTTCTTCACCTTCAGAAGAAATCTTCGTCTTTCTTCACGCCGACACGGTATTGCCCGGCGGCTGGGACTCCGCGGTTCGGACCGCGATCGCCGAAGGCGCCGCGGGAGGCGCGTTCCGCCTCGGATTCTCTGGCGGGGGCTGGCGAATGTCGTGGGTCGCGGGCTGGGCGAATATCCGCAACCACTTCACGCGCATGCCATACGGCGACCAGGCCCCTTTTGTTCGGCGGGACATCTACGAACGCCTCGGCGGCCACCGTCCGTGGCCGTTCCTCGAGGACTGGGATTTCGCGCGGCGGCTGCGCGCCGAAGGGCACGTCGCGCTCCTTCCGGAACGCGTCGAGACGTCACCGCGCCGCTACCTCGATCGCGGTGTTCTTCGGACGGTATTGAAGAATTGGAAGATTCTTAGAAGGGTGAAGAGGGGTGAATCGCCCGAACACCTCGCGGAGCTTTACCGAAAATGACCAAAGGCAGCCCGCGCCCTATTACCTTCTGAGAAATCCCGATCCCTCTTCTTCTTACGCTTCAGACCAGCTTCAGAAGATGCCCCATCTTCGCCTTCTTCGTGGCGAGATAGTCGCGCGTGCCGTCCGTCGGCGGGATCTCGAGCGGGACGCGCTCGACGATCTCCAGGCCGTACCCGTCGAGGGCGACGTACTTCGACGGGTTGTTCGTGAGGAGGCGGATCTTCCGCACGCCGAGATCCCGCAGGATCTGGCAGCCGATGCCGTAATCCCGGACGTCCGGAGCGAAGCCGAGCTTCTCGTTCGCGGCCACCGTGTCGAGGCCCTGCTCCTGCAGCTCGTAAGCGCGCAGCTTGTTGAAAAGACCGATGCCGCGGCCCTCCTGCAGGAGATAGAGCACGACGCCCTTGCCCGCCTCGCCGACGAGATCCATCGCGCGGTGGAGCTGGGCGCCGCAGTCGCAGCGCTCCGAGCCGAAAACGTCCCCCGTGAGACAGGACGAGTGGACGCGCACGAGAACGGGCTCGTCCTCGGTCCAGCTGCCCGCGACGAGCGCTACGTGCTCCTCGTTCGTGACTTCGGACCGGAACGCGACGACGCGAAACGTGCCGTGAGCGGTCGGCAGCATCGGGGACGCGATCCGGTGCACGAGGCGTTCCGTGCGCATCCGGTGGCGGATGATGTCGGCCACCGAGACGATCGAGATGTCGTGCTTCCCCGCGAAGGCGAGAAGGTCGGGCACCCGCGCCATCGTGCCGTCCTCGTTCATGATCTCGCAGATGACCGCGGCGGGCACGAGCCCCGCGATGCGCGCCAGGTCGACCGAAGCTTCCGTCTGCCCCGCCCGCTTCAGGACACCGCCCTTGCGCGCGCGCAGCGGGAACGTATGGCCGGGCCGAAGGAGGTCCATCGGCTTCGTCTTCGGGTCGAGGAGGGTCTTCACCGTCACCGCGCGATCCGCGGCCGAGATTCCCGTCGTGGTCTTGCCACGGGCTTCGACGGAGACCGTGAAAGCCGTTCCGTAGTTGGACGTGTTTTGCTCGACCATCGGGTGGAGATCCAGCTCGTCGCAGCGTTCCTCCGTGAGCGAGACGCAGACGAGCCCTCGGCCCTCGCGGGCCATGAAGTTGATTCCGGCGGCGGTGACGTGCTCTGCGGCGAGACACAGGTCGCCTTCGTTCTCGCGATCCTCGTCGTCGACGATGATGACGAAGCGACCTTCCCTGTAGGCGGCCGCCGCCTCGGTGACGGAAACGAATCCCACGTTGCTGGTCCTTTCAGGATCGACGGCGGCGCGGCGCGCCGCCCGTTCAATTGTATCGGGAAGCGCCCGGGCCGGCCCCCGCCGGAGTCCCGCCGGTCCCGCCTTCGAGGCGGAAGCCCTTGAAGGGATGGTTCGCGAGGACCGACCTCTTGCCGATCTCCTTCACGAGCGTCTTCAGGAAGCCCTCGAACTGGTGCGCGGCCGGCAGGAACGAGCGCGGGGGACGCTCGCGGGAAAAACCGGCGAGGAACCTTTCGAAGAGCGACCAGTCTTTGAACATGAGATGCCGCATGCCGCCGCGCCGAAAGGACTCGAGCTCGACCACGAGGGCGCGGAGCGTCTTCTTGTCGGGCGTCTTGACGAAATCGTGAGTCGCCTTCACGAGCTTCGCCATCTCGTCCCGGAGAACGAGGCTCTGGTCGAGCCGCGTTCGGTACTCGGGGAAAAGCGTGCGTTCGTCGAGCCCCGACGAGAAGGTCTCGGCCAGCGAAATCACGCTCTGCTGATGAAGATCCCGGAGGAGCGCGGCGGCATCCTCGAGGCGGGTGAGGACGAGGGCCTGGTCCTTCATGAGGACGACGTCCACGAGCTCGACGTCCATGACCTTCCGGACTTCGGCCTCGAGCGCGGTCACGATGCGGCGCAGCCCTTCGGCCTGGACTGAACCCTCGGGGAAACGGGGCACGAGCCGCTTCGAGATGAAGGACGCGATCGAATCGCTTTCGCCTTTGAGCAGGCTGAAGATGAGGAGGGCGCGCTTGCGCGTTGCGGGCGACTCGGCCGCCGTGCGCGCCCGCTCGGCATAGCGCAGACTCTTGAAGAGAGCGACGAACAAGGCAGCGAGGGCACCCCGATGCGCAGGCTCGGGCAGGCTGCCGAGCACACGGCCGAGCGACTGTTTCGATTCCTTGTCGAGAACGGGCCGCAGGTTCTCGCGAAACAGGACGCCGAGGTTGGCGTCCTGCCGGAGCGTGCCCACCACGATCCGCCCGAGGGAGAGATAGGTCTGGAGCGGGACGAACGGCGCCCGGGAAAGCTCGTCCAGAATCTTCGCGAAATCGTCGAGCTTCTCGACGACGAGGGCGAACTCGGTCTCGGCGTTTCCGCCGCGCCGCCGGGCCGGCATCTCGCCGCTGCCCGGCCGTGTGACCTGGCTGTCGAGATAGAGCAGGAAGGACGCGAGATCCTCCTTGCCTTCCCCGAGGAGCTGGGTGGCGAGCATCGCCATGTGGGCCAACCCGGCACGCACGGCGGCCACCTCTTCGACGTAGTTCTTGAGGGAGGCGTGCGACCGTTCGAATGCGGAAAGGGGCAGGCAGTCGATCTGGAAAAAGCGCTCGAGGCCCTTCAGCCACATCTCCATCTCGAACAGGTAGTCGTACTTGACCCGGCTCGAGAACAATGCCGAGGTCTCGAGGACCGTGAAGCGGGGCATGCGCCATTGTAAGCCCGGGGGAGCGCCTCAGAAGGGATAGCCGACCGAGAACGCGAAGGCTCCCGCGTCTTCTCCCGGCTTGCGGTCCAGCTTCAGGCCGTACTCGAGACGGATGGGGCCCACGGGGGTCTGATAGTGGAGGCCGACCCCGGCGCCGGACCGGAGCAGCCCGAGGTCGACGCTTTTCGGATCGGGCCACACGTTTCCGATGTCGAAAAAGAGCGCCACCTCGAAGCTGCTTGCGACGGGGATGCGCCATTCGGCGTTCGCGACGAGTTGCACGGTGCCGCCCACGCCCACCCCGTCCGCGTTCAGCGTCTCGCCCGCGATGCCGAGGTTGTCGCGCGCGAAGGCGCGGTGCGTGGACGAGCCGCCCGCGAAGAGACGTTCGGGCACGGGAATGATGAGGTTGGGACTGCAGAGAGCCGCATCGCGCGGCAGTCCGTCGCACGCCTGGTAGTTCCAGATCACGCCGCCCCGCACCGAAAAGACGAGGCGCGTCGCGCCGTAAGGCCGATACAGGGCTGCCTGAAGCAAGGTCTTCAGGAAGTCCGCGTCGGCCGCGAGGAGCGGAAACGCATACTTGACGTCGGCCGCGAGATAGGTGCCCGCGCTCGGATTCAAGGGGTCGTTGCGGCGGTCCCACGTCGCTCCCCCCGCGACCGAGCTGATGCGGCTCGGCTGATTGAGCCTCTGGTCGGCCCCGAGCCCGGGATCGGAACTGGGACTGACGAGCTCGTACTGATAGCGGAGACCGGTCCTGAGGGACGCCGAGGGGCGGAATTCACCCTGGAGAAAGCCGCCGGTCCTCCTGACCTGGATGTCCGAGAAGTAGTCGTTCGTCTGATAAGCGGCCAGGGAGATCGGGATCTTCCCGCCGAAGAGCGACCGATCGCGCGCCGACAGGATGACCCGCGGATCCCGGTTCGAGATGCGTCCCTCGCCGCTCACCTCGAGGGCGCGCCCGAAGAGATTGTTGTAGGAGACCCCCAGGGAAAGGCGCGCGGAGAGCTGGGTGCTGGGCGCCTGCGGCGCGTACTCGGCGCCGACCGCGTAGGTGAGGCTCCACGGCCGCGCCTCCGAAACGGTTACGAGGACCGCGCGCGACAACGTCTCGGGATCCGTCGGAAACGTCGAAAGCTCGATCTTCTGAAAAATTCCGAGCCGCGCGAGGCTCTGCTGCGTCTCGAGAAGCTTCGTGAGCGAGAACGGCGAGCCCTCCTTGTTCGCGAGGCGGTCCTCCACGATGAAGGGCTGCGTGCGCCGGTTGCCCCGCAGGATCGTCTTACCGAAGACGACGCGCTTTCCCTCCGTCACGGCGTAAAGCACCTCGGCGCGCTCTCCCTCGGGCGGCACGGGGTCCGGGAAGCGCGCCGTGGCTTCGACTTTCGCGTCCACGTATCCACGGTCTACGTACAGCGACTGCAGGAGCGCCGCGTCGTCGCTCACGTTCGACTCGGAGAAGGGCAATCCCGCGCGGACGGCGAGCCGGGGCAGGAAGTCGTCCTCCGGAAGGGTCGTTGCACCGGTTACGGTCCGTGCGCCTACGATCGTGCGAATCCCCTCTTCGACCTGGAACGCGACGATCAGTGTGTCCCGTGCCGCGCCCTCCGTCACCTGCGGCGGCGGGACCCGGGCGTGCCGAAATCCGTTCGCGCGGAGAAGCGATTCCAGGGCGTCACGATCCGCGGCGACCTCTCCGTCGACGTAGCGGCCCGTTCCAAGGAGGCCGCGCGCGCGGGTTTGAAGGGCCGCCGAAACCGCGCTCCGCGACAGACCGACCACCCCGGTGACGGTCACCCGGGAGATCGTCCAACGCTCCCCTTTCTCGATCGCGAACGCCACGAGCTCTTCGTCCGGAGTCGTCTCGAATTTGACGTCCACCTTTGCGCGCGCGTAGCCCCTTTCCTGATAGGTGCGGCGGAGCGCGTCCTTCAGGAACTGAAGCGAGTCCTCGTCGGATGGCTCTCCGCGCGACCACGGCGAATCGGGATGCCTTCGGACCACGCTCTCGCTCTCCCCCGTGACCTTGAGGACGACTCGAGG
>JARXKK010000109.1 GCA_030278895.1 Acidobacteriota bacterium
AGATGCCGTTGCCGATCCCGCGTTCCGTGATCTGCTCGCCGAGCCACATCACGAACGCGGTGCCGGTGGTCAGCGTCAGGATCGCGAGAAGCACGAACGCCAGCTTGCCCGCGTCCGATCCCGGATCGCGCAGCGCGAGGAAGCGCCCGCTCGGCGTGGTCTGGCTCCAGAGCCAGAGCGCGATGCCGGCGCCCTGGACGACCGAGAGAATGACCGTGCCGTACCGCGTGTACTGCGTGATCTTCCGGCGCCCCATCTCCCCTTCCTTCGAGAGCTTCTCGAGGTAGGGCCAGACGACCGTGAGGAGCTGCAGGATGATCGACGCCGTGATGTAAGGCGTGATGCCGAGCGCGAAGACGGACAGCCGCCGGAGCGCGCCGCCCGAGAACACGTCGAGAAAGCCGAGCAGGCCCCCGGCGCTCGCCTTGAAGAACTCTTCGAGGGCGGACGCGTCGAGACCGGGCGTCGGGATGTGCGAACCGATCCGGTAGATCGCGAGCAGCCCGAACGTGAAGAGGACACGCTTCCTCAGGTCCGGGATCGCGAAGATGTTGCGGAACGACTCGATGATCTGCATTACCGAGCCACGACCTCGCAGCGGCCGCCGGCCGCCTCGATCTTCTTCTTGGCCCCTTCCGTGAAGTGGTGCGCGGAGACGACGAGCGCCTTCTTGAGCTCACCCGAGCCGAGGACCTTCACGCCCATGTTCGTCTTCTTGACGCCGGCGTTCTTGAGGGCCTCGAGAGTCACGGCATCGCCGGCCTTGAACATGCGCTCCAGAGCCTCGACGCTGACCGTCGTCCACTCCTTGCGGAAGATGTTCGTGAAGCCGCGCTTTGGAAGCCGGCGGTGGAGCGGGTTCTGGCCGCCTTCGTGGCCGCGCAGGTGCGAGTAGCCGCTGCGTGAATTCTGGCCCTTGTGGCCTTTGCCCGACGTCTTGCCCAGGCCGGAGCCCGGCCCACGGCCGAGACGCTTCTTCGACTGGGTCGCGCCCTTGCGCGGCCCGAGGTTGTGGAGTCCGTGCGCCATTTCGTTACCTCGCCGCGCCGTCCTCGACGATTTCGACGAGGTGGCGGACTTTGTGGACCTGGCCCCGGATCGCCGGGGTGTCGAGGCGGACGACTTCCTGCCTGATGCGGCGGAGGCCGAGCCCGAAAAGAGTCTGTTTCTGGTCGACGGGCGCGCAGATGCCCGACTTGGTCTGGCGAATGCGGATCTGCTTCGCAGCCGCCGCCTTCTTCTTCTCGCTCATCCGATCTTCTCCGTCGTGTCGACGGCCGGAACCGGCGCGACCGCGGTCGACGGCTCGGCCTTCGGTTCGCCGATGCCGCGCGCCCTTGCGATCGTCGACTCGAGCTGCAGGTGCAGCAGCGCGTCGAACGTGGCCTTGACGACGTTGTGCGGGTTCGTCGTTCCGAGGGACTTCGTCAGGATGTTCTGGACTCCAGCCGACTCGAGCACCGCGCGGACGGCGCCGCCCGCGATGACCCCCGTGCCCTCCGAGGCCGGCTTCAGCATGACGCGGCCCGCGCCGTAGTGGCCGATGATCGGATGAGGGATCGTCTTGCCCTTCAAAGGGACGCTGATCATCTTCTTCTTCGCCATCTCGATGCCCTTCTTGATGGCCATCGGGACTTCCTTCGCCTTGCCGGCTCCGTAGCCGACGCGGCCGTGCCCGTCGCCCACGACGACGAGCGCCGAGAAGGAGAAGTTCTTGCCGCCCTTGACGACCTTCGTCACGCGGTTGATGTGCACGACGTGGTCGATGAGGTCGGCTCCGGCCCGGCCCTCCCCGAGAGCGCCGGCGGGGCGCTGGGGCGGGCCGCCGGGACCGCCGGAGCGGCCGCCGGGACGGTTCGGGCGCGGAGGACGATTGGTCGGCGCGTTGCTGCTCAAAACTTCAACCCCTTCTCGCGAGCGGCTTCCGCGAGCGCTTTCACGTTGCCGTGGTAGAGATGGCCGCCGCGGTCGAACACGACCGCCTGGATCCCCTTCGCGTGGGCGCGCTCGGCGATGAGCGCCCCCACCTTGACGGCGGCGTTCTTGTTCGCGGCGCTCTTGGCCTTGCCGCGCACGCCCTCCTCGCGCGACGTCGCGTGAGCGAGAGTCGTGCCGGCGGCGTCGTCGATGACTTGAACGGAAATCCAGCGAAGGGTGCGGGAAACCGCGAGGCGCGGCCTCTCGGCCGTGCCCTTGACCTTCCGCCGGATGCGCGCGTGGATGCGCGTTTTTGCTTCGACCCGGGCCTGTGCCTTGTCCATGGTGCCTGCTTCCTTACCTTACTTGCCCGTGGCCTTGCCGGCCTTCTTCTTCAGGATCTCGCCGACGAAGCGGAATCCCTTCAGTTTGTACGGGTCCGGCGGACGGATGCCGCGAATCTCGGTGGCCGTCTGGCCGACCTTCTGCTTGTCGACGCCGGTCACGATGACGTGCGTGATGTCCTTGGCTTTCGCGTCGGGCGCAACGTCGATCGTGATCCCCGCGGGCACGGGGAACTTCACCTGGTGGGAGAAGCCCACGGAGAACACGACTTCCGTCGCCTTCTTCTCGGCCTTGAAGCCGATCCCGACGAGGTCGATCTCCCGCTTGAAGCCCTCGGTCACGCCCTTCACGGCGTTCTGGAGGAGCGCGCGGTTCAATCCGTGGAGAGCCTTGTCCTTCTTCTCCTCGCCGGCGCGCATGAGGTTGAGGAAGCCGTCCTTCGTCTCGATCGAAATGCCCGCGAGAATCGGCGTCACGACGGAACCTTTCGGCCCCTTGACCGTGACGCTCTCGCCCGCGACCTGGACGTCGACGCCCTTGGGAATGGTGATGGGTCTTTTACCGACTCGCGACATGGGCGTTCCTCACCACACCGTGCAGACGACTTCGCCGCCGACGCCGCGCTTCTTCGCGTCGTTGCCGGAGAGGAGGCCCTGCGAGGTGGAGACGATGGCGACGCCGAGGCCGCCGAGGACTTCCGGAAGCTCGTCCTTGCCCGCGTAGAGGCGCCGGCCCGGCTTGCTCGACCGCGTCAACCCGTGGATGACCGGGTTTCCCGCGTCGTCGTACTTCAGGTAGAGCCTGAGAAGGCTGCCACCCCGGTCGTCCATGACCTTGAAGTTCTTGATGTAACCCTCGTCCTTGAGGATCCGGGCCAGCTCGACCTTGAAGCGCGACGACGGGACGTCGGCCTTCTCGTGCCGGGCGGACAGCGCGTTCCGGAGGCGCGCGAGGAGATCGGAGACGGGATCGCTGATGTTCATCGTCCCCTCCTCACCACGACGCCTTCGTCACTCCGGGCACGTAGCCCGCGAGCGCGAGGTTCCGGAAGCAAATGCGGCACAAGCCGAACTTGCGAAGAAACGCCCGCGGACGCCCGCAGCGCATGCAGCGGTTTCGCTTGCGGACCTTGAACTTCAGTTTCGAATTCGCCTTGATGATCGCGGCGCGACGAGCCATGCCTGCGCTCCTTGACTTGCTATCGGCCGAACGGCATTCCGAGTTCCTTCAGAAGAACCCGGGCCCGGTCATCCGAGCCTGCCGTCGTGACGATGGTTACGTTGAGACCCTTGGACTTGTCGATTTTCGTGGGGTCGATCTCGGGGAAGATGAGGTGATCCTTGACGCCGAGCGTGTAATTGCCACGGCCGTCGAAGGCGCGCGTCGGCACGCCGCGGAAGTCGCGGACGCGCGGGAGCGCGACATTCATGAGGCGGTCGAGGAACTCGTACATGCGGTCCCCGCGCAGCGTGACGCGGCAGCCGATCGGCATGCCGGCACGCAGCTTGAAGGTCGCGATGGACTTTTTCGCCTTGGTCACGACGGCCCGCTGGCCGGCAATCTTCGTGAGCTCCTCGGCGGCCGTGTCGACGAGCTTCGCGTTCGTGATGGCTTCGCCGATCCCCATGTTGAGGACGACCTTTTCCACCCTCGGAACCGCCATCGGGTTGACGATTCCGAACTCCTTCTTGAGGACCGGAACGACGTCTTTCTTGTACTTCTCTGCGAGACGCGGCGTGCTCATGCTGTCCTCACTCGCCCGCCGGCCGGAGCGTGCCGATGGTCGTCCCGCTCTTCTTGGCGTAGCGCACCCACTCTCCGCCTTCCGCACGAATCCCCACGCGCGTCGGCTTGCCGCCTTCGGGGTCGACGAGCATGAGGTTGGAGAGGGCGATCGGCGCCTCGCGCTCGAGGATGCCGCCCTTGATGTTCTTCTGGGGATTCGCGCGCGTGGCTCGCTTGATCTTGTTCACGCCCTCGACGACGGCGCGGCCCTTGTCGGGCAGCATCTTGAGGATCTTTCCCTGGGCCCCGCGGTCCTTCCCCGTGAGGACGATGACGAGGTCGTCCTTCCGGATCCGGCGCTTTCCGGTGTAGGTCGGTTGTTTCTTCTTCATGGTCAGATGACTTCCGGAGCCAGCGAGATGATCTTCATGAACTTCTTCTCGCGGAGCTCACGCGCGACCGGCCCGAACACACGGGTTCCGATCGGCTCTTTTTCGTTGTTGACGAGGACGGCGGCGTTCGTGTCGAACTTGATGTAGCTGCCGTCGCGGCGCCGCTGCTCGCGCACCGTGCGCACGATCACGGCCCTGACGACCTTGCCCTTCTTGACCGTGTCCGGCGCGTCGGGATTCGACTCCTTCACCGAGCACGTGATGACGTCGCCGATCCGGCCGTAATCGCCTGTCGACCCGCCCTGCACCTTGATGCAGAAGAGCCGGCGGGCGCCCGAGTTGTCGGCCACCTCGAGGATCGTCCCCATCTGGATCATTTCGCCCTCTTCGCCGGCTTGCCCGCCAGCTTCTTGTCGGGGACCGTCTTCGGGGCCACCTTCTTCGCGCTGCCCGGAACGTCGGCCGTGTCCGCGACCGCCTGGCGGCCCTTCGTCACGATCGCCGTCACGCGCCAGCGCTTGCGGGCGGACAGAGGACGGGTCTCCTCGATCTGAACCGTGTCGCCGGGTTGGGCCTTGAGGACGCGGTCGTCCGCGAGGAAGCGCGCCGACTTCAGCTGGTAGCGGCCGTAGCGCTCGTGCTTGACCGTGCGGGAGACCTCGACGACGACCGTCTTCTCCATCTTGTTCGAGACGACGATCCCGATCTTGCGGGTGCGCCGCGGCTGATCGGCCGTGGGTGCCGCGCCGGTCTCCGGCTGGGGATTCGGGGTGCTGCTCATGATCGTGCTCACTGTTTCCTGTTACGAACTACTTCTTTTTGCTTTTCGAAGAGGGAGCGGATTTGGCCTTCGGGGCCGCGCTCTTCTTGGTGGAAGTGCTGGAAGAAGATTTCTTAGAAGGGGAAGAACCCTTGCGCGGGGCCGCGGCCGTCTTCGTCTGCTTGGCCTTGTGCGCCGCGGCGCGCTTTTTCGCGCCCTTGCCGGCTGGTGCCGCGTGCGCCTTGTGCTTCGCTGCGCCCCCCGCGCTCTTCACATTCGCAGAAATCTTCTCTTCGGTCCCTTCCGAATGGGCCGCGGGCTCATGCGCCGCAGCCGCCGCCGTCGCTGCCGCGCCCATGTGCTGCGCGGTCTTGAGGCGGGCGATGTCCTTGCGGAGCTCCTTGATCTTCATCGGGTTCTCGAGCTGTCCCGTGGCCTTCTGGAGGCGGAGCGTGAAGAGGGACTGCGCCCACTCCTTCGCCTTCGCCGCTTTCTCCTCGGGGGACCAGTCGAGCATGGCCTGGATCTTCATCGTCATGTGCTTACCTCACCGCCGCGAGGAAAGCGCGCGAGACGAACCGGGTCTTGATCCCGATCTTGTCCGCGGCGAGGCCAAAGGCCTCCCGCGCCGTCTTCTCGTCGACACCTTCCATCTCGAACATGATTCGCGCGGGCTTGATGACGCAGACCCAGCCTTCGGGCGCGCCCTTGCCCTTGCCCATGCGCGTTTCCGCCGGTTTCTTCGTGATCGGCTTGTCCGGGAACACGCGGATCCAGAGCTTCCCGCCGCGCTTCACATGGCGCTGGACCGCGACACGGCCCGCTTCGATCTGGCGTGCGGTGAGCCAGCCCGGCTCGAGCGCCTGCAGCCCGTACTCCCCGAACGAGAGGTCCGAGCCCTTGTACGCGGTTCCGCGCATGCGGCCGCGCTGCTGCTTGCGATACTTGACCTTCGACGGCATCAACATGATCGGTGTTCCTTACGCAACCTTCCGGCGGGACTTCGCGCGATGCAGGTCACCCTTGTAGATCCAGCACTTCACGCCGATCTTTCCGTAGGTCGTGCGCGCCTCGGCGAAGCCGTAATCGATGTCTGCCTTGAGCGTGTGGAGCGGGAGGCGACCCTCCTGGTACCACTCCGACCGCGCAATCTCGGCGCCGTTCAGGCGGCCGCCGCAACGAATCTTGATTCCTTGCGCGCCGAAGCGGAAGGCGGACTCCATGCCCTTCTTCATCGCCCGGCGGAACGCGACGCGACGCTCGAGCTGCATCGCGATCGACTCGGCGACGAGCTGCGCGTCGGTCTCCGGGCGCTGGATCTCGACGATGTTGACGTGGATGTCCTTGCCGAGCCGCTGCTGCAGCCGGTCGCGCAGCTGGTCCACGGACGCGCCCTTCTTCCCGATGATGACGCCGGGACGGGCGGTCATGATGTTGATCTTCAGCTTGTTCCCGCGCTCGATCTCGATCTCGGAGACCGCCGCGTTCACGAGGTCCCGCTTCAGCTCCTCGCGGAGCTTGATGTCGTCGTGCAGGAACTTGAGGTAATCCTTCTCGGCGTACCAGCGCGAGTGCCAGGTGCGGTTGTAGCCGATGCGGAATCCGTAGGGGTGGACTTTTTGACCCATCGTGTACTCCCGTTACCCGGCCGATTCCGGCTTGGTCGGCTTCTTCGACTTCTTCTCGTGCTTTTCGTGCTTTTCCCCGCTCGCTTCGGCGGCTTCGACCCGCTCGGCGCGCTTCTCGTCGGACGCCACCTTCTTGTGCGCGCGCTCGACGGCCCGGTTTTCGCGGCCGGGGCGATGCGCGGCGGCGGAAACGGCGGCCGCGACGCGACCCTGACGCTTCTTGACGAGGGGCTTCGGAGCCTCGGCCTTGAGACCGGCCTCCTTCCGTGCAGCGGCGCCATCAGACAGGATGACCGTCACGTGGCAGAACGGGCGCGGGACGAGCCACATGCGGCCCTGGGGGCCGCTCATGAAGCGCGGGCGCGCGAAGCGCTTCTTGTAGTTCGAGATCGCGCGGATCATCGAATTGCGCTGAAGGGGCTTGCGTCCGGCCTCGTCGACCTGGATCTTCGCGACGACGAGCGCGTCCGCGTCGACGCCGGACTCGTTCTGCTGGGCGTTCGCGAGCGCGGACTCGACGAGCTTGAGGAGGTCGGACGAGCAGCTCTTGCGCGTGATGCGCAGTGTGGCGAGAGCCTTCCCGACCGGCTTCATCCGGATCAGGTCGGCGACGAGCCTGACCTTCTGGGCCGAACCCCGATAGTGGCGGAGACGAGCGACGGCTTCCATCTGCGCCCCTTAGCCCTTCGCGCCAGGCGCGGCGGTCGCGCCCGGAGCTCCGGCTGCCCCCGGCGCTCCCGGAGCCCCCGGCGTCGCGCCCTTTTCGACCTTCTTGCCCGAGTGGCCCTTGAAGGTGCGCGTGGGCGAGAACTCGCCGAGCTTGTGCCCGACCATGTTCTCGGAGATGTAAACGGGAATGAACTTCTTCCCGTTGTGGACGGCGAGCGTGTGCCCGACCATGTCGGGCAGGATCGTCGAGCGGCGCGACCAGGTCTTCAGGACGCGCTTTTCCCCCGCGGCGTTCATCGCGGTGATCTTTTCGAGGAGCGGCGTGTCGACGAACGGCCCCTTTTTCGTGGAACGAGACATTGTGTTTCCTCGAATCCTACTTGCGGCGCTTGACGATCAAGCTGTCGGTCCGCTTGTTGTTGCGCGTCTTCTTGCCTTTTGTCTTCCAGCCCCACGGCGAGGTCGGATGGCGTCCGCCCGAAGTCTTGCCCTCGCCGCCGCCCATCGGGTGGTCGACCGGGTTCATCGCGACGCCGCGGTTGTGCGGCTTCCAGCCGAGCCAGCGGTTGCGGCCGGCCTTGCCGATGGAGATGTTCTCGTGCTCGAGGTTGCCGACCTGCCCGATCGTGGCGTAGCAGTCGACGCGCACGCGCCGGAGCTCGCCCGACGGGACGCGGAGCAGCGCGTACGCGCCCTCCTTCGCCATGAGCTGTGCGGCGGCGCCGGCCGACCGCGCCATCTGCGCGCCGCGGCCCGGCTTGAACTCGATGTTGTGAACGACGGTGCCGAGCGGGATCGCCTTGAGCGGCAGCGCGTTGCCGACGACGATGTCGACGGCGGCGCCGGAGACGATCGTCTGGCCGACCTTGAGGCCGGAGGGCGCCACGATGTAACGCTTCTCGCCGTCCGCGTAATTCAGGAGGGCGATGTGGGCGGACCGGTTCGGGTCGTACTCGACGGACGCGACCTTCGCCGGAATGTCGTGCTTGTCGCGCTTGAAGTCGATCGTGCGGTAGCGCTTCTTGTGTCCGCCGCCGCGCCACCAGGAGGTGAGGTGGCCGCGGCTGTCGCGGCCGCCGGTCTTGAGCTTGCCCTTCGTGAGCGACTTCTCGGGACCCCTCTTCGTGATCTCCGAGAAATCGGACGTGGTCCGCTGGCGGAGGCCGGGAGACGTGGGTTTGTATGACTTGACGGGCATGGCTGAGTTACACCCCTTCGAAGAGGGCCGGAAGCTTCTGGCCCTTTGCCAGCTTCACGTAGGCCTTCTTGCGGTCCTGGGCCCGGCCGATCGACTTTCCGACCTTCTTGATCTTCCCGGACACGGCGACGACGCGGACGGCGTCGACCTTGACCTGAAAGAGGGCCTCGACGGCTTTGCGGATCTGGATCTTGTTCGCGTCGCGGGCGACGTCGAACGTGAGGACGTTTTGCGCCTGGCTCATCGCCGTGGAGCGCTCGGTGAGCACGGGGCGCACGAGCACCGACTGCATCGTTCTCTCGCTCATGCCAGCACCTCGATGGCGGTCCGAAGGGCGTCCTCGGTGAAGACGAGCGTGCCGGCGTTCAGGGCGTCATAGACGTTGATGCCCAGCACGTCCATGGACTCGACCTTCGGATTGTTCGCGGTCGCGCGGAAGAGGTTGACGTTGCCCTTGCGGTCGAGGATCAGGGTTTTCCCCTCGACGCCCAGCTTCGCGAGCATGGACACGAAGTCCTTCGTCTTGTGGCTCTTCAGCTCGAGCGTGTCGAGGAGGACGACCTGGTTGCCGCGCGCCTTCTCGGAGAGGACGCAGCGGAGGGCCGCCTTCTTCGCCTTCGCGTTCACCTTCAAGTCGTACGAATGCGGTCTCGGACCGAACACCGTGCCGCCGTGGCGATGGGTCGGCGGACGTCCGCCGCCCTGGCGCGCGCGCCCCGTGCCCTTCTGCTTGAAGGGCTTCTTGCCGGAACCGGAAACCTCGGAACGGACTTTCGTCTTGTGCGTGCCCCGGTGCTCGCGCGCCCGGATCTGCTTGACGACTTCCCACACGAGGTGTCGGCGGAACGGCACGCCGAAAATCTCCTCGGGCAGCGTGACCTCGCCGACCTTTTCGGCCTTGAGATTGCGCAGCGGGAGAGTCAGCGACGCGGCGCCGCCCGCCGGGCCGGCCTTCTTCGCGGCAGGGATTTCAGCGGTCTTCGCTCTTGAGGAGCCGGAAGCCGCCTTGCGCGCCGCCGGTGCCTTCTTGGTGACAGCGGGGGTTTTTCTGGTCGTCGCCATCATCGTCCCCTTACGCCGCCGCCCCGCGGCCGGCCTTGCCGGAGAGCTTCTTCACGATCTTGACGACCGTGTTGCGAGCTCCCGGAACCGCGCCCCGGAGATAGAGCAGATGGTTTTCCGTGTCCACCCGCACGACGATGAGGTTCTTCATCGTCGTCTGCTTGCCGCCCATGCGGCCCGACATCCGCGTGCCGGGGTACACCCTCGACGGAAAGGCCGAGGGGCCGATCGAGCCGGGGGCCCGGTGAAACATGGAGCCGTGCGTCGCTGCGCCGCCGGCGAAGCCGTGCCGCTTCATGACGCCCTGGAAGCCCTTGCCCTTGGACACGCCGACGACGTCGACGTGCTCCTTTTCCGCAAAGATGTCGCAGAGAACCTTGTCCCCCGGAGCCGCCTTCTCGTCGGCGTCGCACCGCACCTCGCCCAGGGTCTTCGTGGGCGGCACGCCCGCCTTCTCGAAGTGGCCCTTCGCGGGAGCCGTGAGGCGCCGCGGCGAGACGCGCCCGACCAGTCCGAGCTGGAGGGCGTCGTATCCGTCGTTGTCCTTCGTCTTGCGCTGGACGACCAGGCAGGGCCCGGCTTCGACGACGGTGACCGGCACGACCGTGCCGTCCGCCTCGAAGACCTGGGTCATCCCGATCTTGCGTCCCAGAATTCCGTTGATCATGTTTCTTTCCTCGCCGCGCCCGAATTCCTACTTGCCCATCGTCCGGATTTCGACTTCGACGCCGGCCGGAAGCTCCAGCTTCGTGAGCGCGTCGACCGTCTGCGGCGTCCACTCGAAAATGTCGAGAAGACGCTTATGGGTCCGCATCTCGAACTGCTCGCGCGACTTCTTGTCGACGTGCGGCGAACGGTTCACCGTCCAGCGCGCGATCGTCGTCGGGAGCGGGATCGGCCCCGCCACCTTCGCGCCCGAGCGCCGCGCCGTGTCGACGATCTCCGTCGTCGACTGGTCGAGGATCCGATAGTCGTAACCCTTGAGTCGGATGCGGATTCTGTCGTTGGCCATTTGAATCTCGTTTTCCTAAGCCAGGATCTCGGTAACCGTGCCGGCGCCGACCGTGCGGCCGCCCTCGCGGATCGCGAACTTGAGGCCCTTTTCCATGGCGATCGGCGAGATGAGCGTGATGTCCAGCT
>JARXKK010000110.1 GCA_030278895.1 Acidobacteriota bacterium
GGACGTGCGAGACGGATGCGCCCAGCTCCTTCTCGATCGCCTTGAGGCCTTCGTATGCGCCCGCGTTCCAGCCGGCGTCGGAGATCGGGCCGGGGGTCAGGAGCGCCACGCGGAATCCCGCCGGCTTCGCGGGGGGCTCCGCCCGGCCGCAGGAGACGAGAGCGGCGGCGAAGGCAGCGGAAACGGCAAGGCCAGAGAGGAGCAACCTGGGAGAGTTCATCCGGGGATTATGCCGCCGGGACCTATCATCGCCGCGTGACGCTCACGCTCGACGCCGCCGCGCGCAAACAGATCCTGGACTTCGTGAGGCCGCTTTCAGTCGGCATCGACGGCGCTACGAACTTCGGGTTCGTCGAGAGAAGACTGAAGATTTCGGAAGATTTCTTTGAAAGGGGAAGAGGGACTGGGGACACCGCCGCAGCGAATTCCGATCGTCTCTTTCTTCTGTGTGTGTTCGCCGCGCTTCCGACCGCTCGCCGTATCACCCGCGACGGCCGCGAGTCCCTTCTTCTGCGTTCTCTCCATATTCCACTCGAAGAAATCTCTTCTCTTTCTTCCTCTCTCTCCCGCCTCGAGTCCTCGCCGAAGACGCCCGAGGAGATGATCGTTCACGACGCGATGCTCCTCGAGTCCGTCGGCGCGTATGGCGTGACGCAGATCCTCGTCGCGGGATCTCGCGAGCGCATGACGCTCGCGGAGATGGCGCGAGAGATCGAGGAGAAGATGGCGGCCGCGCGCTTCCTCACCGAGGCGGGCCGGCGTCTCGCGGCAGACCGCGTCGCCTTCGCGACGCTGTTCGCACGGAAGCTCGTCGAAGAAATCGCCGAGTTCGAGACCGCGCCTGCGTCCGGCTAGACGATCGAGCGGCCCGCGTCCACGGCAACGACCTGGCCCGTCATCGAGCGGTTCTCGAGGATGGCGATCGACATCGCCATCAGGTCGGCGACGCCGACCTGGCGCGCCAGCGGCGTCTTCGCGACGAGCGCCGCGACCGCTTCCGCGCTCATGTCGTCGGGAGGAAGGACGATTCCGGGAGCGACCGCGTTGACGCGCACGTCGGGCGAGAGGGCGACGGCGAGATTCATGACGAGTGAATTGATGGCTGCCTTCGCCGCAGCGTGCGGAACGTGCGTGGGCCACGCCTGCACGGCCGCGACGTCCGACACGAGAAGGATCGAGCCCTGCGCGGCGCGAAGCGCGGGCGCCGCCGCCTGAGCGAGGAAGAACGCGGCGCGCGGACCGGCGCGAAAGATCGCCTCCCAGTCCGAGAGCGTCACCGACGCGAACGGCTTCGGGATCCAGGGCGACGCGGCGTGAATGAGGGCGTCGAGGCGGGGAGGAGAAGAGGATTCTGCTGATGAAGAGGGAAACAGAGAAGAAGAGAAGATTTCTTCGAATAGCGAAGAGGGCGCGCCGTCGTCGGCGAAGTCGGATCGGAACGCCTGTGCCCGTCCTCCCTCTTCCTTTCTAAGAAAATCTACTGCGTTTCGCGCCTCTTCGGCATTGCTTCTATAGGAAAGGGCGACCGAATACCCGTTCCGAACCAATGCCTTCGAGAATTCGAATCCGAGCCGCTTCGTTCCGCCCGTTACAAGAGCGACCTTCACGTCTGTTCCGCTGTCTCGCCCGGCGCCGGAGGCACGAGCGTGGCGGCCTCGTCCATGAGCTGATTCGTCGCGGACATGGCGACGACCTCGCGTCCGAACGCGAAGACGTGCAGGAGCACGCAGGCGATCGCGGCGACGAGGTGGAGCCAGCCGGGCGTCTTGCCCGTGTGCGCGGTAACGCCGAGGAGGCCGGTCGCGAGAGCGGACAGGGGAGCGAAGGTGCAGAGCGCCGAGGTCTTGATTTTGAAGGCCCTGACGCGGGCCAGGATGTAGTCGCGTCCGGCCGCATCGGGCCGTTTTGCCGCGGCTTCCTTGAGCATCTTCCCCGTGCCGATGAAGAAGAAAAGGATCATCGACTGGGTGAAGAGGGAGAAGAGCACCGTCGGCACCGCGAGGGCGATGTGACGGGCCGCCGACGTCGAGCCGCCGAGCGCGTGCGACAGCGCCCACCCCGACAGGCTCGACAGGACGAGCCCGGCGAGAGTGAAAACAGACAAAAGAGTGAGTGCGAGCGCCACGAGACCACTATAATCCGTGCGGTTCAGACACAGACTGCGGAGGCTTCACATGACGCCACGGACTCTCGTCGACATTTTCCGGAATCTCGCGGACACGCCGAAGCCGGATCTGCTCCTCCACAAGCAGGGCGGGAAGTGGATCCCCGTCTCGACCGCCGAGTTCATGGACCGCGTCAAATCCGTTTCGTGCGCACTCGAGGGCCTCGGCGTGAAACCGGGCGGGCGCGTGGCATTGCTCTCGGACAACCGACCCGAGTGGTCGATCGTGGACTTCGCTTGCCAGTGTTACGGCGCGGTCCTCGTGCCGGTGTTCCCGACGATGGTCACCGAGCAGGTGGCGTACCTCATCAAGGACTCGGGCGCGACGGTCGCCTTTGCGTCGACGTCCGAGCAGGCGGCGAAGGTCCTCGCGGCGAAGGACGCGTCTCCCGAGGTCAAACAGGCGATCAAGCACATCATCGTGCTCGACGGGTCGTCGCTCGCGGGCACGGTGCCCTTCGCGGGCATCCTGGAGGCGGGCCGCATCGCGCACGCGGCCGATCCTGCGGCCTTCGAGAAGCGCGCCGACGCGCGCCAGCCCTCCGACCTCGCGACCCTCATCTACACGTCCGGCACGACCGGCGAGCCGAAGGGCGCGATGCTCACGCAGAGCAACTTCGTCTCGAACGTCGTGGCGGCCTGCTCCATCGTGCCCTTCGACTCTGGTGCCGTCGCCCTGTCGTTCCTGCCCCTCTCGCACGTCTTCGAACGGACGATCGAGTACGCCTACTACCACCGGTCCGTCACGATCGCGTACGCGGAGTCGATCGACAAGCTGCGCGACAACCTCTCCGAGGTGAACCCGCACCTCTTCGGCGCGGTGCCCCGGGTCTACGAGAAGGTCTACGGGCGTGTGCAGGAGAATCTGTCGAAGGCGTCGCCGGGCAAGCAGAAGCTCTTCCAGAAGGCGATCGAAGCAGGCAAGAAAGTCACGGCGCTCCGCGCGAAGAAGCAGACGCCGGGTTTCGGCCTCGCCCTCGAGCACTTCGTCTACGAGAGGCTCGTATACCGCAAGGTGCGCGCGGCCCTCGGTTCCCGCTTTCGTTTCGCGATCTCCGGCGGCGCGCCCCTCGCGAAGGAGCTTGCGGAATTCTTCTGGGCGGTCGGCATCGAGGTTTACGAGGGCTACGGCCTCACCGAGACGAGCCCGGTCATCGCCCTGGCGTGCCCCACGGCCTGGCGGCTCGGCACGGTGGGGAAGATCGTGCCCGGCGTCGAATGCCGGATCGCGCCCGACGGGGAGATCCTGACGCGCGGACCGCACGTCATGAAGGGCTACTTCAACAAGGCGAAGGAGACCGCCGAGGCGATCGACGCGGACGGCTGGTTCCACACGGGAGACATCGGCCGCATCGACGAGGACGGATTCCTCATGATCACGGACCGGAAGAAGGAAATCCTCGTCAACTCGAACGGCAAGAACATCGCTCCTGCTCCGATCGAGGGACATCTCAAGGGCCATCCGTTCGTCTCCCTTCCCATCGTCATCGGCGACCGGCGGAAGTTCCTGTCCTGCCTCTTCGTCCCGAATTTCGAGAAGCTCGCGAGCTGGGCGAAGGAGAACGGCCTCGGCAGCGTTTCCACGGAGGATCTCGTCAAGGAACCGCGGGTCGTCGCGATCTATCAGAGTGCCGTCGACGAGTGGAACATGGGCAAGCCGCACGAGATGCTCATCAACCGGTTCGTGATTCTGCCGCGCGACCTGACGATCGAGAGCGGCGAGCTCACGCCGACGCTCAAGGTGAAGCGGCGCATCGTGGACGAGCACTTCAGGCGCCTGATCGACGGGATGTACGAGGGGTCGGGCGCGTAGACCGGACGCTCGGTCCGGGATTCGGGAATCATGCGCGTCGTCGTCGCCCTCGGAGGGAACGCCCTGCTGCGCCGCGGAGAGCCCATGACCGCGGAAAACCAGCGCGCGAACGTGCGCCGGGCCGCGGTGGCTCTCGCGCCCATCGCGGCGGAGCACGAGCTCATCATCTCGCACGGCAACGGCCCGCAGGTGGGCCTTCTCGCGCTCCAGGCCGAGTCGGGTCAGGGCGCCGCGCACTTCCCGCTCGACGTCCTCGGCGCGCAGACCGAGGGGATGATCGGCTACCTGATCGAGCAGGAGCTCGGAAACCTCCTGCCGTTCGAGAAGCCCTTCGCGACGTTGCTCACGATGGTCGAGGTCGATCCCGCGGACCCGGCGTTCCAGAACCCGAAGAAGCCGATCGGCCCCGTCTACTCCGAGGAGGACGCGCACCGCCTCGCGAAAGAGCGGGGCTGGACCGTGGCGAAGGACGGCGCCCACTGGCGGCGCGTCGTGGCGTCGCCTCTGCCGAAGCGCATCTTCGAGCTCCGCCCCGTGCGCTGGCTCCTCGAGAAGGGAACGATCGTGATCTGCGGGGGAGGGGGCGGGATTCCCACCGTATACGGAGAGGACGGAAAACTGCGAGGCGTCGAGGCGGTGATCGACAAGGACCGCGTCGCGTCTCTTCTCGCGCAACAGGTCGAGGCCGACGCCTTCATCATGGCAACGGACGTTTCGGCCGTCGTCGTGGGATGGGGAACGAAGGACGCGCGCGCCATCCGCCGCGCGTCGCCCGCGGCTCTCTCTCGTTTCGAGTTCGCGTCGGGCTCGATGGGGCCGAAAGTCGAGGCGGCGCGGGACTTCGCCCAGCGGACGGGCAGGACGGCGGGAATCGGCTCCCTCGAAGACATTCCCCGCATCCTGCGCGGCGACGCGGGCACGCTCGTCTCGAACGACGTCGCCACTCTCGAGTGGGCCTCCGCGGAGACGCTGGCCCTCTTCCAGGATTAGGTCCTTGACAGCGTGGCGCGCCGCGTCATAGCCTACTGAGTGATGGCTCATTCAGCGGGTCGTTCCGGGCTCCCGCAGGCGGTCCCCGCGACCGCCGCCGAGGCCGCCCCTGAAGATCGCGCGCCTCTCGGAGCCGATCCCGCGAAGCGGCGCCGCATTCTCGAGGCGGCCGTCCGGACGTTCGGACAGCGGGGTTTCCACGAAGCCCGCATCGCCGAGATCGCCGCCGCGGCGAAGGTGGCCGAGGGGACGGTCTACCTCTATTTCCGCAACAAGGAAGACCTTCTCGGCGTCGTCTTCGACGAGTCGATGGACGACGTTCTCGCGAAGGGGCGTGCCATTGCGCGCTCGAAGGGGCCGGCGGGCGAGCGGCTGACGGACCTCGTCCATCTCCACCTCGAGTTCATCGGTTCCGATCGCGACCTCGCGTCCGTGTTCCAGATCGAGCTGCGCCGGAGCGCTCGACTCGTCGAGCGCTTCTCCCGCAGCAAGCTCGTGGAGTATTTCCGGCTCCTCGGCGGGGTCCTCCGCGACGGGATCGCGAACGGCGAGTTCCGCCGCGATCTCGAGCCGCGCCTCGCCGTGCGCATCCTCTTCGGAGCGTCCGACGAGATCCTCTCGGAGTGGCTGCTGTCGGGGGAGAAGAGGCCGTCCGCGAACGCGAAGCAGCTCGTGGGCACGCTCCTCGAGGGTTTCGGCGCAAAAGACATTTCAACCGCCGCGAGGCGCAGGAGAAAGCCCCAGTGAGCAAAGCAGCATTCGTCGTTCACGGCGCGCGGACGCCGTTCGCGCGGGCCGGCACGGACTACGCCGGCGTCTCCGCGGTCGACCTCGGCCGCACGGCCGCCGTCGAGGCGATGGCGCGCGCGGGCGTCGAGCCCGCGGCCATCGACCAGGCCATCTTCGGCAACATCGCGACCCCTGTCGACGCCGCGAACATCGCGCGCATCATCGCGCTCCGCGCCGGCGTGCCAAAAGAGAAGCCCGCGCACTCCGTATCGCGCAACTGCGCCTCGGGCATCGAGTCCGTCGTGGAGGCCGCCCGCCTCATCGCGATGGGCGAGGCCGACGTCGTCCTCGCGGGCGGCGTCGAGAACATGACGCAAATTCCGTTTCTCTATCGCAACGGGGTCAAGGAGGTCTTCACGAAGGCCGGGATGTCGAAGACCGCCGGGCAGCGGATTTCGGCCTTCTCGAAGATGCCCTGGAAAGACCTCTTCAACCCGGTCATCGGGCTCAAGGAAGGTCTCACGGATCCCGTGTGCGACCTCGGCATGGGCGATACGGCCGAGATCCTCGCCAAGGAAGGCCGTCTGACGCGGGAGATGCAGGACGCGTTTGCGTTGCGGTCGCACCACCGGGCGTTCGCGGCGCGCGCGAAGCTGAATGAGGAGATCGTTCCCGTGCCGGTTCCGCCGGACTACGACCGCATGCTCACGTTCGACAACGGAGTCCGCGAGAACCAGACCATGGAGGCCCTTGCCAAGCTCCGGCCGTTCTTCGACCGGAAATTCGGCACGGTGACGGCGGGCAACTCCTCCCAGATCACGGACGGCGGCGCGGCGGTCGTGGTGGCGTCCGAGGACTACGTCCTGAAGCACGGGCTGAAGCCTCTCGGACGCATCTCGGGCTGGGGCTTCGCGGGCCTCGAACCCGAGCGCATGGGCCTCGGGCCCTCGCGTTCGACGCCGATCGCCCTCAAGAAGGCCGGCCTCTCGATGAAGGACGTGGGCCTCGTCGAGATCAACGAGGCGTTCGCGGCCCAGGTCCTCGCGAACCTCGACGCCTTCGAGAAGTCGCCCGAGCTCGGCGCGATCCCGGAGGACGCCCTGAACGTGAACGGCGGCGCGATCGCCCTCGGGCATCCGGTCGGATGCTCGGGCACGCGCCTCATCCTGACGCTCCTCCTCGAGATGCGCCGCCGCAAGGTGGCGCATGGCCTCGCGACGCTCTGCGTCGGGGGCGGGCAGGGCGCGTCGATCCTCCTGGAGGCGGTGTGATGTCCACTCTCGTCGACGAAACGGTTCCTCTCGCGGCGCCCGCGGCGGTGCTCTCTCCTTTCCGCCTGACGATCGAGGGGGACGGGCTCGCCGTTCTCGTATTCGACACGCCCGGTGAAAAGGTGAACAAGTTCTCGACGCCCGTCATGAAGGAGTTCGACCGCGTCCTGGATTCGCTCGCGGGCCGGTCCGACGTCCGGGCGCTGCTTCTCCTCTCCGCGAAGCCCGGCATCTTCATCGCCGGCGCGGACGTGAACGAAATCGCCAAGGCCGAACGGAACGCGGACCCCGAGATGATCCGGGGACCCCACCGGACCTTCAACAAGCTCGCAAATCTTCCGTTTCCCACGGTGGCCGCGATCGACGGCGCCTGCGTGGGCGGCGGCTGCGAGACCGCGCTCTCGATGGACTGGCGCCTCATCTCCGACTCGAAGAAGGCGCAGATCGGGCTCCCGGAAATCAAGCTGGGCATCCTGCCGGCATGGGGCGGCACGACGCGCCTTCCCCGAATGGTCGGCCTCGCGAACGCGCTCGACGTCATCCTCGCGGGCAAGGTGCTCGACGGAAAGCGCGCGAAGAGGATCGGTCTCGTGGACGAGGTCGTTCCCCAGGCGATCCTCGAGGAATGGGCGAAGAATTTCGCCCGCGGGAAGTTCGGCTCGAAGAAACGTTCGAACGCGGGGCCGGGAGGCGGACCCGCGCGCGTTCGCGCGCCGAAGCTCGCCGAGAGGCTCCTCGAGGGTCCGGGCAAGGGGATCGTTTTTTCGAAGGCGCGCCAGTCCGTCCTGAAGGAGACGAAGGGGCACTACCCGGCGCCGCTCGCGGCGTTGGCCGTCGTCGAGAAGGGCTTCTCGCTTCCGTTCGCTGAAGCGCTCGAGCTCGAGGTCGAAGGGGTCGGATCGCTCATCGGCACGCCCGTGATGCGGAGTCTCGTGGGCCTCTTCTTCCGGATGGAGGAGGTCAAGAAGGAGACCGGCGTCGAGGGTCTCGGCGGGGCCGGCGCACGGGTCAAACCCCGGAAGATCGGACGGGTCGGCGTTCTCGGCGCGGGCGCCATGGGCGGCGGCATCGCGCAGCTCGCGGCCGACAAGGGCTTTCCGACGCGCATGAAAGACATCAAACCCGAGGCGCTGGCGCTCGGATTCGCGCAGGCGGCCCGCATCTGGAAAGAGAAGGTCAAAAAGCGCCGGATGACCCGCGCGGAATTCGCGGCGAAGATGTCGCTTCTCGGCGGCTCGCTGGAATACGCGGGCTTCGAGGGCTGCGACATCACGATCGAAGCCGTGCTCGAGAAGATGTCCGTCAAGCAGGCGGTCCTCGCCGACTGGGAGCACGTGGCGTCACCGACGGCGATCTTCGCGTCGAACACGTCGACGCTCCCGATCACGGAGATCGCCTCGAAGGCCGTGCATCCCGAGCGCGTCGTGGGCATGCACTTCTTCAACCCCGTCCACAAGATGCCGCTCGTCGAGATCATCTACGGACAGAAGACGGATCCCGAGGTGACGGCGACGGTCTTCGATCTCGCGAAGAAGATGGGGAAGACGCCGGTCGTCGTGAAGGACGCGCCGGGCTTTCTCGTGAACCGCATCCTCAGCCCGTACATCGGCGAGGCGGCGCGGCTCCTTCTCGAGGGCGCCGATTTCGCAGCGGTCGACAAGGCGATGCGGGCCTTCGGGATGCCGGTCGGCCCCTTCGAGCTCCTGGACGACGTCGGGATCGACGTCGCCGTGAAAGCGGCCGGCACGATGGCGAGCGCGTTCCCCGTGCGGATGCCCGGAGATCCGGCGCTCGAGAAGCTCGTGGCAGACGGGCGATTGGGAAGGAAGGCGAAGAGAGGATTTTATTTCTATGAAGGGGAAAGACGCGGAGGGCCCGACAGCGCCGTCTACGCCGTCCTTGGTCTCTCGGCCCCTTCTAAGAATCCGAATCTTTCTTCTTCCGAAACAGAAGTGCGTCTCCTCCTCCCCATGATCAACGAGGCGGCGCTCTGTCTCGCAGACGGCATCGTCGCGAGCCCCGCGAAGCTCGACCTCGCGATGATTTTCGGCACGGGCTTCCCGCCGTTCCGCGGAGGCCTCTGCGCTTACGCCGACTCGCTCGGCGCGACGGCGGTCGTCGACGGCCTGAAGAGGCTCGCGGCCGAAAAGGGTCCGCGATTCGAGCCCGCTGCGCTCCTCGTCGAGATGGCGAGAACGAACAAGAAATTTTTCGAATAAGGGGAACAGAGATGTCCACAGTCAAAGAAGAGACGAAGCCCGAAACCACCGTCGAAGTCGAGTCTTTCCTCAAGACGCTGTTCGCGGGCCACATCGCCGAGGACCTCGTCTTCCCGTTCCCGGAGATTCCCCAGGACATGAAGGAGACCGTGGAGGCCTTCGCGAATGCCTACACGGAATTCGACGCGGCGCATCTGGACTCCGACAAGATGGACAAGGAGCACTGGTTCCCCCGCGAGGCCGTCAAGGCCATGGGCGAGCTGGGCGTGCTGGGGATGACGATTCCCGAGGAGTACGGCGGCAGCGGATTCGGGTCGGCGGCCTACTGCCGGATGACGGAGACGGTCGCACCGCTCGATGCGTCGGCCTCGATCGTGATCGGCGCCCACCTCTCCATCGGCTGCAAGCCGGTCGTCCTCTTCGGAAACGAAGAGCAGAAGAAGAAATGGCTGCCCGACCTCGCGAGCGGAAAGCTGATCGCGGCGTTCTGCCTCACCGAGCCGGAAGCCGGATCGGATGCGGGCTCCCTGAAGACGACCGCCGTTTACGACGCGTCCACCAACGAGTACGTCCTCAACGGCACGAAGCAGTGGATCTCGAACGGCGGCTTCGCCCGATTTTTCTCGGTGTTCGCGAAGATCCCGGGTGTACCCGCCGAGAAGGACGGCCACAAGGAAATCGCCTGCTTCGCGGTCGTTGCCAACGAGGACGGCACGCTCCCCGGCCTCTCGCGCGGGCCCGAGGAGAAGAAGCTCGGCCTCTGCGCGTCCTCGACCTGCCAGATCATCTTCGAGAACTGCCGCGTCTCCGCTGCGAACCTCATCGGTGAGAAGGGGCACGGCTTCAAGATTGCCCTCGAAACGCTGAATACGGGACGCACCTCTCTCGGCGCGGGCTCGGTCGGCGGCTCGAAAATGATGATCAAGCTCGCCGTGGACCACGCCACGCAGCGCAAGCAGTTCAAGACCCGCATCGCCGACTTCGAGATGATCCGCCACAAGATCACGCGGATGACGGCGACCACGTACGTGCTCGAGTCGATGGTCTACCTGACCGCCGGCCTCGTGGACCGGCACGTCGGCGACTATTCCCTCGAGGGCGCGTGCTGCAAGGTCTTCGGCACGGAAGTCCTCTGGCAGAACATCAACGACGGCCTGCAGGTCGCGGGCGGCAACGGCTTCATGAACGAGTACCCCTACGGGCGCGCGCTTCGCGACAGCCGCATCAACATGATCTTCGAGGGCACGAACGAGATCCTCCGCCTCCTCATCGCCCTCTCGGGCATGAAGGAGCTGGGCGACTCGCTGAAGGAAGTCCAGAGCGCGCTCAGGAGCCCGCTCGCGCAGCGCGGCATTCTCACGGAGTACGCCCACAAGCGCCTCAAGGGCGTCATCACGCACGACAGGCTCACGAAGGTCCACCCGTCGCTCGCGCCCGAGGCGGATCAGGTCGGGCGGTACGCCGGCATCTTCGCGAACGCATGCGAGACGATCCTGCGCAAGCACGGCAAGAAGGTCGTCGACAAGGAATA
>JARXKK010000111.1 GCA_030278895.1 Acidobacteriota bacterium
GGCCCCGGTTCGATGCGGCGAAAGCGGCCACGCTTCGGGCCACGCTCGACTCGATTGCCGACCGCAGCGGGGCGCGCTTCGGCGTGTACTTCAAGGATTTCGCCAGCGGTCTTTCCCTTTCGAAGAATCCCTCTCTGATCATGCACGCGGCCTCCACGATGAAGACACCTGTCCTTCTCGAGCTTCTGCGCCGCGTGGACCTGGGAACGGTGAAGCTCACGGACACCCTCGCGGTGAAGAACGAGTTCAAGAGCCTCGTCGACGGATCGCCGTTCTCGATCGGTCTGGAGGACAACGACGGGCCAACGGCCGCATACCTCGGGAAAACGGCCACGATCGAGTTTCTCGCGAACGAGATGATCGTGCGTTCGTCCAACCTCTCCACGAACATCCTCCTGACCTTTCTCGGGCCCGGCGAGGTCCAGACGTTCACGAACGAGCTGGGCGCGCCGACGGTCCATGTGCGCCGGTGCGTGGAGGACTCGAAGGCGTTCGAAAAGGGCCTCAACAACGAGACGGACGCCGCGGGGATGGGGGCGATCATGGAGGCCGTCGTGCGCACCCCGAGGCTCTCGGCGGCAGCGAAGGCGAAGGCGTGGCAGATCCTGATCGGCCAGACGTTCAACGAAGAGATCCCGGCGGGGCTGCACCCCCAATCGGGCGCGGTCGTGGGCCACAAGACGGGAAGCATGTCCACCTCGCAGCACGATGCCGCCGTCGTCCGCCTCCCCGACGGGCGCGAATACGTGCTCGTCATCCTCGCAAACGACTTCGGCGCGAACGAGGAAGGCCGCGAGCGTGTGTACGCCGCCGCGAAGAAGATGTCGCGCGCCGTGTGGGAGGCGATGGTCGCGCCTTGACCACTCCCGTCCGGGCCTCGCGCGTCTGGCTCGCCCTCGCGATCGTGTACGTCGTCTGGGGCTCGACGTACCTCGCGATCCGCTGGGGAGTCGAGACGATCCCTCCGTTCACGATGGCCTCGGCCCGGTATCTCGTCGCGGGAGGTCTCCTCCTCGCGTGGGTGAAGTGGCGAGGAGCGCCGCGCATCGCCTTGCGCGATCTCCCCCCCGCGTTCCTCACGGGCGGTCTGATGCTCCTGTGCGGCAACGGCGGCGTCGTCTGGGCCGAGCAGCGGGTCCCGTCAGGCGTCGCGGCCCTTCTCATCGGCGTCGAGCCCCTCTTCATCGTCCTCCTCGCGGCCACGCTCCCACAGGAGCGAAGACGCCCGTCAGGGCGCGCGCTCGTCGGGATCGCGTTCGGTGTTGCCGGCGTCCTCATCCTGGTGGGGCCCGCCGGCGGCCTCTCGGGCGCCCGCGTGGACGGTGCAGGAGCGGCGGCGATCCTCTTCGCGTCTTTCGCGTGGGCGCTGGGCTCTCTCCTCTCGCGCCATCTCGTCCTGCCGGCCTCGCCCCTCCAGGCGACGGCGCTCCAGATGCTGGCCGGGGGCGTCCTCCTCGGCTGCGCCTCCGGCGTTGCGGGAGAGTGGTCCCGCTTCTCACCGTCGCTCGTCTCGGCTAAATCCGCCGCAGCCGTCGCCTACCTCGTCGTCTTCGGCTCGCTCGTCGCGTTCACGGCCTACGTCTGGCTCCTGCGCGCCGCCTCTCCCGCTCTCGCCTCGACATACGCGTTCGTGAACCCGGTCGTGGCCGTGTTCCTGGGGTGGCTCCTCGCGAACGAGGAGGTCGGAGCACGCACACTCGTGGCGGCCGCGGTGATCGTCGGAGCGGTGGTCCTGATCACGCTCGGCGAATCCTCCCGGCGATCCACCTGAGATAGAATCTCGGTACCGTCAGAATGAAAAGGAGAATTCGATGAAACGAGCCGGAATCGTCGTTCTTTTGGCATGCGCTGCCCTCGCAGCCGGACCCTTGGCCGCCGCGGACGCGGCGCCCAAACACGGGCTGATGACCGTGGACAGCGCATGGGTCAAGGCCATGCTCGCCAACGACGCCGCCGCCTGCGCCGCGCTGTACGCGGACGACGCGGTCCTCGTCCTCCCGGGCATGGGCGCGCTCAAGGGCAAGAAGGCCATCGCCGACGCCTACGCCGGCTGGCTCAAGGACGTCAAGGTGACGGACGCCGCCGTCATGGACACGAAGTACCAGTCGTCCGGCCACGTCTCGGCGGGCTGGGGCGCCTTCAAGATCACGACCGTACCGAAGGCCGGCGGCGCGTCGACGACGGAGGTCGGGACCTGGTGCGCCGTGGCCGCCCATCAGAAGGACGGCTCCTGGAAGTACGTCGCCGATCACGCGTCGGACGACCCGGCTCCCGCGAAGAAGTAGCCGCTATTCGATCGCCTCGCCGCTTCGCGCCTTCGCGATGTGGCCGAGGGCGCCGTCCGGCCATTCCAGCCGGCCGCGCGCCTGCGAAGAGAGCTTTCCGTCCGCGGTGAAGAACATCGTCTCGAGGGGGCGTTTCGAGTTGATCTTGCTCGTGACGTCCCCGTCGGGATCGAGCACGATCGTCGCCGGCAGCGGCGGCACGAGCCCCTTCTCTTTCAACCACCCGTCGAGAGTCTGAAAGTCGCGGTCGTGGGCGATGAGGACGAATTCCATTCCGGCATCCGCCTTCATCTCCTCCTGCGTCCGGAAGATCCCGGCGAGCTCCGGAGCCGCCCCATCGGCCGCCGTCGAGAAGAAGTGAACGACGAGGGTCTTCCCCGGGCGCCCGACGAGATTCCGCTTCTTCCCGTCGCGCGTCAGGACGTTGAGGTGGCCTCCGCCGTCGAGGTTCAGCATCCCGTGGTCGTGATCCGCATGTGTCGCGGGAACCAGCGAGAGCCAGTAAGCCCACGCGAACGCGGCGGCGAAGAGGGCAATGGCGCCCAGAAGAAAAGTACGGCGACGGCTCGGCGTCATGGAATGCTCCCCTGGTTCCCGGCGGTACGGCTGTCCGTGTCCACGCGGAACCTCCTCAGATTTGCGAATTCGAAACGGAAGGACGTATCGAGACGGAAAAAGAGAGCCGTCTTCCCGGTCACCCGGAGCTCGACCACGCACGGAAACCACAGGTCGCCCCCGAGCGGCTGGCCGGTATACACAACTTCGCCCTCCTTCACGTGGGCGGCGATTCCCCCGGCCACTTTCACGGGCTTCGTGAGGTGCGCGACGACGGAACGCACCTGTAAGTCCACCGCGTCGATGAGGACGCGCCCGGCCAGCGCGTTGAGCGCGCGATCCCCGAGATTCTTCGCGAGCGGTGCCGCCGGATCGGGTGAGAACTCGAGCACGTAGGCGGGACGGCCCTCGACGATCTCTTCCCCGACGACGCGAATCAAGAAGCGGTCGATGAGCTCGGACAGCCGCCGCCGGCCCACGAGAGGATCGTCTTCGTCACCGGAGACCCTCTCGGCCTGGCGGGCCTCGGCGGCGGCCTTCTGCTCGACGCGCCTCTTCCTCCCCTTTTCGTCCTCTTCCCTCGCCTTTCGCTTCTCGTCTTCGGTCGCCGGACGGCCATCCACCTCGACGAGATCGCGCGACCCTGCCACGTCGGCGTCGCCCGACAGGACGTAGAACAGCCGCGACACGACCTCCTTCGCCCGGCCGTCCGCGCCCCAGGTGGTCTTCACTTCGCGCTGGTCGAACGTCGAGCCGGCAAACGCGGCCTCGACGCGGCGCTGGCTTTTCACGACGCGCCTCACGAGCTCCCGGGCGTCCACGTCCGGCGTGCCCGTGGGCACGGCGCCGGCTCCCGCCGTCCCCGAGGCTCCCGCGACCACGGCGAGGAGAACGGCGGCGCAAGGTGCAAAACGCCTGCTCATGACGTCCGGACTATACGGCGGCGCATTTTCGGTACGATGGAGCGCAAGGAGCGTGGAATGCGCGTCATCGTCACGGGAGGAACCGGGTTCATCGGTTCGAGGCTCAGCGAGAACCTCTTCGCGAAAGGGCACGAGGTCGTGCTCTTCACCCGCGACGCCTCCCGCTCGCGCGACCAGCTACACCCGGGGATCAACGTCGTGTCGTGGGCGCCCGGCGCCACGTGGGAATCCTGGGTCGACGGCGCCGGCGCGATCGTGAACCTCGCGGGCGAGAGCATCGCCCAGCGCTGGACGGAGGCCGCCAAGCACCGAATCCTCGCGAGCCGCGTCGACGCGGCGGCGCGGCTCTGTGCCGCGATCGAAAAGGCCGCCGTGAAGCCGTCGGTCCTCGTGAACGCGGCGGCCGTCGGGTACTACGGGCCGCACGGCGACGAGACCCTCGACGAGGACAGCCCGCCCGGGACCGACTTCCTCGCGACGACGTGCGTGGCGTGGGAAGGGGCCGCGAGGAGGGCGGAGCCTCTGGGCGTGCGCGTCGTTCTCCTCCGGACCGGCGTCGTGCTCGGTGGAGATGGAGGCGCCCTCGCGAAGATGCTTCCGCCGTTCAAGGCGTTCGCCGGTGGACCCATCGGAAGCGGAGAGCAGTGGATGTCGTGGATCCACCGGGACGACCTCGTGGCCCTCTTCGCCTTTGCGATCGAGAACCCGAAGGCAACGGGCCCGATCAACGGGACCGCTCCGAATCCGGTCACGATGAAGGAGTTCGCGAAGGCGCTGGGCCACGCCCTCCACCGGCCGAGCCTGTTCCCGGCGCCCGCGGCCGCCGTGCGGCTCCTCCTCGGCGAGATGGCCACGGTGGTGCTCGACGGGCAACGGGTCGTCCCGAGGAAAGCCGCAGCGCTCGGTTTCAAGTTCCGCTTCACCGACGTCGAAGCCGCGCTCCGGGACGTCACGGGAGACTGACCCGGATGGCACTCGTCGGCCGTAGCGTCCCGCGCGCGGACGGACCGGCCAAGGTCACCGGGACCGCTCGCTACGTCGACGATCTCACGCGGCCGGGCGTCCTGCTGGGCGCGACGCTCCGCAGTCCCGTGGCGCGCGGACGGCTGCGCGGCATCCGGCGGGACCCCTCGTTCGACTGGACCGGCGTGACGGTCGTGACCGCCGAAGACGTGCCCGTGAACGTCGTGGCGCTCATCGAGGAGGACCAGCCCGTCCTCGCGTCCGACGATATCCGCCACGCTTACGAGCCGATCGCGCTCGTGGCGGCCGAGGACCCCGTGCGCCTCGCGCGCGCGCTGCGCGCCCTCACGCCCGAAATCGACCCGCTCCCGCCGATCCTCACCATTGCCGACGCGCTCGGGCGCAAGACGCAGATTCACGGTCCCGACAACATCTTCGCCACGTACAGGATCTCGAAAGGCGACGCGGCGAAGGCCATCGCCGAGAGCGCCGTGCGTCTCACGGGAACGTATCGCACGCATCACCAGGAGCAGCTCTACATCGAGCCGCAGGGAATGCTCGCGTTCTGGGACGCGCGCGGAGCCCACCTCGTGGGCTCACTCCAGTGTCCGTTTTACGTCCACAAGGGCGTCATGCGCACGTTCAGCCTGGACGACGCTCACGTGGACGTGACGCAAGCCGTCACGGGTGGGGGGTTCGGCGGCAAGGAGGAGTACCCGACGCTCCTCGCGCTTCACGCCCTCCTCCTCGCGAAGAAGAGCGGCCGGCCCGTGAAGATGATCTACGACCGGCAGGAGGACATCGAGGCGACGACGAAGCGCCATCCCTGCGAGGTGACGATCTCGTCGGGCTGCGACCGCGAGGGCAACCTGTCGGCCGTGTCGGTCAGGATCGTCATGGATGGCGGCGCGTACGTCACGCTCACGCCCGTCGTGCTGTCGCGTGGCGCGCTCCACGCCGCCGGCGCGTACCGCTGGGAGCACGTCGCGATCGAGGCGATCGCCGTGGCGACGAACACGCCTCCGAACGGCGCCTTCCGGGGGTTCGGAGCCCCGCAGACGATCTGGGCGATCGAGAGGCACATGGACCGCATCGCGCGCGAGCTGTCGGCCGATCCGCTCGCCCTACGCGAGAAGAACCTCCTCCGCGTCGGGGACACGACGCCGACGGGCCAATTCCTGAAGGAGTCGGTCGGCGTCCAACGGTGCGTCGAGGAGGCCCGGAAGGCGAGCGGCTGGGACCGGAAGCGCGCGGCGCTTGGACCGGCCGCGGTGGCGCGACCGGTCTCGGCGATCCTCCGGCGGCCCGCGCCGGGGGGCTCCGCGTCCCGGAAGGCGCGCGGCATCGGCGCGAGCGTGTTCCTCCACGGCGCCGGCTTCACGGGCTCGGGCGAGCGCAAGCTGAAGGGCCGCGTCGCGATCGACATGTTCCGGATTCTCAAGGAGAAGAAGCCGCGCTTCACGATCCGCACGGCGTCCACCGACATCGGACAGGGCACGGAAACGGTCTTCCGGCAGATCGCGGCCGAGGCTCTCTGGGTCTCGATGGACCGCGTGGACTTCGCGACGCCGTCCACCGCGACTGTCCCCGACTCGGGACCCACCGTGGCGTCCCGCACGGTGATGATCGTCGGCTCGATCCTCGAGTCCGCCGCGCGCGACCTCTTCGCGCGCATCGAGCAGAATCGGCAAGACCATGGCGGCTCATTCGACGACGCCGCGCTCCGGCTCATCGCGCGCGACGGAACCATCGTGTCCGAGAAGACCTACGAGACTCCGGCCGACCTCGTCTGGGACGACGCGACCTACCGCGGCGACGCCTATCCCGTCTTCGGCTGGGGCTGCGACATCGCCGAGGTCGAAGTGGACCTCGACACGTTCGAGACGACGGTCATCGGCTTCTGGGTCGCGCAGGACGTCGGCAAGGCCATCAATCCCGTCCTGTGCAAGGGCCAGATCGAGGGCGGAACGCTGCAGGCGATCGGCTGGGCGCTGAACGAGAAGATGGTCATCCAGGACGGCAAGATCCTCAATGCCCGCATGACGAATTACGTCGTACCCACGAGCCTCGACGCGCCCCGCTTCACGACGATTCTCGTGGAGGATCCTTATTCGAAGGGGCCCGGCGGCGGCGCGAAGGGCATCGGAGAGGCGCCGATGGACGGCGGGGCGCCCGCGATCGCCGCGGCGATCGAGCATGCGACGGGAATCGTCCGCGACGACCTGCCGCTCCTCCCGGAAGACCTCTTCGCGGCGGGGAGGACGGGCCCGTGAGAATGACGTTCGTCGTGAACGGGCTCTCCCGCACGCTCGATGCGCCTCCTCTCGCGCGCCTCCTCGACATTCTCCGGGGCCCTCTCGGCCTCACGGGCACGAAAGAAGGTTGCGGCGAGGGCGAGTGCGGCTCGTGCACCGTGCTCCTGGACGGCGTTCCCGTGAACGCGTGCCTCGTCGTCGCGGGCCAGTGCGACGGGCGGAAAATTCTCACCGTCGAGGGGCTCGCCTCGAAGGACGCTCTTTCCGACCTGCAGGAGGCCTTCGTCAAGGAGGGCGGCGCGCAGTGCGGCATCTGCACGCCCGGCGTCCTCATGGCCGCGCACGCCCTTCTCGCGGCGAACCCGCAACCGGGCGAGGGCGAGATTCGCGAGTCGATCGCGGGAAACATCTGCCGCTGCACGGGCTACCAGCGCATCGTCGAGTCGATCCGGAACGCCGCGAAGGAGCAGGCCACGCGTGAACCCGGCTGAGCTCGCGCTCTACCCCTTCGAGCGCCCCGGGACGCTCGCCGAGCTGTGCCGGACGCTCTCGGCTCGCGCCGGCCGCAGGGAGAAGACCGTGCTCCTCGCGGGCGGAACGGACTGGATCGTGGAGCGCCGTCTCGCTCCGGCCGAGGACCCGAACGACCTGCCGCTCGTCCTCGACGTGTCGCGCCTCCCCGAGATGCGCGGCATCACGGTCGCGAAGGAAGTCGCCACGATCGGCGCCGCGGCCACGTTCCTCGAGATCAAAAGTCATGCCGTGCTGTCGCGGCGGGTGCCCGTCCTCACAGCCATGGCGCGCGAGGTGGGAGCCGTCCAGATCCAGGCGCGCGGCACGCTGGGCGGCAACCTCGCGGGCGCGTCCCCGGCGGCCGACGGAGCGGCGGCGCTCATGGCCCTCGACGCGGACGTGGTCCTCGCGAGCATTCACGGCGAGCGTCGCGTGCCCCTGACGCAGTTCTTCACCGCCTATCGGACGACGCGGCGGGCCGAGGATGAAGTGATCGTGCGCGTGGAGTTCACGCTCCCGCGGACGGGTGCCCACCAGGTCTGGAGAAAGGTGGGCACGCGCGCCGCCCAGGCGATTTCCAAGGTCGCCCTCGCGGGCGTCGCCGAGGTCGAGCGGGGCCGCGGCGTCCGCTCCGGCTTCGGCATGGCCTCGGTCGCGCCCATGACGGTCTCGCTGCCGTCCGTGCGGGCGCTCGGCCTCGCCCCCAGCCTTGCCTCGGTTTCGGACGAGGAGCTCGACGCCGCGACACGCCGTGACATCTCCCCCATCGACGATCTCCGTTCGACGGCCGCCTACCGGGCGCACGTCGCTTCCGCGCTCGTGAAAAACTTCTTTCGCGAGCTTCGGATCGCCGCCGGCTCCTGAACCTTCTCGCGCGCGCGGCGCCGCGCGCCCTTATGATCGGGTCACCCGGGGAGGTCATCGATGCGCGAGGTCATCCAGCACGAGCCCGGCACGTTCTGCTGGCCCGAGCTCGCCACGACGGACGCCGACTCGGCAAAGGCGTTGTACGGCGCCCTCTTCGACTGGACCTTCGACGACCAGTCTCCCGAGCCCGGCACGACGTATACGACCGTGCGGCGCGCGGGCAGGGACGTCGCCGCGCTCTACGTCCTCCAGAAGTCGCAGCGGCAGCGCGGCGTCGTCGCCCACTGGAACTCCTATGCGGCGGTGAAGAGCGCGGACGAGAGCGCGCTCCGCGTGAAAGTCCTCGGGGGAACGACCGTCGGGGCGCCTTTCGACGTCGGTCCGAACGGGCGCATGGCGATCGTGAAGGACCCGCAGGGGGCGACGCTGTGCCTCTGGGAGGCGCGTGCTCACCCGGGGGCGCAGGTCGTCGGCGAGATCGGCACGCTCTGCTGGACCGAGCTCGCCACGACGGACCTCGACGCGGCGGGGCACTTCTACGCGAGCCTGTTCGGCTGGGCGATCAAGAAGCAGGAAACGGGACCCGAGGCGTATATCGAGCTCTGGAAAGGGCCGCGTCCCGCGGGCGGGATGACGACGATTGCGAGAGAGCAGGGCGCGACCGAACCCGCGTGGAGCGTGTACTTCCGCGTTGCCGACTGCGATACCGCCGTCGCGAAGGCCGAGGCGCTCGGAGCGCGTGTCATCCGGAAACCCGACGACATCGCGAAGGTGGGGCGTTACGCCTTCCTCGCCGACCGCGAGGGCGCGGCGTTCGCCGTCATCGCGCTCGCGCCCTGAGGTCATTCGGACGGATCAGAGGTAGCTCGTCCAGGCCGCGCGGCTCCTGCTCTTGAAGGCGCCGTAGCGGACACATGGGACGTACAGCGCGGCGACGACGGCGATCCAGAGCGCGTAGACGGCCGGAAGCGCGAAGCCGAAGCCGGGCGGCGCCGGGACGATGAAGTTCGGCGCCTGGAACGCGGCCCAGTGGACGAGCGGCCCGCCGAACCCGCCCCCCTGCACGACGGCGACGCCGACCGCGAGGAGGTGGATGACCGGCAGGTGCGCGACGTAGAAGAACATCGGGACGCGCCCGTAAACGGCGAGCGCGCGCCCGGCGGCTCCCGGCGGCCGGTCCAGCCAGGCGAACACCATGAGGACCGGACCCAGCGTCATGAGGAGAAAGCAGAGCGAAGGCGGGTACTTCTCGCAGTTCAGGAATGCCGCAAGCGTCATCACGGCGCTTCCCTGCGGCGCCCAGGCCCGCGGGTCGCCATAGACGTTTCCGAGGCGCAGGACGACGAAGGCGACCGTCGCCGCGAAGCCGAGCGCGAAGACGAGCCGACGACGGTCCGCTCGCGGCCTCGCGAGGAGCGCGCCGAACGCGTACCCGAGCGCCATGACGCCCGGCCACGGGATCACCGGATACGCGATCTCGACGCTGAAGAGGCCGGGGAACGGGAAGCCCGGCGGCGGCGTGCCCATCGCGATCGTCCCGCCGGCGTGAAGGATCTTCCAGAGGACGCCGGGCAGACCGGTCAGACGCAGCCGGTCGACGAAATCGAATGCGTTGTGACCCGCGACGAGGACGGCGCCGAACGCTCCGATCGTCCACGGCCCCAGCCGCAGCTTCACGAGAAGCGCGAGAACGAGCATCGCGACGCCCAGCGACCAGAGCGTCGCGACGAAACCGAGCGGCCAGAGGTTGAAAAGCCACACGAACCGGAGGACGAAGAACTCGAGCGCGATCAGGAAGAGCCCGCGGCTCGCGAGGAAGCGCGCGAGGCTCTCGGGCGTCTTCCCGCGCGCGAGCGAGAGGAATGCCCCCGTCCCCGCGAAGAAGCTGAAGGCCGGCGCGCAGAAGTGCGTGATCCAGCGCGTGAAGAAGAGCGCGGGCCATGTGAGGGTCATGTTCACGGGGTCGAAGGCGACGTTCGACACGTAGTCCCGCACGTGATCGAGGGCCATGACGACCATCACGAGCCCGCGCACGACGTCGAGCGCGTCGAGGCGGGCCGCAGGCGAACGAATCTCCGTCTCAGCCAAGGAACCGGGATCTTAGGCCAGTTTCCGGTACTTGATCCGGTGCGGGCGGTCGGCCTCGGCGCCGAGGCGCTTGTGGCGGTCGGCCTCGTAGTCCTGGTAGTTGCCTTCGTACCAGACGACCTTGCTGTCGCCCTCGAACGCGAGCATGTGCGTCG
>JARXKK010000112.1 GCA_030278895.1 Acidobacteriota bacterium
ATGCAGTACTGCATGGCGACGCCGCGCCACTTCATGCAGAGCTCCCGGTACGACCACCTGACGACCATGCGGCTCTCGGAAGACATCTTCAATCGCGACCGCTGGGACCAGTTCCTCTACACCTCGCGGCTCGCGGCCTCCGTGGGCGTCTGGCCGTGGTCGGACGTCTTCGAGAGCTCCGATCGCGACAACCTGCTGCTCGCGACGCTGTCCGCGGGCGTCGTCGGCGTCGGGGACGCCCTCGGCGCGATCGTCCCGGAAAACCTCCGCATGGCGGCGCGGCCGGACGGCATTCTCGTGAAACCGGACTTTCCGCTGCTCCCGACGGACGAGACGTATCTCGCGGACGCGCAGAAGATCTCGAAGCCGCTCGTCGCCGCCACGGCCACCGACTTCGGCGCCTACCGCGCGGTCTACGTGTTCGCACACGCCCGCGGAGGCCAGACGAGCGCGACGTTCACGCCGGCGGCCTTCGGTCTCGGCGGCACGGTGTTCGTGTGGGACACCTTCGCGAAGAAGGGAACGCTTGCTCCGGCGGACGCGCCCTTCCGTCAGCCGCTCGCCCAGGGACGCGCGTACGACATCCTCGTTCCGGTCGGTTCCTCGGGCATCGCGTTTCTCGGCGACGAGGGCAAGTTCGTCACGGCCGGGCGGAAGCGGATTCCCCGCGTGGACGATAGTCCCAGGCGCCTCTCGGTCGACGTGTCGTTCGCGCCGGGAGAGGGCCCGGTGACCCTCCTCGGGTGGGCCCCGGAGCCGCCGCACGTCACGGGAATCCTGGGCACGGCAGTTGTCACGTGGGACCAGAGGACCGGCCTCTTCCGGACAATCGTGACGCCCGGCGAAGACGGCCTCGCGCGGCTCTTCGTGCGGCTCTCGTCGGAACCGATCGAGCAGGAAAAGAACTAGACTCGCCCCGTTTGCAGCGTCGCGCGTCGCTCCCGCCTCTCGCACTCGCGGCGGCCGCGTGGGTTCTGCTCGTCGTCGCCCGGGTGCTCACTCTCGCGCCCGACCCCTGGGAATGGGACGAGCTGCTCTTCGTCCGGGCCGTGCGGCTGGGCCCCGACCTGCGCGCCGGCCGGCCGCATGCCCCCGGCTATCCCCTCTTCGTCGAGGCCGCACGCGGCCTTTCCTCGCTCGGGGTAACGCCGTTCCGGGCCACGGTGCTGACGGGCTTCGCGGGCGGCGTCCTCGCGCCCGTGGGCCTCGCGGCGCTCCTCGCCGCGCTCGAACTCCCTCTCGCCGGCTGCGTGCTCGGCGGAGCGCTCTACGCTTTCGTCCCGGCCGTGTGGCTGCACGGAGGAAGGCCTCTCTCCGACGCGCCCGCTGCGGCCGCGTTTCTCTTCGCGTCGGCGGCGCTCGTCCGGGCCGTACGGAAAGACGACCCGCGATGGCTCGCGGCGGGAGCCGCTCTCGCGGCCCTCGCTTTCGGCATCAGGCCGCAGACAGCGGTGGCCCTGCTCCCCCTCGCCGGCGTCGCCGCCTTCGGGTTTCTCCGCCGAGGCCGCTTCCGTCCCGTCGCGGCGGCTCTGGGGCTCGGTCTCTCCCTTTCGGCCCTCGCGTACGTTCCCGTGATCCGCGGTTCGGGCGGTTGGAAGCCCTTCCGCGACAGAGTCGTCGCGCAGGCCGTCTATGTCCGCGACACGGACTCGTTGACGCGCGCGGACCTCGCGAAGGCAGAGACCTGGACGCGCTGGTTTCGTGATCCGTTCGGGCTCGATGCCCTTGCAATCGCATTTGGCCTCCTCGCCCTCCTCGCGTTCGCCCTCTCGTTCCGAAAGGCGCTTCTCCTCGTGGCCCTTTTTCTGCCGCTCTACGCGCTGACGATCCCCTACTCCTCGCTGCAAGCCGCCCCGCGCTACGCGGTCGTACTGCTTCCGCTCGCCGCGGCTCTCGGCGCGGTCGCGCTCGAGCGGCTCCGCGACTTCGCCCGGGTTCCGGCGGTCCTGCTCGGCTCGGGCCTCGTCGGAGCCTGCGCATTCGCCGCCGCGCCGGCGGTCCTCGAAGTCACCGGCCACGCGAGCCCGCCGGTTGCCGCTTTCAGGGCGCTCGAAACCGATCCGGCTCTCGCCGGGCGCCCTCTCGTGATCTGGACCGGTCTCGCGATGCACCACGCCGATCTCCTTCCCGGGACGCGAGCCCGGCAGCTCGGGGAGGACAAGACCTCGGCCGTCACGGGCGGAGAGCTCATCGTGATGTCGGACGACGCGATTTTCGGCCAGAGTCCGATCCGCCACTTCGCGTTCGAGAACCCGCTCCTCCTCAGGATCTCGCGGGCCCGCTACCTGAACGTCGCGATCGTGGAGGCCGACCCCGGCGTCGGTGTTCTCCGTCCGTGGCTGGACGGCAAGGGAGAGATGGACTGGGCCACGGGCGACGCGAAGCTCGTGGAGGGCGACCTCTTCACGGTGCGCGGCGTCGCCGGTCCGGTGGACGTCGCGGTGACGGCCGAGGCCGGAGATCGGGCGGAGGCGCGAATTCGCGTCACGACGAACGGCCCGAGTCGCAGATTCGCCCTGACGAGCCGTGAACGCGGCGCGCTCGCCTTCCAGGCGTCCCCGGACGCGCAGGGCATCCTCTTCCGCCTAAGAGTCGAAGAGGGCGACGCGAGGCTGACGGGTTTTCACTTCAAGCCGGCCGCCGGAGGGAATCCATGACGACACGGATCGACGCTCCCTCGAATCCGCGCATTGCGGCGGCCGTCAAGGCCGCCTCGAGCGGCACGTCCATGCTCCTCGAGGGAAGAAGAATGATCGAGGACGCGCTCGACGCGGGAATCCGGATAGAGGAACTTTTTGTTCAGAGAGATTCGGGGGAAGAAGAGAAAGATAGAGAAAAAGAAGAAGATTTTCTTAGAAGGGTAAGAGGGGGAGGCGATACGCGCGCCAAAGAGCCGGCGCCGCGGGTGACGGAGGTCAGCGCCAGGGTTCTTCGGAAGCTTTCCGAGCTCCCGTCGACGCGGGGCGTCGTCGCGCTGGCATCGCCCCCCCACCGCACACTGGCCTCGCTCTCTTCCTTATTACCTTCTAAGAAGTCTTCTTCTTTCTCTTCTCCTCTCTTTCTCATCCTGGACGACATTCAAGACCCCGCGAACGTGGGCGCGATCCTCCGAAGCGGAGAGGCGTTTGGCGTTTCAGCCGCGCTGCTCACGCCCGGCTGTGCCTCGCCGTTCTCCCCGCGAGCGTTACGGGCATCGGCCGGCAGCGCGTTTCGCATTCCGATCGCCGCGCGCGTCGCGGCTCGCGAGGCCGTCCTCTGGGCGCAGGCGAACGGAATCGCGCTGGCCGGCGCCGAGGCCCACACCGGCGCCGCGCCCGAGGAGTTGTCCGGGGTTCGCCCGCTCGCCCTCGTCATCGGCTCCGAGGGTCACGGAATCTCGCCGGAGCTGGCGGCGGCCCTCGATCACCGCGTGACCGTACCGCTCCTCGGCCGCGTCGAGTCGTTGAACGCGGCGGTCGCGGCGGGAGTTCTCCTCCACATTTTGACGCGCCGCAGGGCGTCTCCGGGCTAGAATCCGCCCTTCGGCCGCGCCCGCCAGGCCGTCATCAAACGAAAAGCGAGGATTTCATCCCATGCGGCGAACACTGATCGCCTCCGTCCTTCTTCTGTCCACCGCGGTCCCGGCGTTCGCCGAGGACGCCGCCAAGGCCGCTCCTGCCTCCACGGCGTCCACCAAGGCCGCCTCCGCGAAACCGGCCGGCGCAAAACCAGCCGGCGCGGGTCCCACGACCGAGAACGCCAAGACGCTTTACGCGATCGGACTCGTGATGAGCCAGAACCTCGGGCCTCTCAAGCTGTCCGCCGCAGAGCTGGCCTCCGTGCAGGAAGGCCTCACGGACGGCGTTCTCGGCCGCACGCCGAAAATCGACATGGCCGTCTATGGGCCGAAGCTGCAGGAGTTCGCGAAGAGCCGCATCGGCGCGTCGGCGTCGGGCGAGAAGAAGGCCGGCGCGGCATTCGTCGCGAAGGAAGCCGCGGAGCCCGGCGCCGTCAAGCAGCCGAGCGGATTCGTCTACAAGGAAACGAAGGCCGGCACGGGAGCGATCCCGAAGGCCACGGACAAGGTCAAGGTCCATTACCGCGGCACGCTCACCGATGGAACCCCGTTCGACAGCTCCATCGAGCGCGGCGAGCCCGTGACGTTTCCCCTGAACGGCGTCATTCCCTGCTGGACGCAGGGCCTTCAGCTGATGAAGGAAGGCGGCAAGGCGCGTCTCGTCTGTCCGTCCGACCTGGCTTACGGCGACGAGGGCCGCTCGCCGAAGATTAAGGGCGGCGCGACGCTCGTCTTCGACGTCGAGCTCATCTCGATCGAGAAATAGAGACGCTCAGAACACTTCGGCGGTGAACCGGAGGAGACGCGGAGGGCTCGCGGCCTTCCAGCTCTCCTCCGGGAGTCCTGCCCGAAGGCATGCCTGCGACAACAGGCGGGCTGCGTCCCAGTCGAAGCCTGCCGCGTCCTGCGGCAGGACCACTCCCCGGCGCTTTCCCTTCTCCGCGACGACCCCGTGCGTGAGCGGGAGAAGAGAAGAAACACTTGCTTCGGAAGCAGAGGGAGAAGAGAAGATTTCTTCGAAGGTGAAGAGGACGGAGATCTCGGGGGTGTAGCGCGGGAGCTCTCTCGCCGTCGCGGGCGGGATCCTCGGATCGTGCAGCAGTGCCGCGACCGCATGCTCCTCGACGGCTGCGGCGAGCGCGTGATTCGCCTCGATGCTCCCGCTCCTCCCACGCTGCCGCCCGTCTTTTCGCCACGTGACGAAGACCGGGGCGGGCAGCGACAGGCGGCTCCCCGCCTCAATCCCCCGCGAAGGCGCAGGCGCCACTCGCAGCCCCACCGCGCGGGCGCCGGCATCCCTCGCCACCCTTCTAAGAAAATCTCTTTCTTCTTCCGAAACCATCATGTCTGAATCAACTGCGCAAGCGCATCCCCCGCCGCGCTCTCGAACTCCTCCAGACGTCCGGTGAAGAAGTGGTCCGCTCCGGGCACGACGAGAAACGTCCAGCCGCGCGCCGCGGCGATTTCGCCCGCGCGCTCCTGCGCGCTGAATTCGTCGCTTCCGCCCTGAATCCACACGACGTGGCTCGCGGGCGAGACGTCTCCCGCGGCATCCCACCGGTCGACCGGGACGCCGATCAGGAACAGGATCTCGGGAGAAACGCGGGCCGCGGCGCGGAGCGCGCAGAGCGACCCGAACGAGAAGCCGGAAAGCACGAACGTTCCTTCCCGGCGCCGCGCGCGGAGCCACCCGGCGGCGGCGACCACGTCCTCCGTCTCACCGACTCCCCCGTCGTATACCCCCGCCGACGCCCCCACTCCGCGGAAGTTGATCCGAAGGGTCTCCAGGGAGAACCGCTGGGCGAGAAGCCGCGCCGCGCGGTGCACGACCTTCGTGTGCATCGTGCCGCCGTGCATGGGATGCGGATGCGCGACCAGCGCGGCTCCTCTCGGGGCCGCCGGGACGCGCAGCAGGGCCTCCAGCGGGCCCGCGGGGCCGGGAATCTCGAGCGACGAGAGGCGTTCCGGGGCCGGGTCCGGCATCGAAATCACGTTAGCACGCGAAGTTTTTTCGGCTATAACGATCCCCATGAAGAACATCGTTCACATCGTCGGCACCGGGACGATCGGTGAGCCCCTCATCGGGCTCTTCACCGACTTCAAGCAGCACCTCGGGATCGACGAAGTGACGTTTCACAAACGCACGCCGATGAAGACCGAAAGGGCCAAGGTGGCCCACCTCATGTCGCGCGGGGCTCACCTCGCGACGGAGGACGACAAGTCCGCGGACTTCGAAGCCCTCGGCCACAAGGTCTCCTATTCGGCCCAGGAGGCGATGGAACGCGCGACCGTCGTCATCGACTGCACGCCAGCGGGGAACGAGAACAAGGAGACGTTCTACAAGCACCTCAAGGGGCCTCGCGGATTTCTCGCGCAGGGGTCGGAGTTCGGCTTCGGAAAGATGTACGCGCGCGGGATCAACGACTCGGCCCTCATCCCCGGAGAGGACCGGTTCCTGGAGATCGTGTCGTGCAACACGCACAACCTCGCGATCCTCATCAAGACGCTCGGCATGGTCGACGACAAGCTGACGATGGACCGCGCGCAGTTCGTTTGCATGCGGCGCTCGAACGACATCTCCCAGACGAAGGATTTCAGCCCGGCGCCCACCGTGGGCAGGCACGACGACGAGGAATTCGGGACGCATCACGCCCGAGACGTGTTCCATCTCTACGAGACGCTGAACCTGAGGCCGAAGGTGTTCTCATCGGCCCTGAAGCTCAACACGCAGTACATGCATTCGGTGTGGTTCAACTTCGAGCTCACGAAGCCCACCGACAAGAAGACCGTGATCGAGCATCTGAAAGAGAATCCGCTCGTCGCGCTCACGGAAAGAAAGAGCGCGAACGAAGTGTTCTCGTTCGGCCGCGATCACGGGTACTACGGGCGCATTCTTTCGCAGACCGTCATCTCGACGCCGACCCTCGCCATCGCCGACAAGGGGAAGGAGATCGTCGGCTTCTGCTTCACGCCGCAGGACGGCAACTCGCTTCTCTCGTCGGTCGCGGGGGCGATCTGGCTCATGGACCCGACGCACGCCTCGGAGCGGATTCAGGTCCTCAAGCGGTTCGTGTTTCAGGAGATCTAGAGAGGAGCTACAGAAGAAGGTCCAGAGCCGAGGAGAGAGAAGTACCGTCCGGGAGGCCGCAGAGCCCCTGGACACGGACCCTCAGGGCTTCGAGGCGCTGTGGCTCCGCCGCGAAGTCGTACGCGAGGACGACCGGAATGCGAGGGAGAAGCGGGGCGAGCGCGTCGAGGACGTAGAAGCCCTGGTGCGTTGCGAGGTGGCGCACGGCGCGGGCGCGGTCGCCGCCAAAGCGCGCCACGAGCGCCTCCGCATCACCCGCGAGGCGGTCCTCGGGTGTTCGGTCGAAGACGACGTCGAGAACCAGGGCGTCGGGGCCGCCCGCCGCGAGGGCCGCTAGCGCCGATTCGAGATCGCGAGCGCGCAAGAAGACGATCGCAAGGCCGCGCGCGGCGGCGAGCCTCTCGAAGCCTTCCACGTACTCGGTCCCGTCCTCTACCACGAGAACCCGGCGGGGCGCGTCCGTCACGCGGCCTCCCCTTCCCCGAGGGGCTCGACCGCGGCGAACTCGACCGCGACGCCTTTCGTGAATTCTCCCGTCCCCGGCGTGACGTCCACGAGGCCGTCCCACTTTCTGACGAGGTCCGCGACGACACCGAGCCCCCGCTCGGCGCCGCGGCCGCGGATCATCTCCACGGTGAGGAGGCGGGGGTCTCCGTCGAAGAGCACGAAGCGCGCGAGGGCCTGTCCCGTCACGGGATCCCGCCTCGCCTCGGCGAGAAGCGCCAGGCACGGGGCCGCGAGCGCGTTCGCGAACAGGTTTCGCCAGAGCGTGAGCCAGTCCCCCTCGGGCACGCGCACGCGCACGCGCCTTCCGTCTTCCGCCGCAAAGAGGCCGAGACCGAGCAGCGTGGGCGGCCGGGAATCCCGCTCGGAGGCGACGCTCGCGAGAAGCGACGCGAGGCGATCGAACCTCACTTCCGTGGAGCCCGCCGCGTCGAGAGCGGCCGTCACGAGCTGCGCCGTTCGCGGATTCAGGGCGTTCGCTGCCGCGCGGAGCGTCCGCGCCAGGGATTCCATCCACCGCGCGGGCAGCGAGCCCGTTCGCGCGAGGCGCGTGAACGCGCGCTCCGCCCGGGCGAGCGCATCGAGAGCGCGGATCACGGGAGAGAGAAGCGGATCCTTGAAGCGCAGATTCAGGCGCGCGCCCCGGCGGCGCGCGAGCGCTTCCAGCTCGGCGAGCGCCGTCCGCGCCTCGGCGACGAGCCCCGGCGCACCGCCGCTCCCGTAAAGCCGTTCCACGAGAAGCGGCGCGGCCTCGGCGAGGCCGCCTTCCCTTTCCAGACGCTCGACCGCCTCGCCGAGAAGCAGTCCTCCGTGCTTGAACGCCTCGTGCGAGAGCCGGCCCGTCAGCGACCGCGCGTCGCGCGTGGCGCCCGGGTCGCGTCTCAGCCATTCGTCGAGCGTGAAGCCCGCGCGTCTCCGCGCCCACGAAAGGCCTCCCGCGAGAAGAGCGAACGCGAGCGCTCCGAGCCCGACGCCGCGAAGAGTGCCCTGCCGTCTCTCCTCGCGCTCGAGGGCCGCGCGCGCCTCCTCGACATGCACGCCGCCGGCAGCCTCCGCGACGTACCGCCGGAAGAGCGCCGCCGCGCGAAGAGAGCGGCCCTGACCCGACGCGATCCGGGCCAGCGCATAGAGCGCCTCGCGCGAGCCCGCCTGCTCCGCATGCTCCCAGGCCGCTTCGGCGTCCGTCGCGCGCGCCGGCTGGCGGGCGAGGAGCTCCGCGAGACGCTCCCACGCCGGCGTGCGCGATGGGTCCGCCGCGACAGCGCGCCGCAGGACGTCCTCGGCACCCGCGAGGTCGCCCCTGCGCTCGCGGAGGGCCGCGCGCAGCTCGAGCGCCGGCACGAACCGTGGATCGAGGCGTTCCGCCTCGAGAAGCTCCCCTTCGGCGGCGTCCCAGTCGCGCTCGTCCGGTCGGCCGGCATAGACCTGCGCGAGCCGAAAGACGCCGACGGCGGGTGACGCGGGGTCCGAGCCCAGCGTGGCCGGCTCCGGGCCGTCCGTCCGCGAAAGCCGTGCACGCAGCCGCTCCCGAAGCGGGTTCGCCGCCGCCCGATCCTCCGGGGAGGCGAGCGGCCACCAGGTGTCGAGGCGCTCGAGGGCGCGCGCGGGGTCGCCCCACGCGGCCCACCGGTTCGCGGCCTCGCGGTGGAGTCGCGAGAGGTCCGGCCGGAGCGCCGCCGCGCGATCGAGAAGCGCCAGGGATTCTTCCTTCGCAGCGCGGTCCGGTTCGTTCCAGAGCAGATTCGCGAGCGCCACGAGCGCTTCGAATCCGTCCGGGTCGGCGGCGAGAGCCGTCCGGTATGCGGCCGCGGCCTCCGCCGTGCGCCCGTCCCGTTCCTCCACGCTCCCGAGCGCGAGGGCGGCCTCCGAGTAGCCCGGCGAAAGCCGGAGCGCCGTCCGGAACGCCTCACGCGCGGGGGCGTTCGCCCCGCGCCGGAGAGCCGTTTTGCCGTCGGCGAATGCACGCCGCGCATCCGCGGAAGGAGGCGCGAACCCAGGCCGCGCCGGGAGCTTTCGCGCCTCGTCCTCCGCATCGAGCCGCCGTATGGCTTCTCCGATCCACTCCGCCCCGACGAGCCCGCGCCGCTGCAGAGCGGTCAGGACGTGACCGTATTGGAGAATCGCGCCGCGCCGGTCGCCGCGCGCCTCCGCCTGCCGCGCCAGCACGAGACGATCCATCTGCGAGAGGATCTCGGGGGCGTCCCGGGCCGCGATCTCGAGGAGGCGGGCCTCGTCGTCCGTGTCACCCGCCGCCGCGGCGAAGTCCGCCCCACGGAGCGCGAGCGCGAGAGACGGCGACTCCAGCCGTGCCCGCCGGACGAGGTCCCGCTCCGAGAAGATGTCTTCACAGGGCTCGGGCGTCGGCACGGGGGTCGCGAGGAGGGCCAGGAGAGGCAGGATCGCCTGCCGCACGATCACGCCTCGCGCCGCGCCGAGAGGCCGAGCTTGTTGAAGCGCAGGCGCACGGCCCGCTCGTTCGCGGCCGAACCGGTCATTCTCTCGGCCATCCGCGAGAAGTCTCCCTCGCACTCGTGGAAGGTCTGGCGAAACGCGGACCGTTCGAGCTCGCGGCGAAAATCCTCGACGCTGTCGACCCGGGGCCGCGGCAGCACGAAGGAGTCGGCGGCGGCGGGGGCGTCTTCCTGGCGGGCCTCGGCGAGAAGGTCGAACAGGAGGCGCGGGTCGATCGAGAACACGACGCAGCCGCCGCGCTCCTTCGCCGCGGCCGTGCGGCCGTAGAGCGTGGCCGCGAGCAAATCCGCGAGCACCATCGCGAACTGGCGCACGTTGCCGGGCCAAGGGTGGCGGGCGATGGCCTGCCATCCCTTGCGCGGAAGCGCGAAGACCACGGGGGCCCGGCTGCGCGCGACCTCGTCGTCGCCGCGCGCGAGCTCGAACGTGTCCGCCCGGTCCGGCTCGGGTCCGCCGGCGGCGCGAACCTGCGCCGCGATCTCGAGGCGGTTCGGCGGATCCTTGAAGAACGCCGCCGCGAAATCGTCCGAGAGATCCTCGAGGTCTTCGCGCCGCGTCGCGAGCGGCGGCAGCTCCAGCGCAAGCGCCGGGTTCAGCCGCATGAGGAGATCCGCGCGGAAGAGCCCTTCCGTCACGCGCTTCTTGAGATCCATGTTCGAAGCGGCCACGATGCGCGCCGTGTGCGGCACCGCCGCCGTCGCCCCCACCCGCCGCACGACGCCGTCGTTCAGCGCGGTCAGGAGCGCCTTCTGGGCATCGCCCGAGAGATTCTCGATCTCGTCGATGAAGAGCGTGCCGCCCGCGGCCGCCTCGAAAACGCCGGGCCTGTCCGCGACCGAACCCGTGTACGCGCCGCGCACCGAGCCGAAGAGCGCCGCCTGAAGGAGCGTCTCGGGCACCGTCGCGCAGTCGAAGGAGACGAGCGGCCCCTTGCG
>JARXKK010000113.1 GCA_030278895.1 Acidobacteriota bacterium
TCGATTTTCGCGAGAAGCTCTTGCGCCTTCTCGAGCCCGTCTTTCGCTTCGCTCTCTTCCGAAATCGCCTTTACGATCTCCGCGGCGAGCTGCCGGCCATCGTGGGCCAGGCGGCCGAGGCGGTCGGCGGGGCGCTTCTTCGTCTTGAACTTGAGGAGGAACTCCTCGCGCTCGTCGGCCGGCGCGTCGTCCTGCGGCAGCTCGTCGAAGAACGCGTCGAACTCTTCTTTCATTTCGCGCGCCTTCGACAGCGTGCGGATGTCGGCGAGGTGCTTGCCGCAGGACGGGCACCCCGTTCCGACGTGCGCCTTCACGTGCGCGTTCAGCTCGGTCGTCCCCTCGGTCAGGAGCTCGAAGAGCTCCCACTGCTCGGGGTGCGACGAGGCCGCGGCCGCGCCTTTGAATTCCGCGCTCACGCGAGCACCTTCCGCATCTTGTCGAGGCAGCCCCAGATGCGCTTCCAGACGGTCTTCTTCGAGTAGCCGGTGGCCTTCGTCATGTCGGCCAGGCTGTATTCCTGCCCGAAATAGAGCCGCACGATGCGCTTGCACTTCGGGCCCGCGCTGCGGATGGCCTTGTTGACCATGCGCACGGCTTCGAGGCGCGCGGTGACCTTCTCGCAGCCGGGATCGGCCACGTCCATTCCCTCCGGGATCTGCTGGACGCTGCGTTCCTTCGACATCGCGATGTTCAGGCAGGTGTTCAGGAACGCGATCTTCACGTAGCCGATCGGATCCTTCACGCGCGGGTCTCGCGCGAGGACACGCATGTAGACGGTCTGGACGGCGTCTTCCGCCTCTTCGCGGCTGAAGTTGTATTTCCTGACCGCGAGGCCGATGAGCTTCGGCCTGAGGACGTTGTTCAGCGCGGTCCAGTCCCATTCGCCGGGCGTGACGCCCGCGGCCTCGGACGTGACGTCGTCGCTGGCGGGAAGCTCGTCGGAGAGCACGGCGCGTAACACGGAAACTTCCGACAGCTCCGACATCGAACCGCCACCGGCGAGTGCCGGCGTCAAGCCCATGCCGTCCGTCGTGTTCCACGCTGCCATGGACGATCTCCATTGATTCAGGCCGTGTGACTCGCCCGCCTACGCCACTGGCGAGGTACCCGAAACTGAACCCGGTCGAATTGTGTCACAACGCGGCGTCTGTCAAGAGGAAAATCGATTGTCCGGCGCCCGGAGGCGCCCGACCGCAACCCAGAACCCCGGAATTCGTCTAGTCTCCCTCGATGGTCGATTCGCCGGTCCCGGTCAAGAGGGGCATCCTTCTACTTACCGGGGCGACCGGGTACCTCGGCCAGAGGTTGCTGCCGCTGCTCATCGCATCGGGATGGCAAGTGCGCTGCCTCGTCCTCCCCTCGGATAAGAAGGACCCGAGCCGCCATTTTCCCTGTGAGGTTGTACGGGGTGATCTGGCTGACCCTAAAGGACTTGGCTCACTCATGGACGGCGTGGACACGGTCGTCCACAGCGCCGCCTTGATGCCTCCCAACGACGCCGGACTGATCCGGAAGGTCAACGTCGGGGGCACGGCGGTTCTCCTCGAGATGGCCCGCGCCGAAAAGCTCAGGCGATTCGTCTATCTCTCTGCGGTTTCAGCTATTTACCCGATCAAGAACGCCTACGGCCGGTCCAAGGCCGAGGCTGAGGCGCTCGTCGCGGCCTCAGGCCTCGACTTCACGATCCTCCGCCTGACCATGCTCTACGGCGAGGGCGGCGGGCTTCATTTCGCGAAGCTCGTCGGACTCATGGAGAAGATCCCCCTCTTCTTCCCGGTCCTGGGACCCGGCCTCGCCCTGCTCCAGCCGGTCTACGTGGATGACGCCGCGCGTGCCGTCGAAATCGCCCTGTCATCGCAGGCCGCCGTGGGACGAACCCTCGACGTATCGGGGGGTTCCGTCGTGACGTTCAACGAGCTCGTCGATGCGGTCGCCGCGGCGACGGGGCGCCGGCGCATCCGCGTGCACGCGCCGCTCTGGCTGTGTCGGATCGCTGCCGCCGCCGCCGGGCGCCTGACGCCGGGTTCGTTCCTGAGCAAGGACGCGATCGTGGGCCTCACCCAGGACGCCACTCTCGACCACTCCGAGCTGCAGCGCGAGTTCGGTTGGCAGCCTCTCGATCTCGCGAGCGGTCTCGCCCTCTATTTCGGGGAAGCGGCCGAAGACGACGCGTCCCGCGAAGCCGCCTGACCCTCGCCGCGGACGCGCACCTCGTAACGTCCATAGACGCTGACGGGCGCGAACGTGGATCGGAGATACGCGTCCAGGACGCCCGCGCCACGAGGTGAGGTCGCTTCCATCTCCGCAATGCCGTCTTCCCTCCAGAGCACGACGGCGCGCACGCGTTTCGCTTCGAGGTCGCGGACGATCTCGCTCTGGACTTCGGATGTGGTGACGACGCCAGGGTGGAGGTTGTCGTATCGCGTCGCGTTCGGGCGGCCCGCCACGAAGTAGAAGAGCGCCGGGTTCACGCTCGTCACGTCGTGCCGCGCGTTGCCGCAGAAGATCGACTCGCCTTCCCGCGTGCGACCCGCGACCTCGGCGGCCGCAAGGAGAAAATCCGGATCGGCACCCGTCAGACCCTTCGCGCGTGCTCGAAACGCCTCGTCCACGCCGGCCGGAGGAACGTTCGGAAGGTTCGGCGGAGCGGCCACGGCCGACAGGAGCCCGAGAAGGCAGGCGCCCGCGGCTCCCGCGACTCGGCGCGCGAGCGGATGCGGGGCCGGCGCGTCCACCCACCAGGCCAGGACGACGAGCGCGAGCGCGAACGGCGGGAAGAGATGCTCGGCATCGGCGCGGATACGGGCCGCGAGGAAGAGCCCGAGAAGCCCGAGGCCGAGAAGCCACACGGACGCGCGGCCCTCCCTCCTCCTGAGGAGGTCGAGCGTCAGGAGCAGCCCGACGACAACGGACGCATAAACGAGGAGAGGCGTCGCCGCGACGAGGACGTTGCGCCACGGCGCGCCGCGAGAGAGGAGCGCGAGCGCGTGCGTGCCGAAGCCGGCGACGGACAGCCCGCGGACCGACTCGAATTGCGTCGCGGGAAAGACGATCGCCTGTCGCCACGCCTCTCCCAGCGCCCCCCGCATGAAAAGAACCGCGGGGACGGGAACGAACGCAATGAGCGCGGAAGCGGAGAGCACGAAACCGTTTCTTGCCCGCTCCTTGCGGCGGGTTTCCGTTCGCATGAGGACCCCGACGAGCATGGCGCCAGCCGCCGCAGCCGCGAAGTCCTGCTTGAACCACGCGGCCCCTCCCACGAGCGCGCCCGCGGCCGCGAGCCAGCCCGTGCGCGCGGGCCGTTCGAGGAAAACGAGACACGCCCCGAGAGCGGCGAGGACGAAGAGGAGCCCGAGGTCGCGCGGGCGGAGCGACGTCGTCTGGGAGGGCGAGAGCGCGAAGAGCCCCGCCGCCACGAGGGCGACGACGCGCCCCGACCGGACGCGCGCGAGGGCGCAGACGAGGCCGGCGCTCGCCGCGAAAGCGGCCGCGTCGAGACCGCGCTCGACGGAGAGCGAGGTCCCGAAGAGCCGGAAGCAACCTGCCACGAGCCACGCGGTTCCTGGAGGGTGAAGGTGCCAGAAGTCGACGTAGGGGACGTTGCCGAGAAGCACACGCCACGCGGCGCCCGCGACGACGCCCTCGTCGTAGAGGCTGTCGATTCCCCGGTCCGGCGCCAGAAGACGCACGAGAAGCGCGCCGAGAGCGGCGACGACCGCGAGGGAGGGATCGCGCCACCGGGGCGCAGCGGGGCGAGCGGGGTCTGGCAAGCGCCGCAGGATAGCGCCGCAAGGCGTATCATTCGCGATGCGCCGGGATCGCTTGCGACCCGGACGCGCCGATTCACTCCGTTCCCCTCGGTTCTTTTTGTTCGGCGTCTTACTTCCACGGAGAAGATAGCCATGTCCACTGTCTCCGCTCTCCCCCAGAGAAAAATCACGCTCCTCACGCTTCAGGCGAAGAAGGACCGCGGCGAGCCGATCACGATGCTCACCGCGTACGACTTCCCGACGGCGCGCGCTCTCGACCGCGCGGGCGTGGATTCCATCCTCGTCGGCGACTCCCTCGGCATGGTCGTCCTCGGGTACGACACGACCATTCCCGTCACGATGGAGGACATGCTCCATCACGCCCGCGCCGTGTCGCGCGGGGCGAAGATCGCCCATCTCATCGGCGACATGCCGTTCATGTCGTACCAGACGTCGGTCGAGGACGCCGTCCGGAACGCGGGCCGCTTCCTGAAGGACGGCGGCATGAACGCCGTCAAGCTGGAGGGCGGGCGCGAGATCGTGCCCGCGGTACGCGCCATCGTCGCGGCCGGGATCCCGGTCGTGGGACACATCGGCCTGACGCCGCAGAAGGTGAATCAGCTCGGCGGATTCCGCACGCAGGGCAAGTCGGCCGCCGCGGCGCGCACGCTCATCGAGGACGCGCACGCGCTCCAGGACGCCGGGTGTCACCTGCTGGTTCTCGAGGCGATTCCCGACCGCCTCGCCGCCCTGATCACGCAGCGCCTCGCGATTCCCACGATCGGAATCGGAGCGGGCGCGGCGTGCGGCGGCCAGGTGCTCGTGACGCACGACCTCCTCGGCATGACGGACGGGTTCACGCCGAAGTTCGTCAAGCGCTACGCGAATCTCGGCGAGGAGATCGCGCGCGGGGTCGGCGCCTACGTCGAGGACGTCTCCTCGGGCCGCTTCCCGGAGGCCATCCACGCGCAGCCTCTCGACGAGGACGTCTTCCGGGCGCTCACGCGCGAATCGGACTTCCGGATCGCCCGCTGAGCGGAGCACGCCCATGAAGATCCTCAGAACGGTGGACGACGTGCGGTCCTTCCGCGAAGGCGCACGCGGCTCGGTCGGCCTCGTGCCCACGATGGGCGCGCTCCACGCGGGCCACCTCTCGCTCGTGGCACGCGCAAGAGGCGAGAACGACCGGACTTTCGCGAGCATCTTCGTGAACCCCGCGCAGTTCGGGCCGAACGAGGACCTCGCCGCGTATCCGCGGACGCCCGAGAGCGATCTTCGTCTTCTCGAGTCGCTCGGCGTGGACGCCGTCTGGACGCCCTCCCCCGCCGACGTGTATCCGCCCGGGTTCCAGACCTTCGTCAACGTGGACGAGGTGAGCGCGCCGCTCGAGGGCGCGCGCCGGCCCGGCCATTTCCGCGGGGTCGCGACCGTCGTCGCGAAGCTCTTCAACGTGTTCCGGCCGGACCGGGCCTACTTCGGCCAGAAGGACGCCCAGCAGGTCGCGGTGGTCCGGCGAATGGTCGCCGACCTCTCGTTCCCCGTCGACGTCGTCGTGTGCCCGATCGTCCGAGAGGCGGACGGCCTCGCCCTGAGCAGCCGCAACGCGTATCTGAGTTCCGACGAGAGAAGGAGCGCTCCCGTCATCTTCCGCGCTCTCGAGGCCGGGCGCCTGGCCTTCGAGAAGGGACAGCGCGACGCGAATTCCCTCCGGCGCCTCGTCTCGGAGGTCCTCGCCACCGAGCCGCTCCTCGAAGAAGACTACGTCTCGATCGCCGACCCGGACACCCTCGCGGAACGCACGTTCGCCGAAGGGCCCACGCTGCTGTCCCTCGCCGCCCGCGTCGGCCGCACCCGCCTCATCGACAATGTCCTCCTCGGAGGCACCTGATGCTCCTCGCCATCGACGTCGGAAACAGCAACATCACGCTCGGCCTCTACGACCTGGAGACCCCCGGCCCGCGCTGGCGCCTCGCGACCGTGCACAACCGCACGGCGGACGAGTACGGGCTCCTGCTCGACGACCTGCTCGATCACGCGGGCTTCGAGACGGATGCGGTCACCGCGGTCGTCATGGCGTCCGTCGTGCCGCCGCTGACGAGCATCCTCGAGGAGGCGGCAAGGCGCTACCTCGGACGCGCGCCGCTCGTCGTGGACGCGGGCGTGAAGACGGGCGTGCGCATCCGCTACGACGACCCCAAGCAGGTGGGCGCGGACCGCGTCGTGGATGCCGTCGCGATCAAGGCTCTCTACGGAGGACCGGCATGCTGCGTGGACTTCGGCACGGCGACGACGTTCGACGCGATCAGCGCCGAGGGTGACTACCTCGGCGGCGCGATCGCGCCGGGCATCGGCATCGCGGCCGACGCGCTCTTCCAGCGCGCGGCGAAGCTTCCGCGCGTGGACCTCGTGCGCCCGCCCGCGCTCATCGGGAAGAACACCGTGCACTCCCTCCAGTCGGGGCTGCTCTTCGGCTACGTGAGCCTCGTCGAGGGAATGGTGGAGCGGTTCAAGAAGGAGCTCGGACCCACGATGAAGACGATCGCGACCGGCGGCCTGGCCGAGACCGTCGCGAAGGAGACGACCTCGATCGACGTCGTGGCTCCCTGGCTGACGCTCGACGGCCTGCGTCTGATTCACGAAATGAACGCGGGCGCCTGAGGTGAGCGCCATCCCGGTCCTCAGCGGAAAGAGAATCCTCCTCGGCGTCAGCGGCTCGATCGCCGCCTATAAGGCCGCGGATCTCGCGAGTCGCCTGACGAAGGCGGGCGCGCGGGTGGACGCGATCCTGACCGCCGCCGCTTCGCGCTTCGTGGCGCCGCTCACGTTTCAGTCCCTCACGGGGCGGCCCGCTCTCCTCGATCTCTGGAGCGCGGAGGCGCACGTCCTGCACGTGGGCCTCGCTGAGGGAGCGAATCTCTTCGTCGTCGCGCCCGCCACGGCCGACGTCCTCGCGAAGCTCGCGAACGGGCTCGCCGACGATCTCCTCACGGTGACGGCGCTTGCGGCGCGATGCCCTCTCCTCGTCGCCCCCGCGATGGACGCCGGCATGTTCGAGCATCCCGCGGTCCAGGCGAACCTCGCAACACTTCGTGCGCGCGGAGCCACCGTGATCGGGCCGGCGGACGGCCGGATGGCTTCCGGCCTCGAGGGCCTCGGACGCATGCTCGAGGCGGAAGAGATCTTCGGGCACGTGCGACTCGCGGCCGGCCGGAACGGCCCGCTCCACGGGCGGCGCGTCGTCGTGACGGCGGGCGGCACGCAGGAGCCGATCGACCCCGTGCGCGTCATCGCGAACCGATCCTCCGGAAAGCAGGGTTTCGCCGTGGCGCAGGCCGCCCTGGATCGCGGCGCGGCGGTTACGCTCGTGGCGGCTCCCTGTAGCCTGCCGACGCCCGTCGGGGCTTCTCGCATCGACGTCGCCACCGCGCAGGAGATGGCCGATGCCGTCCTCGAGTCGTGTGCGGGCGCGGACGCGCTCGTCATGGCGGCGGCCGTCGCGGACTTCAGGCCGTCGCGACCGGCGGTCCGGAAGCTGAAGAAGGACGCGGGCCCTCCCGTCGTCGAGCTCGAGCGCACGACCGACATCCTCGGCGTCGTCACGGCGGCGCGCGCGCGCCCCGCGTGCGTCGTCGGCTTCGCCGCCGAGACGGGCGATCTCCTCCTGAACGCGCGGAAGAAGCTGAAGGAGAAGCGGCTCTCGCTGATCGTCGCGAACGACGTGACGCAGGAAGGCGCGGGCTTCGGCTCCGACGCGAACCGGGTCACGCTGATCGATGCGGCGGGAACCGAGGAGCTCCCTCTCCTCTCCAAGGCCGAGGTCGCGGGGAAAATCCTCGACCGTGTCCAGGCGCTTCTCTCCCGGGCCTGAGCCGTTCCGGGGCTTAGAATCGCCTCTCCCTTCCTGGAGGTGACGCATGGCTCCTTCGGCCCCCACTGCCGCTGCATCCGGTTCGGCCCGCGGCGCGGCGTCCGGATCCCACCCGGCTTACGTCCCCGTTCTCTCGAACTTCATCGGGGGCATGTGGGTCGACGCACGGGCCTCCGGCACGGTCGACGTCTTCAATCCCGCCACCGGCAAGGTGATCGCGAAAACGCCGCTCTCCACCCGTGGCGACGTGGACGCCGCCGTCGCGGCCGCGAAGGCCGCCTTCCCGGCCTGGCGCGCGACCCCGGTCGTCGAGCGCGCCCGCACGATGTTCGCGTTCAAGAACCGCCTCGAAGAGCACTTCGAGGAGCTGGCCCGGATCGTCACGACCGAGCACGGCAAGACGCTGGACGAATCCCGCGGCTCCGTGAGGCGCGGCATCGAGTGCGTCGAGGTCGCCTGCGGAATGCCGTCCCTGATGATGGGCTCGGGCCTCGAGGAAATCTCGCGCGGCATCGACTGCGACGTCCACCGCCAGCCGCTCGGCGTGTTCGCCGCGATCGCGCCTTTCAACTTCCCCGCGATGGTGCCGCTCTGGTTCCTTCCTACCGCGGTGGCCACGGGCAATACGTTCGTCCTGAAGCCGTCCGAGCTCGTGCCGCTGTCGCAGAAACGCATCTTCGAGCTCCTGGAGACCTGCGTCCCGCCGGGCGTCGTCAACGTCGTAAACGGCGGCGTCGACGTCGTCAACGGTTTCTGCGAGCACCCCGACGTCCGTGGGGTCTCCTTCGTGGGCTCGACGCCCGTCGCGCGGCACGTCTACCGCACGGGAACGAACGCGGGCAAGCGCGTCCAGGCCCTCGGCGGCGCGAAAAACTTCATCGTCGTGATGCCCGACGCGAACATGGACAAGTCGATCGGCATCGTGTCGGAGTCGTGCTACGGCTGCGCGGGCGAGCGCTGCCTCGCGGGCTCGATCGTCGTGACGGTCGGGAAATCGCACGGCGACGTGCGCGAGCGTCTCGTCGCGGCCGCGAAGTCGATCAAGGTAGGCGACGGTGCGGACGCCGGCGTCTCGATGGGCCCCGTCATCCGCGAAAGCGCCCGGCAGCGCGTCATCTCGTACATCGAGAAGGGGCTCGCCGAGGGCGCCGAGCTTCTCCTCGACGGGCGAGGCCACACGGTGAAGGGCCGCGAGAAGGGTTTCTTCCTCGGGCCGACCGTGTTCGACAAGGTGAATCCGAAGTCGTCCATCGGGCGCGAGGAGATCTTCGGGCCGGTGCTGTCGATCATGAACGTGCCGGACCTCCCGGCCGCGCTCGAGCTCCTGCACGCGCACCCGCAGGCGAACGCGACATCCATCTTCACGTCGAGCGGTAAGGCCGCGCGCGAGTTCGCGATGCACGCGCCTCCCGCAATGGTGGGTGTCAACATCGGCGTCGCCGCGCCGATGTCGTTCTTCCCGTTCGGGGGCTCGAAGGAGAGCTTCTTCGGCGACGTGAAGGCGCACGGCCGCGACGGGGTCATCTTCTACACGGAGCAGAAGGTCGTCATCGAGAGGTGGTTCTGATGCCCCGAAAAGTAACCGTCGGGCTGGTTCAGACACACAACCCGATTTCCGATCCCAAGGCATCCGTCTCGAAGGTCCAGAAAGCCGCCCTCGCGGCAACGCTCCCCTTCATCCACGCGGCCGGGAAGAAGGGCGTCCAGATCCTCGGGCTGCAGGAGATCTTCAACGGGCCGTACTTCTGCCCGTCGCAGGATCCCCGCTGGTACGACGCCGCCGAGAGCGTGCCGGGGCCGACGACCGAGGCGATCGCGAAGATCGCGAAAAAGTACCGCATGGCCGTCGTCGTGCCCGTGTACGAGCGCGAGGACGCGGGGGTTTACTACAACACCGCGGCGGTCTACGACTCCGACGGGACGTACCTCGGCAAGTACCGGAAAAACCACATCCCGCACACGTCCGGTTTCTGGGAGAAGTATTTCTTCAAGCCGGGCAACATGGGCTACCCCGTCTTCCAGACGCGCTACGCGAAGGTCGGCGTCTACATCTGCTACGACCGCCACTTTCCCGAGGGTGCGCGCGCGCTGGGACTGAACGGCGCGGAGATCGTCTTCAACCCGTCCGCCACGGTCGCGGGCCTCTCGCAGTACCTCTGGAAGCTCGAGCAGCCCGCGCACGCCGTCGCGAACGGCTACTTCGTGGCGGCAAGCAACCGCGTGGGGACGGAAGCCCCGTGGAACATCGGGCGCTTCTACGGGTCGTCGTATGTCGTGGACCCGCGGGGCACCTTCCTCGCGACCGCGAGCGAGGACAAGGACGAGCTCGTCGTGGCGACGTGCGACCTCGACATGATCGAAGAAGTCCGGCGCACCTGGCAGTTCTATCGGGACCGGCGGCCGGAGACGTACGGCCGGCTGGTCGCGCCGTGAGCCGTCTTCTCGTCAAGGGCGGTCGCGTCGTGACCGCCGTCGACGACTACCTCGGCGACGTCCTGATCGAGGGTTCCACGATTTCCGCGATTTTCGCCCACGGCCAGGCGCCGGCCATCGACGCGCCCGTCGTCGACGCGACCGGCAAGCTCGTGATCCCCGGCGGCATCGACGCGCACACGCACCT
>JARXKK010000114.1 GCA_030278895.1 Acidobacteriota bacterium
GCACGACGTCCACGTCGTCGCCGTCCTCGAGCGTTCCCCATCGGGCCGCGCCGTAATCGGGAGCCAGGAAGACCGGACAGGACTCCACCGCGCGCGCCGTCTGCGGCGTGAATCCCGCGACCGCCTCGGCGCGCTTCTCGCGCGTCTCGCGATCGGGCCTCCGCTCGAAACTGCCGGCCGGGATCCAGAGTTCCCGCCGGTCCGCGACGACGTGGACCGCGTCGCCTCGGGACTCGAGCACCTTGAGCTCCGTGCCGCGCGGCAGCATGACGACCTGCGCCGCCTTCGGGGCCGCGTCGGCGCGCGCCGCGACGCGCTCGAGCGTGATGGCGCCGCGGTCGTCCGGCGGCGCGGCCGGAGGCGAAACGGCCGGACCGCCCTTGCGGCACGCGCCCGCCATCACGAGAGCGCAGCAGGCGGCGGCGGAGACGAGGAGACGCGTCAGGATCGGCCCATCAGCGTGGCGAGAATCGCCTTCTGGACGTGGAGCCGGTTTTCGGCTTCGTCGTAGATCACCGAGCGGGGGCCGTCGCAGACGCTCGCCGACACTTCTTCGCCCCGATGCGCCGGGAGACAGTGCATGAAGACGGCTCTTTTGTCCGCGAGGGCGAGGAGATCGTCCGTGACCGTCCAGCCCGCGAAGTCGCGCACGCGCTTCTGCTGCTCGGCCTCCTGGCCCATCGACGCCCACACGTCGGTGTAGACGACGTGGGCACCCGCCACCGCTTCTTCGCGGGAATGGGTCACGAGCAGCGTGGTTCCCGCGGCCGCCGCGTCCGCGCGCGCGTTCGCGATGACCGTCGCATCCGGCTCGTACCCGGCCGGCGTCGCTACGGCCACGTCCACGCCGCACTTCGGCCCGCCGTACATGAGCGAGTGCGCCACGTTGTTGCCGTCGCCGACGTAGGCCAGCTTCAGGCCCTTCAGGCTCCCGAACTTCTCGGACATCGTAAAGTAGTCCGCCAGCCCCTGACAGGGGTGAAGGAGGTCCGTGAGGCCGTTGACGACCGGGATCGTCGCGTACGCCGCGAGGTCGAGGACCGTCTGGTGCGCGAAGGTGCGGGCCATGATCCCGTCCACGTAACGCGAGAGGACGCGCGCCGTGTCGGAGACGGGCTCGCCGCGTCCGAGCTGGATGTCTCGCGCCGACAGGAACTGGGCGGCGCCGCCGAGCTGCGTCATGCCCGCTTCGAACGAGACGCGCGTCCGCGTGGACGACTTCTCGAAGATCATCGCGAGGATCTTCCCGGAGAGAGTCGCGCGGAAGTCCCTCGGGCGCGCCTTCATGCCGGCGGCCAGCGTGAAGAGCGCTGTAACGTCGGGCGCGGCCAGGTCGTGGATCGAGATCAGGTCTTTCTGAAACATGGGATCCTTTCTACACCGGATCGCGCACGAGCGGCATCGTCATGCAGCGCGGGCCGCCCCGGGCGCGCGAGAGCTCGGGTGCCGAGAGAAGAATCGCGTGCTTGCCGGGTTTCCGGAGGTCGAGCGTCTCCCGTCCCAGCAGGACATCGTCGTCGGCCACCACCGAGTATCCGTGTCGGGAAAGCGTTTCCGCCGTGCGCTCGTTGCGGTCGTAACAGAGAATCACCCCGGGGGCGAGGGCGAACGCGTTCGCGCCGTCTGTCCACTGCTCACGCTGCTGATCGATCGGATCCAGACCGCCACAGAGGATCGGGGCGAGATCGATTCCGAGCGCCGACAGGGCCGACAGCAGGTCATCCTTCGTGGTCCAGGTGATTTCCTTCGTCGTGAGGTCGGCCTCGTAGACGTCCGCCTCTTCGGCGCCGCCCGACAGGATCATCGGACCGTAGCAGAGGCATTCGCCCGCGGAGATACGCGTGAAGACGGTGTCGAGGTGCATCGTCGCGCGCTGGGGCGGAATGGCGACGACGAGGATCTTGCGCACGGGCGACTTCTCGCGCCGGAGCGCCTCGGCGAGGCGCTCGATCGTGGTCTTTTCCGTGCGCTCCGAGTAGCCGATGACGAGCACCTCGGGGGAGAGCACGAGGACGTCGCCCCCCTCGAGCGTCGGACGCATGCGCGCCCACGCGAGATCGCGGCCTTCGCCCGCGGCGAACTCCTGGAACCAGAAGCGCGGCTCCGGACCCGCAAACCGCGGGTGCCGGGCGAAGACGGTACCCGAGAGAAGCGGCTCGCGCCACCGTGCCCGCGTCGCCATGGAGCCCCTCACCACGCGGCGGCCCACGACGGTGGCCGGATCCCGCTGGAAGAACCAGTTCGGAAGGGGCGGAAGAAGGTAGAGGGAATCGAGCGAACCGGTGATCGCGGGATTGGGGCGCTCGACTCCCTCGACGAGACCCGCGGCGAGCCGCGCGGGAGGCAGCTCGCCGAGCGCGGAAAGGAGCTCCGGCGACCACGCGAGGTGCGCCCCGAGCTCCGCGAGCACTTCGCGGCGCGCGTCGGGGTCCCGGAGCACCTCTTCCAAAAGGTCCTGGACGTCGAGCACCTCGTCCGCGACGAAGCGAAGCACCTGCCGGAACCGGCGGTGCTCTTCGCGCGCGCGGGCCCCGAACAGGATGTCGTCGAAAAGCAGGTCCTGCATCATCGACGGCACCATGCGGTCGATCTCGCGACCGGGCTCGTGGACGAGAACCGCCCTCAGGCGGCCGATCTCGGAGTCGACGGAGAGGGTCATGTTGGCCTCGAAGGGGCGGCGCGGACCGCCTTCGGGATGCTAACCTGAATCCCCACAGGACCATCGATGAGCGAAGACGTCGAATTCATCGTCTGTCTCAACTGCGACACGCCGTGCTACTTCTTCGAGTACGAGGAGAAGAAGGGCATCAAGAGCGCGTTCTGCAACGTCTGCGGCAACGACGAGCCCAAGGAATTCCGCCTTCCCACCGACGACGAGATCGAGGAGTGAGCCAATGAGCAACTCGCCCGACTCGCCCGACTCCCCCATCGACCGCTACGAAAACCCGCTCACGAGCCGCTACGCCTCGGCCGAGATGTCGGCGCTGTTCTCGGCGCGTTCGAAGTTCACGACGTGGCGAAAGCTCTGGCTCTGGCTCGCCGAGGCGGAAAAGGAGCTCGGGCTTCCCATTCCGGAGGCTTCGCTCGACGCTCTTCGCGCGCACCTCGTGCCGACCGAAGCGGAGCTCGCGGCCGCCGACCGCTACGAGCGCGAGACGAAGCACGACGTCATGGCCCATCTCCGCGCGCTCGGCGACGTCGCGCCCGCGGCGAAAGGTGTCCTTCACCTCGGGGCCACTTCGGCCTTCGTCGGGGACAACGCGGACCTTCTCCTCCTGCGTGAAGCGCTGCGCCTTCTCGCCAAACGCACGGTTCGGGTCATCGGGCGGCTCTCGCGCTTCGCGCGCGCCTATCGCGACCTCCCCTGCCTCGGCTTCACGCACTTTCAGGCCGCGCAGCCCACGACGGTGGGCAAGCGCGCGTGCCTCTGGCTTCAGGACCTCGCCCTCGATCACCGCGAGCTGGTCCGCCGGGCCGACGAGCTGCGCTTCCTCGGCTGCAAGGGAGCGACGGGAACGCAGGCCTCGTTCGTGGCGCTCTTCGACGGCGACGCCGACAAAGCCGAGCGTCTCGACAAGCTCATCGCCCAGAAGGCTGGCTTCACCGATCGCCTCCTGATTTCCGGCCAGACGTACACGCGCAAGCAGGACGCCCTCGTTCTTTCCGCCCTCGCGGGCCTCGCGTCCTCTGCCTCGAAGTTCGCGAACGACGTCCGGCTCCTTCAGCACATGAAAGAGGTGGAGGAGCCGTTCGGCCGCAAGCAGGTGGGCTCGTCGGCGATGCCCTACAAGCGGAACCCGATGAAATGCGAGCGGATGAACGCCCTCGCGCGCTGGCTGCTCTCGATCGCCGACAACGGCAACTGGACGCACGCGACCCAGTGGTTCGAACGGACGCTCGACGACTCCGCGAACCGGCGCCTCGCCCTCGCCGAGTCGTTCCTCTCGGCCGATTCGATCCTGCTCCTCTGGGACGCCGTGACGGACGGGCTCGTCGTCCACCCCGCCGTCGTTCGGCGCCGGCTCGACGCGGAGCTGCCCTTCCTCGCCACCGAGAACATCCTCATGGCGGCGTCCAAGAAGGGCGGGGACCGCCAGGCGCTCCACGAGAGAATCCGCGTCCTCGCACAGGCCGCGGGCGACCGCATGAAGCAGGAGGGGGGCGACAACGACCTCCTCTTCCGCATCGCGGCCGACCCGGTCATCGGCCTCACGCCCGCCGAGGTGATCGCCGCGTCCGAGCCCACGCGCTTCATCGGCCGCGCGCCGGAGCAGGTCGACGAGTTCCTCGACGTCGAGATCGAGCCCATCCTCGCGACGGATCCGGAGGCTGCGGGCGGCGAGACGCGCGAAGAGGTTAGGGTCTGACGATCGAAGAGAAGGCTTTTGCTTCGGAAAAGAAAGAGGATTTTCTTAGAAGGTCCTTCAAGAAAATATTCTCTTTCTCTTTTGTTTTTCTCTTAGCTTCCTGTTCTTCTCACCCGCCCGCCAAGATGGCCGCCACCGGCGCTGCGAGTGGCGGCGAGCGCGGGTTGGCCTCCTGGTACGGCAAGGAATTCGATGGGCTGCCGACGGCCTCCGGCGAGACGTTCCGGCCCGAGAAGATCTCCGCCGCTCACCGCACGCTACCGCTCGGGACCGTCGTGGAGGTCACGAACGAGAAGAACGGCAGGACCGTCCGCGTGAAGATCAACGACCGGGGGCCCTTCGTGGCGGGACGCATCGTGGATCTCTCGAAGGCGGCCGCACACGAGATCGGGTCGGTCGGAGACGGCGTCGTGCCCGTCACGCTCCGCGTCGTGACGTTGGGCGACAACTCGAGGATCCGGGCCGGCACCGACGAGCCGCCGCCCGTCACGGCCGCGACTCCGCGCTCCGGCGCGTGGGCCGTTCAGGCCGGCGCGTTCGGCGACGAGGCGAACGCCGTCAAACTGAAGGACCGGTTGGCGTCTCGGTACCCGAATCCGTACATCGAGGAGTTCCTGGGGCTGAAACGCGTGAAGTTCGGACCGTACGGGACGCGCGGGGAGGCCGACGCGGCGCGCGACACCCTCGGCGAGATCGGCCTCGCCGGCATCGTGGTCGTCTACCGGTAGGCGGCTCAGCACCCCCGCGCGGGACGCTGGAATGCGCTCCGGACGAGCCGGTCGAGGAGCTTCGGGAGCGGCAGGCCGGTCGCTTCCCACATCTTCGGGAACATCGAGATCGGCGTGAAGCCCGGAAGCGAGTTGATCTCGTTGACGAAGATCCGGTGCGTGCCACGCTCGAGGAAGAAGTCCACGCGCGCGAAGCCGGCGCCGCCTAGGACGTCGAACGCCTGCACGGCGAGCCGCCGCATTTCGCTTTGGAAAGACTCGGGCAGATCGGCCGGGATGATCGAGCGCGAGCCAGTTCCGATGTACTTGTCCTCGTAGTCGTAGAACTCGTGCCCGGGCACGATCTCGCCCGGCAGCGACGCATCCGTGCGACCACCCGGCTCGCCCTCGAGAACGGAACACTCGATCTCGCGGGCGTCCACGCCCCGTTCGGCGAGAACGCGCCCGTCCACGAGAAGCGCCTCTTCGACCGCGGGAGCGAGTCCTTCCACCGACTTCACCTTCGAGACGCCCACGGACGAACCGGCGCACGCCGGTTTCACGAAAAGCGGAAAGCCGAGGCGTTCCGCCCTCTCCACGACGGACGCGCGTTCCTCCGGCGCCCTCCATGCGGCACGCGAGAAGGCGACGTATTCCACCTGCGGGAGGCCTGCCGCGCCGAAAGCCGCCTTCATGAAAATCTTGTCCATCCCCACGGCCGATGCCGCGACTCCGAACCCGACGTACGGAATGCCGAGCGATTCGAGAAGGCCCTGGAGCACTCCGTCCTCGCCGAACGTCCCGTGCACGATGGGAAAGAGAACGTCCGCGCCGGCCTCGTGCCACGCCGTGAAGAAGGAGTCGACGATTTCCGAGGTGCCCGCCGGCCTCGACCCCGGCTTCACGCCATCGAGGAGCAGGTCCTTCGGCGGCCGGGCGAGCTGGCGGGCCAGCTCGCTCTTCGACTCACCCGGCCCGTGCCAGACGCCGTTCTTCCCCACGAAGAGCGGGATCGCCTCGTAGGCTTCTTTCGGGAGATTTTCCAGAAGGCACGCCGCCGACACGAACGACACGCCGTGCTCGCGGGACGGGCCGCCGAAGACGACGCCGACGCGCCGCCTCGCGCGCACGCGGGGCGCCGAGCTCACGCCTTCACCCGAGCGTCACGAGGCGCGCCGCGTCGATCCCCTCGAGCGTCGAGACGGCCTTGACGAGATCCGGTCCGATCGCATTGCCGTCCGGCCGGTCGATGCGCACGACCGCCGCCGCCCGTCCATCCTTCCCCCTCGACAGCGCGAGATCCGCGATGTTGACGCCCCGCGACCCGAGCAGCGTTCCGATCCGCCCGACGACTCCCGGCACGTCCCGGTTCGCGATGACGAGAAGCGTCCCCTCGGGAGAGAACTCCAGGGCGAGCTCGTTGACGGCCACGATGCGCCCCAGTTTCTCGCCGAAGAGAGTTCCCGACGCGCTGCGGTCTCCGGCGGTCACCGTGACGAGGCTCGCGTACCCGCCCGCATCCTCGCGCACGGAGTCCGAGACCGATATCCCGTTCAGTTTGGCGAGAGAAGTGGCGTTGACGATGTTCACGCCTTCGGCGAACGACGACACGACTCCCTTGACGGCCGACACGACGCAGGCCTTCCGCATGTTCTCGGGCACGCCGGCGAGGGTGACCGTGAGCTGTTTCGGCGCCTCGGGCATCGCCTGCCCGACGAACATGCCGACCTGCTCGGCGAGCCGCATCCACGGCAGCGCCGCGTGCGGGTCGCCGCCCGACGGAAAGGGCAGGTTGACCGCCGCGATGAACGGCGAGCCCTTCAGCGCTTCGGCCAGCATCTCGACGGTCTCGACCGCGACGCGGTCCTGCGCTTCGACCGTGGACGCTCCGAGGTGCGGGGTGCAGAGCACCTTCGGATGCTTCATGAGCGTGAAGTCCTTCGGCGGCTCCACGGCGAAGACGTCGAGGGCCGCGCCGGCGAGGTGGCCCGAGTCGAGCGCGGCGATCAGCGCCGCCTCGTCCACGAGCGGACCGCGTGCGCAGTTCACGAGGATCGCGCCCTTTTTCATCGCCGCGATCTGCGGGGCGCCGATGAGGTGTTTCGTCTCCGCGCCGCCGGGCGCATGGAGCGACACGATGTCGGACTTTGCGAGGAGCTCCTCCATGGAGACCGGCGCGACGCCCAGCTCCTGGGCGCGCTCCGTCGTCACGAACGGGTCGAACGCGAGCAGCGTGACCCGCCACGGGCGCAGGCGCGCGGCCACGCGCGCACCGACCTGGCCGAGGCCGACCAGCCCCACCGTCTTTCCCTGAAGCTCCGTCCCGACGAACTTCGTGCGCTTCCATTCCCCGGCCTTCAGCGAATTCTGTGCCTCGGGGATCTTGCGCAGGAACGCGAGGAGGATGGCGATCGCATGCTCCGCCGCGGAGACGACGTTCCCGGACGGAGCGTTGACGACGAGGACGCCGCGCTCGGTGGCGGCCTTGACGTCCACGTTGTCGAGGCCGACGCCGGCGCGCCCGACGACGCGGAGCTTCTTCCCCGCGGTCAGGAGCTCGCGGTCCACCTGCGTCGCGGACCGCACGACGAGGGCGTCGTAGTCGCCGATCGTCGCGAGAAGGGCATCGCGGGAGAGGTCCGTGCGCACGTCCGCGGCGAGGCCAGCCTTCGCGAGGACCGCGAGGCCCGTCTCGGAGAGCGGCTCGGCTATCAGGACGCGATCCGGCAGGCCGCGATCCGCCGTCATGCGGGGCTCCCCGCCTTGTTCCGCATCGCCGCCATCGCCTCTTCGTGCGCCTTCAGGTAGCTCTCCACGGAGGCGACGTCGACGTCGCCCATGTGGCCGATGCGCACGTTCGTGGCCTTGAGCTTCCCGTAGCCGGAGCCCGTCGTCCACTTCATGGACTTGAGCGTCTTGTTCAGCTCCTCGGCGTTGACGCCCGCGGGCGGGATCATCGAGGTCACGGTCGGCGACTCGGCGCCCTTCTGTGCGAAAAGCGTGAAGCCGTTCCGCGCGGCCCACGCGGCGACCGTCGCCCGCATCGCCTCGTGGCGGACCCACCGATTCTCGATCCCTTCGGCGAGGATGTGGTCGAGCTGGACGTCCAGCGCGTAGAGCAGCGAAAGGCAAGGGGTCGTCGGGGTCTGCTTCTTCTGGGCGAAGGCGTCGATGTCGACGAGGTCGAGGTAAAGGCCGCGGAACTTCTTCTTCTTCGCGGCGGCGAGCGTCCGCTCGGACATCGCGAAGAGCGCAAGACCCGGCGGGAGCGCAAAGGCCTTCTGCGAACCCGTGAGGACGACGTCGAGGCCCCAAGCGTCGGTCTCGACCTTCGTGCCGGCGACCGAGGTCACGCAATCGGCGAAGACGAGCGCGTCGGAGTTGTCGCGGACGACCTTCGCGATCGCCGCGAGGTCGTTCAGGACGCCCGTCGAAGTCTCACTGTGGACGACCGTCACGGCGGCGTACTTCTTCGTGGCGAGCTGCTTCTTCACCTCGTCGGGCGAAATGGGCTTGCCCCACTCGGCCTTGAGCGTGTCCGTCTCGAGGCCCAGGCGCTGGGACATCTCGCCCCACTTCTCGGAGAAGGCGCCGTTGCCGAGCGAGAGGACCGGGCCTTCGACCGAGGAGACGAGGGCGGCTTCCCACACGCCGGTCGCGGAAGTCGCGAGGGTGTGCGCGCGGCCGCTGGTTCGGAAGACCCTCGGGAGCTTGTCCTGGATGCGCCCGTAAAGGTCCATGAATGCCTGGGAGCGGTGGGAGAGCATGGGACCGGTCAGCGCCTGCAGCACCTGTGGCCGTACCCACACGGGGCCGGGGTTGAAGAAGCGGATCTGACCGGGGGAACCGGCGGTCGAATCGAAGTTCGTCATAGCCGCGGATTCTACGAGGCCAGGAGCAGCGGCAACAGCGCTTCGAGATTTTCGACGATCGCGTCGGGAGAGCACGCTTCGAGCTCTTTTCGCGTCGCGCTGCCGGTCGGAAGTGCGATGATGGAGAGTTCGGCCGCGCGGGCGGTCGCGACGTCCACGGGCATGTCGCCCACGAAGACCGCATCCTTCCCGGGAACTCCCATTGTGCTCAGTGCCATGAAGACCATGTGCGGCGCGGGTTTGGGCGGATAGCCGTCGTCGGGGCCCGCCACGAAATCGAAGCGCCCGGAGATTCCGAACCCCTCGAGCAGCGGCCGCGTGAACCGCGCGGGCTTGTTGGACGCGATCGCGAGACGGATCCCGCTCTCGTAGAGGATCCGTGTGACGCTCTCGGCCCCCGGGAGCAGGCGCGTCGCCTCGAGCCCGACCCTTTCGTAGCGTTCGCGAAACAGACGCACGCCCTCGGCCACGTTCTCGCCGCCCACGGCCTCCGCGATGAGGATCTCGAGCCCGTGGCCCACCATCCGGCGCGTCTCGTCGCGCGTGACGGGCGGCCGGCCGAATGCCGCGAGGACGACGCCGAGCGACTCGTGGATCGCCGCGTAAGCGTCCACGAGCGTGCCGTCGAGATCGAAGACCACCGCGCGCGGAGGAAACGGGATGGCTGCCACGTGATCAGCCCGCCACGAGCACGATCTTTCCCACGTTCTCGTTCGCGGCCATGCGGCGATGGGCGTCGGCGGCTTCGGCGAGCGGAAACGTCCGGTCCACGACCGGAACGAGCGACCCGTCCGAGAAGCCCGGCAGGACGTCACTCACGAATGCGGCCGTCAGGGCCGCCTTCTCGTCGAGCGGCCGGCTCCTGAGCGTCGACCCGATGATCCGAAGACGCTTCGCGAGCACGATCCGGAGGTCGATCTCGGCGGACGGGCCGGCCATGCTCGCGATGAGGACGATGCGGCCGCCCCGGCGGAGACACTTGAGGTTCGGCGCGAAGAGCGCGCCCCCGACGGGGTCGAGGACGAGGTCGATCGATTCCTTTCCGAAGGCCTGCTCGATGCGGCTCAGGAATTCCTCGCGCGACGTGTCCACGGCGAGGTCGGCGCCCAGAGCCGCGAGCGCCCGGCACTTCGTCG
>JARXKK010000115.1 GCA_030278895.1 Acidobacteriota bacterium
TGCGCGGGCTCCGGCCGCACGAAGAGCGTCTCCACGATCGTCCTCGAGATCCGCCGCGAGGTCCTGAAGCGGGTCGAGGCGGGGGAAGCGCACTCGCTCGTCCTCCGCGTGCATCCCGAGATCTACCGCGCCCTCGTAGGCGAGGAGCGCCGGCTCGTGGAAGAGCTCGAGGAGCTTATCGGCATGCCGGTCCACGTCCAGAGCGACGAGCACCTTCACCACGAGCGCTTCGACATCGTTCTCGAAGCCTGACCGGCGAAGTGTCGTTTCGGCGCGCGCGTGCTGGCATGAGGTGTGCGATAGGGCAGATAGCGCATTTCCTCCTGCCGGCCGCCCCGATGGGCGGCCTTTTTTCTGGCCCCGAACCCGTCCCCCTAGACTGACGCCGTGACCGGGAACGACCGCCTCTTCTCGCGCCCGTTCTTCCTCATGTGCGGGTTCACGTTCACGGTCTTCCTGTCTCTCTTCCAGCTCCTCCCGACCGCGCCCTTCCGCGTCCTCGATCTGGGAGGCTCGACCGTGGCCGCGGGCCTCTTTCTCGGCCTCCTGACCTACGCCTCGGCGCTGTCGGCCCCGTTCACGGGCGCGCTCGCGGACCGCTTCGGCCGCCGCCGCATGCTCCTCGTCTCGAGCCTCGCGATCGCGGGTTTCTCGGTGGCCTACGCGTTCACGACGAGCTGGCGGCTGCTCGTCGGGCTCGCGTTCTTCCACGGCCTCTTCTGGTCGGGGCTGATCTCGGCCTCCGCCGCGTACATGACCGGGCTGATTCCGAACGAGCGCCGCGCCGAGGGGATCGGCTACTGGGGAATGGCCACGGTGCTCGCGATCGCGTTCGCGCCGGGCCTTGGCCTCGCCGTCTACGCGCTCTCGTGGAAAGCGCTCTGCGCGTCCGTCGGCGTTCTGAACCTCGCGATGGCCGCGCTCGCGTGGAACCTCGAGCGGGACCCTCCCCATCCCTCCGCTTCCGGTCCCTTTTTCACGCGCGATCTCGTCGAGTGGCGCGTTCTCGCGCCGTCTCTCGCGCTCTTCCTCTGCAGCTTCGGCTACGGCGGCGTCACGAGCTTCGTCGCGATGTGGACCGAGAAGAACGGTCTCGCCCCGAAGGGTCTCTTCTTCACCGTCTTTTCCCTCACGGTCCTCGGCCTCCGGCCGTTCCTCGGCCGCTTCGCGGACCGCATGGGACCACGCCGTGTCCTGATCCCACTGCTCGGTCTCACGGCGGTTTCCTTCGCGCTCCTCGCCGTGGCGACGACCCGGCCTCTCCTCGCGCTCGCCGCGTTCCTCTTCGGCGCGGGTTTCGGGAACGTCTATCCGGTCTACGCGGCGCACGTCATGCGGCACGTCCTGCCGGAGCGGCGGGGGGCGGCGTTCGGAGCGATCCTCGCCGCGTTCGACACCGGTATCGGCACGGGATCGATCGCGCTCGGGGCGATCATCGGGCGGGCGGGCTTCCCAACCGCCTACGGCGTCGCCGCGGCGTTCGCGCTCTTCTCGATCCCCGCGTTTCTCCTGATGGACCGGCGGTTCCTCGGCGGAGACAGCCGCGGCAACCCGACCTGATCGACGCTCGATTCGAGACGCTTCAGTTCGAGACGATGCCCGCCTGTGGCGAGGGGACGTCGCCGCGGAGGAGCAGCAGCCCGCCCCGGAGGGCCGCTCCGCGCAGCGTCACGGCCAGCGCCTCGCCCAGATCGTCGACCGGGTGGACCGTGATCATGTCCCGAACCTCTTTCGGCAGATCGAGGAGATCGGGCTCGTTGTCCTTCGGGATGACGATCGTCCGTATTCCCGCGCGGACGGCGCCGAGGACCTTCTCCTTGAGCCCGCCGATCGGCAGGACGCGGCCCGAGAGCGTGACCTCGCCCGTCATCGCGATGTCGTGGCGCGCGGGGATCTTCGAGAGAGCCGACACGATCGCCGTCGCCATCGCGATGCCCGCGGAGGGCCCGTCCTTCGGGATCGCGCCCGCCGGCACGTGGATGTGGAGATCCCGCTCGAAGGCCTCGTCCGGGATGCCGAGGAGAGCCGCGTGCGAGCGCGCGTACGTCCAGGCGGCGCGGGCCGACTCCTTCATGACGTCCCCGAGCTGGCCCGTCAGGACGACCTCGCCCTTACCCTTCATGAGCATGGCTTCGATGAACATGATGTCGCCGCCCGCCGGCGTGTAGTACATGCCGGTCGCGAGCCCCACCTGGTCGGTGACGATCTTTCTCTCGGGGTGAACGCGCTTCTTTCCGAGGAGCGGGAAGACGTCGGCCGCCTCCACGGTGACGGCCGCAACTTCGCCCGCCGCGATTTTTCGGGCGACCTTTCGACCGAGCTTGCCCAGCTCGCGCTCGAGCTGTCTCACGCCCGCTTCGCGTGTGTAGCTCGTGATGACTTCGGCGATCGCGCCGTCCGTCAGCGTGAGCTGCTCGCCGGTGAGGCCGTTCTCGCTTTGCTGGCGAGGCACGAGGTACTGCCGCGCGATCGTCAGCTTCTCCGTCTCGGTATAGCCCGCGAACTCCACGACCTCGAGCCGGTCGAGGAGAGGTGCCGGGATGCCCTGGAGGAGATTCGCGGTCGCGATGAAGAGAACCTCCGAGAGGTCGAACGGCAGGCCGAGATAGTGATCCGTGAACGAGTCGTTCTGCGCCGGGTCCAGCACCTCGAGAAGCGCGCTCGCGGGATCGCCCTGGAACGACACGCCGAGCTTGTCGATCTCGTCGAGGAGGAAAACGGGGTTCTTCGTGCCCGCCTGCTTCAGCCCCGCAAGGATGCGGCCCGGCATCGCGCCGACGTACGTCCTGCGGTGGCCGCGGATGTCGGCTTCGTCGCGCGCTCCTCCGAGCGCGATGCGCACGTACTTGCGGCCCATCGCGCGGGCGATGGACTTCGCGATCGACGTCTTGCCGACTCCCGGAGGGCCGACGAAGAGCAGGATGCGGCCTTTGCCTCGCGGCGCATCCTTGATGTCTTGAACGTTTGCCCGCATCTGGCGCACCGCGAGGAACTCGAGGATTCGGTCTTTCACGTCCATGAGCGCGTAGTGGTCCTCGTCGAGAACGCGCGAGGCCTCGTTCACGTCCAGCTTTTCGTCGCTTCGCGTGCCCCAGGGCAGCTCGGCCACGGTCTCGAGGAAGGTCCGGATGACCTGCGACTCCATCGACTCGCGCCCGATCCTCTCGAGGCGCGACAGCTCGCGGTCGATCTCCTTTCGCGCGTCTTCCGTCAGGGGGTGCGCCGCGAGCTTCTTCTTGAGCTCCTCGAGGTCGGCGGCGTCCTTGCCTTCACCCTCGCCTAGCTCCTTCTGGATCGCGCGGAGCTGCTCACGGAGCAGCATCTCGCGCTGGCGGTCGCCGATCTGCTCCTTCACCTTCGACTGGATGTCCTCCTGCGCCGCGAGAACGCCGATCTGTCGCTGCACGTGCACGAGCACGCGGCGGAGGCGGTCCTCCACCGAGAGGGTCTCGAGAAGCTGCTGCCTCTCGGGCGTCGGGATGTCGATGTACCCCGCGACGAGATCCGCGAGAAGCGCCGGCTGGTCGACCTGGGCGAGGAACTGCTCGACGGCTTCGTCCGGCAGGCCCATCTTCGTCCCGAGCTCGGCGGCGCGCTCGCGCGCTTCCTTGTGAAGAGCGGAGAAGAGCGGGTCCTTCGGATCCGTCGGCGCCATTTCCTGCGCCTCCACGACAACGGCCTCCATCATGCCGTTCGGCTTCTCGACGACGCGCATCGCGATACCGCGCCGCTTCCCCTCGAGGAGCAGGCGCATCCCGCCCGGCCCGCGCTGGACCGAGCTCACGTGCGCGATCGTGCCGATCGTGAAGAGGCCTTCCGGCGTCACGCGTTCCACGTCGGCCCGCTGCGCGACGGCGAAGATGAGCGCGTTCGGCTGGCGGACGGCGAGCTCGATCGCGCGCAGGGTTCCGGCCCGCCCCGCGGAAATCGGGAAGCTGACACCGGGGAAGAGGACGGCGTTGCGAAGGGGAAGAACGGGCAGAGTCAGGGATTCCGACATGCCCCGATAACGCCCCCCAACCGACCCCTATTCCCGATGTGAGTCAGTTCTGTTGAGATTCGGAATAAGAGATTTTCTTAGAATGGGTTAGGAGGAGGGTTCAGGCGCTTCGCGAGGAGATCCACGCCTCTTAGGGCGACCTCCGGCGGGACCGCCGTGTAGCAGAGCCTCACGTGCGTCGGGAACGGCCCGAAGCTGGGACCGGGCGCGAGAAAGAGGCCCTCGCTCGCCACGTCCTCGAGAAGCCCCAGGAGGCCGCGCTCGTCCAGCGCGCGGGCGATGTCGAGGAAGAGGAACGTCCCTCCTTCGGGCGCGCCGAGGCCGAGCCGGCGCGCGGCCTCGGCGCCGGTGGCCGCGTATTCGGCGCGCGCCTCGGCGACCCAGGCGTCGCCGGCGCCCGCGAGAATGCGCAGCGCGGCGTGCTGCGACGCCGTCGGCGCGCTGTAGACCGTGTGCGCGCCGAACTTCACGATCTCCGCAAGTGCGGCCGAGGGTCCGACGAGCCAGCCGAGGCGGGCGCCCGCGAGGCCGTAGGCCTTCGACAGGGAGTGCGCGGCAACCGTCCGCTCGGGCGCGAACGGGAACGCGTACGCATGCGGAGCCGCGTAGGCGTAGTCCTCGTACACCTCGTCGGCGAAAATCCACAGGTCCCGCCGCCGCGCCCAGGCGGCGAGGGCCGCGAGCGACGCGCGCGGGATCAGGCGGCCCGACGGGTTGTTCGGCGTGTTCAGGTAGAGGGCGACGGTGCGATCCGTCGCCTGTGCTTCGAGGGCGGCAACGACAGACTCGGGCGAAAGATCGCCGAGAAAGAGCGGTACTTCGATCGGCACGGCGCCCGCGAGCCGTACGTGTCCCTCGATGAGCGGCCAGCGGGGCGCGAGGAGAAGGACCTCTTCGCCGGGCGAGACGAGAGCGCACACGGCCGCCATGAGACCGGCCGTGGCCCCTCCGGTCACGAGAACGTTCGCGCGTGAAACGGCGGCCCCCGATCGGGCCGCTGTTCGCGCCGCGATCGCGTCGCGCAGCTCGGGGAGGCCCCAGACGTCCGTGTAGCGGTTGATGCCCGGAATGCCCGGCCCGATCTCCTCGGGCCGGCAGCCCTCGGGCGCGTGCTTCCAGGTGTCGCCCACGTGCAGCGGATAGACCTCGCCACGATGCGTCGCCATCTTCGCGAGCAGGGTGGAATACGGCGAGCCCCGAAGCGCGGCGGCGGCGGGAGAACGGCCTGGAGGGCGGGGCATGCCCCTCATCGTAGCGCCGTGGCAGCGGTGGGGCCGGGAGGATGGTGCGCCCGAGGCGATTCGAACGCCTGGCCTTCAGATCCGGAGTCTGACGCTCTATCCAGCTGAGCTACGGGCGCTTACGAGGCTTTGGACGCCGATCGAGAAACTGGGGTGAGAGACGGGGTTCGAACCCGCGACATTCGGAACCACAATCCGACGCTCTACCGACTGAGCTACTCCCACCGCACTCGATCGGACCGCGAAGAATAGCAGAATGCCGCGCCCGGTAAGATGCTCGCCCCATGGACGAGCTCGAGACCCTGAGACAGCGCATCGACGAGACGGATCGCCGCCTCCTCGAAACGCTGGCCGCGCGCCTCGCGCACGTTGCCGAGGTGGGCCGCCTGAAGGCGAAGGGCTCTCCGTTCCTCCGCGACACGGGCCGGGAGACGCGGCTCCTCGCCCGCGTCGAGTCCATCGCCCGCGAGCTGGGTCTCGACCCCTTCCGCGCCACGGAGATCTTCCGTGAAGTGATCGCGATGTCCGTGAAGGTCCAGGAGGAGACTCTCCTCGACCGGAAGGTCAAGGAACGCGCCCTCGGCAACGCGCACCGCGTCTCCTTCCAGGGAGCCGAGGGCGCCTACAGCCACCTCGCCGCGCGCAAGTACTTCGGCGACCGCGAGGGCACAACGGAGTTCAAGGGATTTCCGACCTTCTCGCGCGCGCTCTCGGAAGCCGAGTCCGGCGAGGCCGGCTACGCGTTCCTGCCGATCGAGAACACGACGGCGGGCTCGATCAACGAAACCTACGACCTCCTGCGCCACACGGAATTGAAGATCGTGGGCGAGGAGATTCTCGAGGTGCGCCACTGCCTTCTCGGCCTGCCCGGGTCCACCCTCGCCGGCATCGCGCGCGTCGTCTCGCACCCGCAGGCGCTCGCGCAGTGCACGCATTTCCTGGCCGCGCTTCCGGACGTTGCCGCCGTGCCCTTCGTGGACACCGCGGAAGCCGCGCGGCACGTGACGGAGACGGGCGACCCCACGCTCGCCGCGATCGCGTCCGAAGAGGCCGGTCAGCGGCACGGACTCGAGGTCCTGAAACGCGACATCGCCGATCAGGAGGAGAACTGGACGCGCTTCGTCGTCGTCTCGGCGCTCGCGCTGACCCCCGACCCGCGAATCCCGACGAAGACCTCGCTCGTCTTCTCCGCGCCCCACCGCCACGGCGCGCTCGCGCACTGCCTGAATTTTCTCGACGAGCACGGCCTCAACCTCACGAAGCTCGAATCGCGCCCCGTGCCGCGCCACCCCTGGGAATACCTCTTCTACGTGGACTTCGAGGGCGCCGAGACCGAGGAGGCCGCGGCGCGGGCCATCGCCTCCCTGACCGCCGAATGCCCGTACCTCAAGGTGCTCGGCTCCTATCCGGCCCGCACGACGAAGAAGGGCCGCGTCGACCGCCTGCCCCAGGGCCAGGGAATGATCGAATGATCGTGCTTCTCGACCCGGCCCTCGCCGCCGACGCCGACGCCGAGCGCGAGCTTCTGGACACGCTCCGTGGCCTGCCCGGCATCGAGGTGCGCGTCCACCGCGTGAAGGGCGCCGAGAAGACCGTCACCGAGGTCTACCTCATCGGCGACACGCACCGCCTCGCGATCGAGGACATCCGCGTCCTGCCGGGCGTCGAGCGCGTCGTGCGCGTCTCGGAGGAGTACCGGATGCTGGGCCGTCACAAGGACGACCGGCGCGCGAACGGCTTCACGTACAACGGCGTGGAGTTCTCACAGGAAAACCTGCACGTCTTCGCGGGCCTCTGCGCGGTCGACACGAACGAGAACGTCGAGGAGATGTTCCGCGCCCTCCAGGGATTCGGCCTCACGACGACGCGCATGGGAGCCTACAAGCCGCGGACGAGCCCCTACGCGTTCCAGGGACACGGCAAGAGCTGCCTGCCCGACGTCTTCACGCTCGCGGGCAAATACGGCATCCGCGTCATCGCGATGGAGGTGACGCACGAGAGCCACGTGGACGAGATCGCCGAGTGCCTCGAGAAGACGGGAAAGCCCACCGGAGTCATGCTTCAGATCGGCACGCGCAACATCCAGAACTTCGAGCTCCTGAAGGCCGTGGGCCGGCAGCCGGAGTTTCCCGTCCTCGTAAAGCGCGGGTTCGGCATCACGCTGAACGAATCGCTCAACGCCGCCGAGTACCTCGCGAGCGAGGGCAAGTCGCAAATCATCTTCGGTCTCCGCGGCGTCAAGACGAACCTCGGCGACCCGCACCGCAACCTCGTGGATTTCTCGCACGTGCCCGTCATCAAGCGCCTCACGCGCCTTCCCGTGTGCATCGACCCCTCGCACTCCGTCGGCTCGCGCGACCGCGCGCCGGACGGCATCCTCGACCTCATGCACGTCACGGCGCAGGGCGTCGTCGCGGGCGCGAACATGGTGCTCGTGGACTTCCACCCGCACCCCGCGAAGGCCGCCGTCGACGGCCCGCAGGCGCTGCTTCTCTCGGAGCTCGGCTGGTTCCTCGAGGACGTGGCCCTCGCGCGCGAGACCTGGGAGAAGCGCTCGGCCCTCGCGAAGAGACACGCGGCCGCCGGATGACCGTCTGGCGCGAGAGCTTCCGGGTCCGCGCCAGCGAGATGGGACCCGACGCGCGCCTCCGCCTCCCCGCGCTCTTCGACCTCTTCCAGGAAGCCGCGGGAAATAACGCGGCGGCTCTCGGGTGGGGCTCGGACGTGCTCCTCGCGCGCGGCCAGACGTGGATCCTGTCTCGACTCACGCTGAAGCTCCTCGCCCTGCCCGCGTGGCGCGAAGACATCACGGTCGAGACCTGGCCAGCCGGCGTGCACCGCCTGTGGGCGCTCCGCGAGTTCCGGGTCGCGAGAGCGGACGGAACGCCGCTTGCGCAGGCGACGTCGGGCTGGATTCTCCTCGACGTGGCGAAGAAACGTCCGCTCCGCCAGTCGCCCGAGGTCTCAGAGGTCGCGAAAACGTCGCCGCCGCGGCTCATCGAAGACTCCTTCGAGCCCCTCGCCGCACCGGACGAGACCGGACGCGCGGCGGCCGCGCCGTTCCGGGTGACACGTTACGATCTCGATCTCAACGCCCACGCGAACAACGTCACGATCCTGCGCGCGCTCCTCACGGCGCTCCCCGTGGCCGCAGCTCCGCCTCTCACGTTCGAAGCGGACTTCCGCGGGGAGGCCTTCGAGGGCGACGTTCTCGCGGCGCGCGTCCAGGAGACGCCACGCGAGACACGTATGCTCCTGTTCAAGGAGAGCGACGGGAAGGAAGTCGCCCGGGCGGTGATCCGCCCCTCCGGCTAGCGGGCGCTCGCCGTCTCGGCGAGGGCCGCGTTCAGTCGCCTCTCGAGGTCCCCAATGGCCAGCTCGACCTGCGGCGTCGGCGCGGCGTCCGCCCCTTCCACGATTCCGTAGACGCCGAGGAACGCCGCTTCGAGAGCGGCGCGATCCCGCGAAGGCGCCGCCTTCGCGGGCCCCGCGTCGAGCCGCTCGAGCGCGTTCGTGATCCTCTGAAGGAGAGCGAACTGGGCATTCAGATCGGCTGCGGACATCGTCACGCGCGGGTCCATCTTCACCGTCAAGGGTCGTGTCAGCACGGCGCCGTCCACGGTGAGCCTCACGGTGTAGGCGCCCGGCAGAACGAATCGACCGAGCGGTTCCTTCGGCGTGTCGCCTCGAATCGCCGAGATCGGGTACTCGTGCGCGAGAACGGGAGGCGGGGGGAGCCTGAGATCCCACACGAAGCGGTGCATGCCGGGCGCGGCGGAGAGGACGCGCGGGGGGCGGACCCAGTACAACGGCACCACGAGCGGCTCGACGAGCGGCTCCGGCACGTCGTCGCTCGCGAACCGGCGGACGAGCGCGCCCTTCGCGTCGAGGATCTCGAGCGTCACCGGCGCACGGGGCGGAGCGCCGAGAACGTAATCGAGAATCGCGCCGTCGGGAGGGTTCTGCCCCACCGGCTCCTCGGGCGGCAGCGGCGTGTCCGTGTACCGGTTCCGGCGGACGCGCACGGCGGTCTGCGGGGCGTACAGGAACGGCGCGCCAGCGAGGGACTTAGCGCCCTGTCCAATCTGCCTGAGCGGGGTCACGTCGTCGAGAATCCAGAAGCCACGGCCGTGCGTCGCGACGACCAGGTCGTCGCCGTGGACGACGATGTCGCGGATCGAAGTCGCGGGCATGTTGAGCCGCAGCGGCTGCCAGTTCTCGCCGTCGTCGAACGAGA
>JARXKK010000116.1 GCA_030278895.1 Acidobacteriota bacterium
CGGTCGTCGGCGGGCCGCGTGACCGTGGCGGCGAACGTCGCCGTGCCGTCGAGGCGTTCGACGAACGCGAGCGGCGTCGCGTAGCCCGCGTCGACTCCCCCGCTCCGGTCCATCTCGCCCTCGAACCAGTCCACGGCGAGATCCTCGGGCCCGAACTCGCCGAGTCGCAGCTGAACTTCCACGCGGAAGGTCTGCCCGGGCACGACCCGCGCGGGATCCGGCGGGTCGATCGTCACGGACGCGAAGTCCACGTCTCCCCACGAGGTGCGGGCCTTCGCCTTCCAGGCCGCCAGCTCGCGCGCGCCGCGCTCGCCGTCGTCGGAGAGCTCCCGCACGCGCGCGGCGGCGGGAGCGTAGGCCATCTCCAGGTAGTCACCCAGCATGCGGTCCGACGAGAACTGGCGTCCGAGCCGGGACGCGGCTGCGGCCATCTTCGAGGCCCACGCGGCGGGCATCTGCGCGCGATCACCGCCCGGCCGGTCGTAAAAGAGCGGAATGACCTCGTCCTCGAGCCGTTCGAACAGGGCCGCCGCGACGTCGTCGTCGGTTCGCCCGTCCGTGTCGTCACCCATCGTGAACCCGGTGCCCTCTCGAGAGGCCTCGTCCCACCAGCCGTCGAGAACGGACAGGTTGAGGACGCCATTCATCGCCGCCTTCATGCCCGAAGTGCCGGAGGCCTCGTTCGGCCGGATCGGGTTGTTCAACCAGACGTCCGAGCCCGAGACGAGAAGGCGCGCGAGCCGCATGTCGTAGTCGTCGAGAAGCACGACGCGGCCCCGAAACTCGGGAAGAGCGGCGAACTCGCCCACCCGCCTCAGGAATTCCTTCCCCGGCTCGTCCTTGGGATGGGCCTTTCCGGCGAAAAGGAGCTGCACGGGGCGCTTCGGGTCCAGGACGAGACGCGCGAGGCGCTCGAGGTCGTGAAAGATCAGAGTGGCGCGCTTGTACGTCGCGAACCGGCGGGCAAACGAGATCGTGAGAACGGACGGATCGAGGAGCTGCCACGCGGCCTCGATCTCGACGTCCGGGGCGCCGCGCCGCTGGCGGGCCGCGGCCGTCCGCGAGCGCACGGCGTGCACGAGGGCGGCGCGGAGGGCCTCGTGCCGGCGCCACAGCTCCTCGAGGTCCATGCCCTCCTCCCGGCGGGGGCCGAGGGCGGCGATCGCGGGTGCCGTCCAGGTGTCCTCATGGACTCCGTTCGTGATCGCGGTGATCGGAATCTCGGAGAGCGGCGCCTCCGGAAACACGCCGCGCCACAGGCGGCGCGACACGTGCGCGTGCAGCTTCGAGACGCCGTTGACGCGCGACGAGAGGCGCAGCCCGAGGACCGCCATCGAGAAGAACTCGTTCGAGTCCTCGGGAACCTGCCGGCCGAGTCCGAGGAGCTCGTCGAAAGAGATCCCGTAGGCCTCGATCTTCGCGGCGAAGTACTTCTTCATCAGCTCGGAGGGAAACAGGTCGATTCCCGCCGCCACGGGCGTATGCGTCGTGAAAACGTTTCCGGCCATGGCGATCTCGCGCGCCTCGGAGAACGACAGTCCTCGCTCGGCGCGCAGCTGCCGGATGCGCTCCAGCCCGAGGAAGGCCGCATGGCCCTCGTTCGCATGCCGGACGGTGGGCCGGAGGCCGGCAAGGTCGAGCGCCCTCATGCCGCCGATTCCCAGCACCAGCTCCTGGCGTATCCGCATCTCGCGGTCTCCGCCGTAGAGGCGGTTCGTGATCTCACGGTCCCGAGGGCGGTTGACCGGCAGGTGCGAATCCAGGAGGAGGAGCGGCGTCCGGCCCACGCGAACGCGCCGGACGAGGAGATGAACGTCCCGCTCGCCCACGCGCACCGTCACGATGGGCGACACGCCCGCGGGCGTCGGAAGAATGTCGATCGGCATGTCGTGCGGGTCGACGACCGGATAGGACTCCTTCTGCCGCGCGTCCGCGGTGAGCATCTGGCGGAAGAAGCCCTCGCGGTAGAACAAGCCGACGCCCACGAGCGGCACGCCGAGATCGCTCGAGGACTTGAGGTGGTCGCCCGCGAGGACGCCGAGCCCGCCCGAATAGATCGGCAGGATCTCCGTGAGCCCAAATTCGGCGCAGAAGTAGGCGATGCGGTCGCCCGACGCCGCGAGAGCGGCCGCCACCGGGTGCCGCGGCGTCGCCGCATCCTCGGCGTCGATCGCCCGCGCCACGGCGAAAACGCGGCCCACGAACGTCGCGTCGGCGGCCAGGGACGCAAGACGCGCCGGGTCTGCCGTCCGGAGCAGAACGACCGGGTTGCCGCTTCTCTCCCACTCCTCCGGATCGATGTCGCGGAAGAGCGCGCGCACTTCCTCGCGCCAGGTCGCGCGGAGATCGCGCGCGAGTGGCGAGAGCGGAGAGAGCGCTTCGGGAAGCGCCGGAGCGAGCCGGTAGGTGCCGAGTGGGCGCATGCGGAACCGGGAGGATAGCCGATCCGGTCAGGGATTCATGCGCCGAACGGTCTTGGTTTCGGCGAAGCGTTCCGCAATGTGCGGGTCGTAGGCGCGGACGGAGGACGCGTCCGGGACGTCCCGGTATTCCGTGTCGCACTGATAGCAGATGACGACCGGCGGGACGCGCCGCGCGAGGACGAGATCCGCCGCCGCGAACGCGAGGAGGACCGGCACGAACCAGATCCCGCCGAAGCGCCACGACACGCCGAGGGCGAGGGCCGCACCCAAGGCGAGGATCGCGCAGCCGAGGCGCTGGTCGAAGTCCTTCTGGACATAGAAGGCGGTGGTCCCGCAGCGCGAACAAAGGTCGACATGCGAACCGGAGATCACGGAGGGGGAATGGGAGAAAGAAATGACTTCATGCTCGGAAGAAGAAAGAGAAGGAGAAGAGATTGAAGATTTCTTAGAAGGGGAAGAGGGGCACGTTTCCTGGCCGGCCGCAACCGCTTCCGGCGGCGGCAGTTCGATCCGCGCCATGCATTCAGAGCAATAGACCGAAACACGCACGCAGGCAGGATAAGGGACAGCAGGAGGCTGCGCGCCGTGGCGGCCCTCTCCTTCTTCCCCTTCTAAGAAATCTTCTCCTTCTCTTCTTCTTTCCGAGCAAAGTATTCTCTCCATATCTCTTACCATGGGCCTCACATGGCCAGCCGCACCGCCGATCGCCGCGCGCTTTCCTGGCTGGCCGCCGGGCACGTCGTCAACGACATGAACCAGGGGGCCGTCCCGGCGCTGCTGCCGTTCCTCATCGCCGAACGGGGTCTTTCGTACGCCGCCGCCGGCGGCGTCGTCCTGGCCGCGACGCTCCTCTCGTCGCTCATTCAGCCCGTTCTGGGGCACCTCTCCGACCGCCGCCCTCTTCCTTTCCTCATCCCGCTGGGTGTCCTCGCCGCGGGCGGCGGCCTCGCGCTCGCCGGTGCCGTGACGAGCTACTGGGCGACGATCGCCGCGGTCCTGCTCTCCGGCGCGGGTGTCGCGGCGTTCCACCCGGAGAGCGCGCGCTACGCGAACTACGCGTCTGGCGAGCGCCGCGCGACGGGCATGAGCGTTTTTTCCGTGGGCGGTAACCTCGGCATCGCCCTCGGTCCCGTCGCGATCGCGGCCCTGGCCGGGACGGGAGGAGTCGCGCGCGTGACCTGGATGATCCTGCCGGCCGCGCTCATGGCGGCTCTCCTCGTCCGCGAGCTGCCGCTTCTCCGCCCCCTGCGGCCTCAAGCATCGCACTCTCTTGCCGGGGAGGGCACCGACCGACCCAAGTGGGGCGCCTTCTCCCGGCTGTCCGGCGTCATCGTCATCCGCTCCCTGTTCGCTTTCGGCCTCGTTTCGTTCATCCCGCTGTACCTCGTCACGGTTCGCGGGGTCCCAAAGGAGCGGGCAGCGCTCGCCGTGACCGCCATGCTCCTCGCCGGGGCTCTCGCCACGCTCGCGGGCGGCCGGCTGGCGGATCGCTTCGGCCGCCGGGCTGTTCTCGTGGGCTTCCTGCTGCCCCTCGCGCCTCTCCTCGTCTTCTTCCTGCGCGTACCCGGCGTCGCCGGCCTCGCGAGCCTCGTCCTGATCGGAGGCGGCACCGTGGGCACCTACAGCGTGGCCGTCGTGATGGGACAGGAGTACCTGCCGGGACGCGAAGGCATCGCGGGCGGCGTGACCATGGGCCTCGCGATCGGGATCGGCGGCATCGGCGTGCCGCTTCTCGGGGCTCTCGCCGACCGTCGGGGTGTCGCGGCCGTCTTCCCGGTTCTCATGGCGCTTCCCCTGCTCGCGGCGGCGCTTTCGGCTACGCTGCCGGCGCCGCGCCCGACCGTCAGACGGGAAGCCCCGAGCGCAGCGTGAGGTAAGAGGCGAGAAGCTCGCCCACGAGGACGAAGACGAGGCCGACGTAGAGAAGGCCCGTCGCCGCCTGGTTCGACTTCATCCGCGCCGTCTTCACGACGAAGGGCGCGAGGGCGAGCGGCGCGACGAGACCCCACAGCACGCGCGACCAGAAAAAGAAGCCGTCGCGCATCGGGTCGAGAAGGACGGCCAGCGCCTCGCCGGCCTCGCCCGTGGACCCGCGGGCCACGAAGCCGAGCGCCACGACAGCCAGCACGGCGCGGAAGAGCGCGAGCGCCGCGAACGCCTCCGTCGCGCGCACGAGGAGCCCGAAGGGCAGCGACGACGAAACGAGATACCAGTGGCCGACGTTCATCGCGACGTAGGCCGCACCAAAGAGAAGCGCGCCGAGCACCAGCCCCACGCCGAGCCAGAACGGCCCGATGCCGGGGCGGGACGCGAGGGGCTCGACGCGGACGCGGGAGAGAAGAAGGACGATCGAAGAAAGGAAAGAGAGGAAGAGGAGATTTTTGCTAAGAGAAGAGAAGAAAAGATTCTTAGAAGGGGTAAGAGAGGGAGAAGGTGGATCGGGGGCCGCGCTCAGGCGCGCCGCGAGCGTTGATGCGGCCGCCGTCACGATTGCCGCAATCAGCAGGATCCGCGGCGAAACAAAGGCAAGAACGCCGAGGGCCGCCGCGTCTTCCCCTATTCCCCTTCTAAGAAATATTCCTCCTCCGCTCCCCGACGAGAGCCACACCAGGAGAAGGCACAGGCTCACCGTCGCCCCGTGTAAAACAAAGAAACCCCCGGACAGGTCTTTCGAAGAAGTGACGACCGTCCAGAACGCCACGCCAAGCGCGAGCTGGAGGAGCACCAGCGCGAGAACGTCCGTCAGCATTCCGGGAGTGTAGCCGGCGGGTCAGCCGGCGGGTCAGTCGGCGGTCAGGCGGGCGGGGCCGACTCCTGCAGCGCGTTTTCGAGAGCGTCCCTCTTCGCCTTCGCCACGAGCTCGGCCCGGCTCGAGTCGTTCGGACGGTCTTCCGAGATCCGCCCGTCGCGGATGCGGATGATGCGGCGCGCATGGGCCGCGATGTCTTCCTCGTGCGTGACGATTATGATCGCGTTCCCCTGCTCGTTCAGCTCCCGGAAGAGCCGCATGATCTCCTCGCCCGTCCCCGAGTCGAGGTTTCCGGTCGGCTCGTCCGCGAGGAGGAGCGACGGCCCTGTCACGAGAGCGCGCGCGATCGCGACGCGCTGCCGCTGTCCGCCCGAGAGCTCGTTCGGGTTGTGATGGGCGCGGTCCGAGAGGCTGACGTGGGCGAGAGCCTTCTCCGCCCTTTCGCGCCGCTCCTTCTTCGAGACGCCGGCATAGACGAGCGGCAGCTCGACCTGGGCGAGCGCGTTCGTGCGGGCCAGGAGGTTGAACGTCTGGAAGACGAACCCGATCTCGCGGTTCCGGACGCGCGCCAGGTCGTCGTCGGTCATCTCCTGCACGGGCGTTCCGTTGAGCTTGTAGACGCCGCCCGTGGGCGTGTCGAGGCAGCCGATGAGGTTCATGAGCGTGGATTTGCCCGAGCCGGAGGGCCCCATGATCGCCACGTACTCACCCCGGTCGATCGAGAACGTGACGCCCCGGAGCGCGCGCACCTTCTCTTCGCCCACGGAGTACGTCTTTTCGATGTCGACCATCTCGATGAGCATCGGCTGCCTCAGCCCATGACCGCGCGCCATGCGACCTTGCCGATCACGATGACGACCCAGAGCACGATCGGCGTCGCGGTGGCGGCGCCCTTCGAGAGGCCCGGCACGCGGCGGAATGCGACGACGAGAAGGAAGAGCACGGCGAAGGTGAAGATGTCGATCGAGCTCGCGAATGCGCGGAGCGCGGGCGCGGCCGAAGGATCCAGGAAGGCGCCCACGTTCGATTTCACGACCTGTGAGACGCCGTCCTGCGTCAGAGAAGCGTCTGGAAGCGCCAGGAAAATGGGGATCGAGAGAAGCATGCCGAGGATGCTCGGCAGCCCGGCGTGGCCCCAGATGGCGAGGAACTGCGCGTATCGGGCCTCGGCGCCCATCATCCTGGCAGCCCCCCAGAGGACGAGCGCCGCGAAGAAGAAGAAGGCGACGGTTGCGACGAGGGCTGCGCCGAAGATGATCGGGATCATCTTTCTGCCGCCGGCGACCTGCCTGTCGAGCTGTTCAGCGGGAATCGAACGGCCGCTCTTTTGGGCCTGCTTCTCGATGGACTCCCGGATCGTCCGGTCCATGTCCATCTTCCCCGCGACGATCGGCCACACGCCCGCCGTCGAAATGACGAGGAGCACCAGCGGCAGCCACCACGTGGGCCTCGCCACGAGACGCCGAAACGTTTCGGACGGACTCGAAAACGTCCCGACGATTGCCGAGACCGCCGAGATCGGGTGCTCGGCCGCGGGGACGGGGGCGGCCGCGTCGCTCACTTTGCCGCCCTTTCTTCCGCCGGCGCGGCGGCCGTGGAGACGGGCAGGCCCTGGATGACGACGCCCTTCACCTCGAGGATGTCGCCGACGGCCTTGTGCCAGGCCACGATGTTCTTCAGGTAAGTTGCGATCGCCTGCAGCTCGCTCGTGATGGCCGTCGTGAGATCGTTCTGGATCTGCGCGACCTGGAAGGAAGTCGTCATGCCGTTCTCGTATTTCTTCTTCTCGGCGTCGAGGTTTCGTTCCGCGAGCTCGCGCGCCTTCGTGGCCGCGGCGACGCTGCGGTAGGCCGTGTCGATCGAGCGGGCCGCGGCGCGGACCTCGACCTGCAGGTTCGCCTTCGTGATCGCGAAGTTCGTCCGCGAAAGCTCGAGGTCGGCGTTCGCGATCGCGTCGTTTCCGCGGGCGACGTTGTTGCCGATCGGTACGACGAACGCGACGCCGAGCGTCCAGCTGGGATAGGTCCGGTGCGTGATGTCCTGGAGCGCGTCGCTGTAGTTCAGCTGCGTCAGCGTTCCGTCGGGATTCTGCACGAGCGCCTGCGCGCCGAGGCCGTTGAAGCCGTAGCTGCCCGACAGGTCGAGGCGAGGCCGCATCTGATTCTTCGTGTAGGCGCGCGTGACCTTCTTGGACTCGATCAAGATGAGCGCCTGCCGGACCTCGGGGCGCGTCTCGAGCGCCCGTTTGAAGCCGGCTTCCACGTCGGCCTGAAAGCCCTCGCGAAGGGACTCGCGCGTCGGCCGGTCCGTGGGAACGATGGGCCGGGACCAGTCCGGCTGGGACTGCACGTTCAGGAGGCGGCGCAGCCGGTCCTGGGCGTCGCCGATGAGTCCCTCCGCCGTGATGATGTCCTGCTCGCGCTGCGCGATCGTGACCTCGGTCTGGACGACGTCGATCGGCGCGAGCGCGCCCACGTCGATCTTGATCTTCGTGATGCGGTTCAGGTCCATCGCCCGCGCGAGAGCCTCCTGTTTGGCGCGAAGGTTCTCGACGGCATAGACGAGATCCCAGTACGCGTATTCGGAGAGCTGAATCGCGGACTGGACGGCGCGCACGAAATCGTATCCCGACGCGTCGCGGGAGAGCCTTGCCTGTACGACGAACCGCCCGTGTACGGCCGTTCCGAAGTTGCGGAGGAGAGGCTGCGTGAAGCTGGCCGCCAGCCCGCTCGAATACGTGGGATTGACCGTCGTGAAGCCCGGAATCGCCTGGTCGAGCCGATTGTTCCTCCAGCCGAGGGCATACGTGGTGCCGGAAGGCAGAAGGCCCGCGAACGTGAAGTTGGCGTCCGCCGTCTTCGTCTCGCTCGACTGGAGGCGCGAGGCCGTGGCGCTCTGCCGGTCCCCCGTCGCGAGGTCGAGCTCGATGTACGGGTCGAAGGCGCCCTTCGCCGACTGGATGCCGAAGCGGGCCTCGTCGAGATTGTAGGACGCGACGTCGAGATCCAGGACGTTCTGGAGCGTGAGGGCGACCGTCTGCTGGAGTGAGAGCTCGATCTTCTCGCCCGGCGGCAGCGGCACGGCCCGGCGGTCTTTCGCGGCCACGGGCACGGAGATGGCGTCGCTCGCACGGGCGGCCGGAGCAGCGAAAGCGGCGAGGGCGAGCACGGCGAGGCTCGCCACGGGGCCGGTCCGGAACGGACGTGCGGGGTTCGACGAGCAATCACGAGTCACGAGAACCTCCTGAAACCGAAGAGGATAATAGTGGAAGACCGTCCCTGAGACAGTACGGAGCCGGAGCGGAAAAGTTTCCCCCGAGAGCCTCTTCAGACACCTCCGAGCGGGGCGTGGCAGGCCACGCTTCGCTCTCCATCCGCGGCCACTGCGACCAGGGCGGGCACCTCCTGCATGCAGACCGGCCGCACCGAGGCGCAGCGCGGGTGGAACGGGCATCCGGAAGGGGGCGCGGCGGGCGATGGAGCCTCGCCGGGGTCCGGACGCGTTGCCGTTCTCGGTCCCGGAGTCTCCCGCGGCCGCGAGGCCAGGAGCAGCGCCGTATAGGGGTGCCGTGGAGAGGAAAAAAGGGCCTCGGTCGCGGCTTCTTCGACGATTCGCCCCATGTACATCACCGCGGTGCGATCGGCAATCCACCTCACGACAGAGAGGTCGTGGCCGATGAAGAGATAAGCGGGATGGGACGGCGTGTCCCTCTGGAGACTCCGGAGCACGTTGAGGATCTGGGACCGGACCGAGACGTCGAGCGCCGAGACCGGCTCGTCGAGCACCACGAGACGCGGCTCGGTCGCGAGGGCGCGCGCGATGGCCACGCGCTGCCGCTGGCCGCCGGAGAGCTCGCTCGGATAGCGGGCGAGAGCCGAGATCGGCAGCCCCACGGACGCGACGAGGTCCGCCGCCTTCTCACGGCGACCGGCTCGAGTACCGATCGCGTGAATCGCGAGAGGCTCCGCCACGATCTCCGAGATCGTGAGCCGCGGATCGAGGGAGGTGGCCGGATCCTGGAACACGACTCCGACCTCCCGGCGCCGGCGATCGAGCTCCCGGCGCGGCAGACGGAGCCAGTCCATCCCGTCGAACTCGACCGAGCCCCGGTCCGCCGCCGCCAGCCGGAGGATGAGGCGCGCGGTCGTCGTCTTTCCGGAGCCCGACTCCCCCACGAGAGCGAGCGTGGAGCCCGCCGCGAGATCGAAGCCGACGCCGTTCAGGATCGCTACGCGCCGGTTCCCCAGGGCGAACGTCTTGTGCAGATCGCGGACGGAAAGGAG
>JARXKK010000117.1 GCA_030278895.1 Acidobacteriota bacterium
GGGTGCGCGCGCACCTCGGCGAAATCGCCGCCCCGGCCCCAGACGCGCGTCTCGCCGTTCGTTCGCGTCCAGCTTTCGCCCGCGTCGTCGGACACGTAGATCCCGGCCTTCCCCTCGGCCGCGTCCACCGTGGCGTAAATCCGCCGAGGATCTATTGGCGAGACGCTGAACCCGATGCGCCCGAGCTGTTCCGAGAACGTGGGGAGCCCTTTCGTGAGCTTCTTCCACGTCGTCCCGCCGTCGACGGATTTGAAGAGCCCGCTCTCGGGGCCCTGCCACGAGCCGTTCTCCCACGGGCCCTCGCGCGCCGCCCAGAGAACCGCGTAGACGACGTCGGGGTTTCCCGGATCGAGCGCCACGGCTGAGGCGCCGGTGTTCTCATCCTTGTAGAGCATCTTCGTCCACGTCTTTCCGCCGTCCAGGGAGCGGAACACGCCCCGTTCGGCGTTCGCGCCGTACGGGTGGCCGAGCACGGCCGCATAAACGCGATCCGGGTCGCGCGGGTGGACGGCGAGGCCGGCGATCTGCTGGCCGCCCGCGAGGCCGAGGTGCGTCCACGTCATCCCCGCGTCCTTCGACTTGTAGATCCCGTCGCCCACGGAGAGATCCGGCCGCTGAAGGCCCTCGCCGCTTCCGGCGTAAAGCGTGTCGGGAGAGGACGGCGCCACGGCGAGGACGCCGATCGAGCCCGTCGGCTGCGCGTCGAAGACGGGCGCCCAGACGCGCCCCGCGTCCGTGGTCTTCCAGACGCCGCCGTTGTTCGCCGCGACGTAGAAGACGTTCGTGTTCCCGGGGATTCCGCTCGCGGCGACCGTGCGCCCGCCGCGGAACGGGCCGATCATCCGCCAGCGCATCTCCGAGAAGAGCGACTCGGAGACCGGCTGGGCGCCGGCGGCGCTCGCGAGGAGAAGAAGCGCGGCACGGGCCGGGACGAGAACGAGCCGGCGGCGGCACGGAGTCGGGAACATGACGGGAGTCTAGCCGCGCGGCGCCGCGCGAGATCCCCGAGAGGTTACGATTCCGGAAGGATGCGCATCGCCTTCATGGCCGACCTTCACGCGAACCGGGAGGCTCTCGAGGCGTGTCTCGCGCATGCCCAGGCGCAGGAGGCCGGCCGCCTCGTCTTCCTGGGCGATTACGTGAACTACGGCGCCGATCCCGAATGGGTCGCTCAAACGATCATGGCCCACGTCGAAAAGGGCGGGATCGCGCTCCGGGGAAACCACGATGCGGCCGTCGGCGAATGGGGCGGGTCGATGACCTCGCCCGCGGAAGTCGCCCTGGAGTGGACGCGGAACCAGCTCGGTCCCTCGCATCGCGCCTTCCTCGCGGCGCTGCCGCTGACCTACTCGGAGAACGGCTTCCTGTGCGTGCACGCGGACGCGTCCGCGCCCTCCCGATGGTCCTACGTCACGGACACCGAGGACGCGGCGCGCTCGCTCCGTGCCACGACCGAGCGCCTGACACTTTGCGGGCACGTGCACAAGCCCGCGCTCTACAACGTGCCGGAAGGCTCGGACGCCCCGGGCGCCGCGCGCGCCGCGAAGACGACGGTGTTCCGGCCCGTCGCGGGCATCCCGGTGCCGCTCCTGCCGCGGCGCCGCTGGCTCGCGATCGTGGGATCCGTCGGCCAGCCACGCGACGGCAATCCCGCCGCCGCGTACGCCCTCTTCGACACCGCGCGGGGCGAAATCACGACCTTCCGCGTGGCGTACGACATCGACGCCGCGGCGGAGAAGATTCGCGCCGCGGGCCTCCCCGCGATGCTCGCCGACCGTCTGAAGTGGGGGCTCTGACCGAAATGGCGGTCGACCGGATTCAGAAGGGCGCGACGATCGACGGCTTCCTCGTCGGCGAGCTGATTCACAAAGGCGGCATGGCGACGCTGCGCGCCGTCACGCGGTCCGACATCCGGATGCCGATCCTGATGAAGATTCCCACCACGCTCGAGGGCGACGACCCCGCGGCCATCGTCAGTTTCGAGATGGAGCAGATGATCCTCCCGCGGCTTTCGGGCATCCACGTGCCGAAGTTCGTGGCCGCGAACGACTTCTCGGTCCACCCCTACATCGTGATGGAGCGCATCGCGGGCCAGACGCTGCTCCGCCGCCTCGACGACCTGCCGCTCCCCTACGCGGAGGTCGCGGCGATCGGCGCGAAGGTCGCCGTCGCTCTCGACGATCTGCACCGCCAGCACGTCGTCCACCTCGACGTGAAGCCTTCGAACATCGTGATGAGGGAGGACACGGGCGACGCCGCGCTCGTGGACTTCGGGCTCGCGCACCACGACCAGCTTCCCGACCTCATGGGAGAAGAATTCCGCGTCCCCTACGGGACGGCGCCCTACATGGCGCCCGAGCAGATTCTCGGCGACCGGCGTGACGCGCGGAGCGATCTCTTCGCGCTCGGCGTCCTCCTCTACTTCTTTTCGACGGGCGTGCGGCCGTTCGGCGACCCGAAAGGCAAACGCCGCCTTCACCGGCGGCTCTGGAGGGACCCGGTCCCCCCGCGCAAACGCCGAGCCGACTACCCGCCCTGGCTGCAGGAGATCGTGCTGCGCTGCCTGGAGGTGGACCCCGCCCAGCGCTATCCCACGGCGGCCCAGCTCGCGCTCGACCTCTCCCACCCCGAGGAGACCAAGTTGACGGGCCGCTCGGAGCGGCTGAAACGGGACCCCTGGAGCGCCGTGATTCGGCGCCGATTCCATCCCGACTTCGCCCGGCCGGCTCCGCGGCAGGCCGTCCTCGCCCAGGTCTCGACGGCGCCCATCGTCGCCGTCGCCATCGACCTCGCCGAAGGCTCCGAGCCGCTCCACGAGGCTCTGCGCGTCACCGTCTCGCGCATCCTCGAGACCGTGCCGGACGCGCGTTTCGCGTGCCTGAATGTCCTCAAACATCACCGGATCGCGCTCGACACGACGCTCGACGAGGAAGGCCGGAGCAAGCACCTGAAGCGGCTCGTGGAGCTCAAGCATTGGGCGCAGCCTCTCCGCGAGCTCGAGAACCGGATCACGTTTCACGTCCTCGAGTCGGCTGACCCGGCCGCCGCGCTTCTCGAGTACGTGCGCACGAACCGCGTGGACCACATCGTGATGGGCGCGCGCGCGAACTCCGCGCTGCGCAGCCTCCTCGGCAGCGTGTCGCAGGAGGTCGTCGCGAAGGCCCCCTGCACCGTGACCGTCGTCCGCCTCCCGCGGCCGCTCGATGGGGACGCCGAGCTTCCGGAGACGCCACAGGACGCCCCCGCCGGGGGCGCGACCCGCTGATATCCTCTTTCCAGATGGCATTTCGCACGATCATCGAGCCCTTCCGCATCAAGTCCATCGAGACGATCAAGACGACGACTCCGGAGGAGCGGCGGAAGGCCATCGCGGCGGCCGGCTACAACGTCTTCCTTCTCCCCGCGGCGGACGTGCTCATCGACTTGCTGACCGATTCCGGAACGGGCGCGATGTCCTCGGCCCAGTGGGGCGCCCTCCTCCAGGGCGACGAGTCCTACGCGGGCAGCCGCTCGTTCTATCGCTTCCGCGACGCGGTGAAGGACCTCACGGGCTTTCAACACATCATCCCCACGCACCAGGGGCGCGCGGCCGAACGCATCCTCTTCCACACGATCCTCGGGAGGGGCGACGTCGTCCCGAACAACAATCACTTCGACACGACCCGCGCGAACATCGAGGTCGAAGGCGCCGAGGCGCGCGATCTCGTCATCGCCGAGGGCCGCGTTCCGAGCCTCCTCCACCCGTTCAAGGGGAACATCGACCTCGCGGCGCTGGAAGAGTCTCTCGTGAAGGACGGCGACCGCATTCCGGTCGTCATGGTCACCGTCACGAACAATTCGGGCGGCGGGCAGCCCGTGTCGCTGGAAAATCTCCGCGGCGTGCGCGCGCTTTGCGACCGTTTCATGAAACCGTTCTTTCTCGACGCGTGCCGCTTCGCCGAGAACGCTTACTTCATCAAGCTCCGGGAAAAGGGGCAGGCGCATCGGACGCCGAAGGAGATCGCGCAGGAGATGTTCTCCCTCGCGGACGGCTGCACGATGTCGGCGAAGAAGGACGGCCTCGCCAACATCGGCGGCTTCCTCGCCATGAACGACGACGCGTGGGCCGAGGAAGCGCGCAACCTCCTCATCCTCACGGAAGGGTTTCCGACTTACGGCGGCCTCGCCGGCTACGATCTCGAAGCGATCGCGCGCGGGCTCGAGGAAGTCGTCGAGGAGCCGTACCTTCACTACCGCATCCGGTCGATCGAGTACCTCGCCGAGAAGCTCGAGTCCGGGGGCGTGCCGATGATCCGGCCGCCGGGCGGACACGCCGTCTACCTCGACGCGCGCGCGCTTCTCCCGCACATCCCGCCGCTCCAGTACCCCGGCATCGCCCTCGTGAACGCGCTCTACGAGGTCGCGGGGGTGCGCGGCGTCGAGATCGGGACCGTGATGTTCGGCCTGCATCCCGACGGCTCGGAACACCCCGGCCCCATGGACCTCGTGCGCCTCGCCTTCCCGCGCCGCGTCTACACGCAGTCACACGTCGACTACGTGGCCGAGGCCGTCCTGGAGGTCGCGCGGAACGCGGCGGCGCTGCCGGGCTACCGCATCACGGAGGCCCCGCGCGCCCTCCGGCACTTCACGGCGCGCTTCCAGCCGCTTGGATCGTGACGCGAACATCCCCGTCACGTTAGGTCGCGGCACTCCCAACAGACTGAGACTCAAGAGCACGCCTGCCTAAAGTCATCGCCTCCTACGTAGAAACATTTCGTCAACAATCCACGGAGGACATCATGAGCATTCGTCGGGTATGGGGATTCGTGTGTCTATTCGCCGTTCTCGCGGTATTCGGCTTCGCCGCCGCGGCGGACGACCACGGGAACACGGGTTCGAACTTTGACTTCACCGGCGCGATACAGGCTCTGCCCGCGTCCGGCCTGACGGGCGACTGGATGGTCGGCGCCAAGACCGTACACGCCACGGCCACGACCGAGATCCGGCAGCAGGATGGCCCCGCGGTGGTCGGGGCTTCCGCGGAGGTCAAGGGCTCTCTCCGCATGGACGGGTCCGTCGATGCCTCGCGGATCGAGGTCAAGCACGCCAACAACCCTGGCAATCCCGAGAACAACGACAAGGACTTCGTCGGCGCGGTCACGGCTCTCCCCGGAGCCACGGGCCTCGTCGGCGACTGGACGGTCGGCGGCAAGACGGTCCACGTGACGGCATCGACCCGCCTCAACAAGGAGGGCGGCGTTTTCGCCGTCGGCTCGTCCGTCGAGGTGAAAGGCACGATGCGCGCGAACGGTTCGATCGACGCGACCGAGATCGAGCTGAAGTCGGCCGCGCCGGCCGGCCTGCCGCCGGGCCAGGCGGAATTCCGGGGCGCCGTCGAGTCCCTGCCCACGACAGGCGTCGTCGGCGACTGGACGGTATCCGGGAAGACCGTGCACGTGTCGGCGACAACCCGCATCCAGGCGGAGCACGGCGCCGCCGCGGTCGGCTCGTTCGTCGAGATCCACGGGACCACCCGGTCCGACGGCTCGATCGACGCCACGAACATCGAGGTCAAGCTCGCGGCGCCCGGGGGGGCACGCGCGGAGTTCCGCGGCGCGGTCGAATCGCTCCCGGCCGGACCCGGTTTTGTCGGTGACACCGTCGTGAGCGGCCGCACGATACACATCACGGCGACGACGCGCATCGATCAAGGGGACGGCGCGCTCGCCGTCGGCGCCCTGGTCGAGGTCAAGGGCACGGTGCGCGCGGACAACTCGATCGACGCGACGCGCCTCGAGGTCGAGTTCGGAGAAGACTCGGCCGCCTCCGGCCAGGCGAACGACTTCCACCTGTCTTCCGCGACCCGCAAGGCCGGACTGAATGGCAGCTTCTTCACCACGAGCCTCACGCTCTCGAACTCCGGCACCGCCGACGCGACGGTGAAGATCAAGTTCCTCGGGCACGACCGCGACGGCCGCGGCGGCATCGAGCGCGCGATCACCGTGCCCGCGGGGGCGACGCTCACGATCAACGACCTTCTCGGCTCTTTCTTCGGCATCGGCGACGACTTCGGCGGTGTGCGCATCACGTCGAGCGTGCCGACTCTCGTCGTCGACAGCAATACCGGAACGCCGAGCGGGCCGGGGGCGTTCGGCCAGCAGCTCCGGGCCACGGAGCACAACGACCTCATCACCCGCGACCGGCCGCGTTCGATCGCGGGCGTCCGTTCGAACGGCGCGTTCCGGACGAACCTCATGCTCATGAACGCAACCGAAAACCCGCTCGACGTCGACGTAAAGCTCGTCGGCTCGGACGGACGCGAACGTGGCTCCTCGCGAATTCACCTCGAGCCCCTCGAGATGCACCAGATCAACGACGCGCCGCGCGAGCTTGGCGGCGGCACAGAGACCGGCGACGACGCGCGCCTCGTTCTTTCCACGGCGACCTCGAAGGGCGCGTTCGCGGCCGCCGCCTCGCGCATCGATAACGTTTCGAACGACCCGAGCGCTCTTCTCCCGCGTTGACGCTTTCGCGGGTCCGGACGTCCTGTCCGGACCCGCGTTTTCCCTCGAGCGAACGTTCAGCTGGCCGCGGGGGCCGGGACCTTGACCTTCGACCAGTCGATCTTGCCGTCCTTGTCCTTGGCGCCCTTGACGGTCTTGCCGAAATCGTTGAGGTCGGCCGCTTCCTTCTTCGGCATCTTCGCAACGTGACAGCTCGCGCAGTTGGCCTTCGGGTCCTTGGCCTTGTATTCCTTCTGGATGTCCATCGTGGCGAGCGAGCTGCTCCCGAGAGCGATGGCGGCGAGGACGGCAAGGACGGCGGTGGTGGTCTTTTTCATGGATTCCTCCTCAGGGTTGGAAGCATGCCATCGGGGCCCCGGAACCGGCATGATTCAAACTGATCAGTCCGGCAGCATGACGACGAGGTACCGGCTTCCCTTCCAGAAGCGGGCCGCGTCCGTCACCGTGAGCGTGCTCGCCTTCGGACCCGTCCCGGCGAGCGCATAGCTGTCCTTCGGGTGGTCCGAGAGGACGCGCGCCTTGTCCGGTGCGGCACCGACGGCGAACTCCGTCTCCTTCCGCGTGTCGACCTGCTTGAAGAGCGTCTCGTCGAACCGGCCCGTTCGCTGCCAGTTTCCTCCGAGGCCCAGGACGGAGCCCTTTTTCTCGACGAGGCCGGCCTTCTTCAGCGCGCGTGTCGTCGCGATGAGGACGTAGGCCGTCGACATCTGGGACTCGCGTTCCGCGATGGCGGCTTCCTTCTCGGCCTCTTTTTCCTTCACGGTGCCACGCAGCTCTTCGGCTTCCTTCGCGAGGACGAGCGTCTTCTCCTCGAGAGCCGCGATCGTGGCTTCCTTTTCCTCGAGGCTCTTTCGCATCTCGCCGATGAGCCGCTCGAGTGTCGTGACCTTCTGGTCCGACAGTCCCTTCTGCTTCTGGAGCGATGCCAGCTTCTCGAGGTTGGCCTTGACCACCTTGCGGATGTCTTCGATTTCGGCCTTCAGCTCCTCGCGCTTCCCCGGCGTGCTCTTGCCTTCCTGGGCGACCAGGATCGAGGTCCGGACGGCCTTGAGCTCCTTGACGCGCAGGTCCTCGAGGCTCTTCTGGACGTCGTCGAGCGTTGCCTGCATTTCCGCGGTCGCGGCGCCGGCGACGCCCAGCTCCCGCTGGGAGCGCTGCTTCTCCTCGCTCAGCGTCTTGTTCTCGGCCTGCACCTTCTCGAAATCCTTCTTCGAAACACATGCCACGAGGGCGAACGGGAGCACGGTCAGGATGGAAGCCCGGGCGAACCGAAGAAGGTCTTTCACGATGGTCCCTCGCTTTTCTTTTCGAGGAAATTATCGCACTCCGCAGGCGGGTGCGCCCGGGCCATGCTTCTCACCCGCCGGCTTTCGGGAAACGCAGCGCCGGGGCGTCGTCGGGCAGGAGGTCGGGCGCGGGCATCCCGAGCGCGTAGCCCTGGCCGCACTCGACGCCCAGCTCGACGAGCAGCGCGACGGACTCGAGGTTCTCGACGCATTCGGCGATCGTCTCCTTCCCGAGGGTGTGGGCTACCGTGTCGATCGCACGCACGAGGGCGCGCGCCGCAGCGTCTGTCTCCAGGCCGCGAACGAAGGATCCGTCGATCTTCACGTAGTCGGCCGGCAGGCTCTGAAGATAGGAGAAGGACGAGAATCCGATGCCGAAGTCGTCGAGCGCGAACCGGCAGCCTCGCTCCTTCAGCCGGCGCATCCACTCGCGGGCCGTCACGATGTCCCGCACGGCCGTCGTCTCGGTGATCTCGAAGGCCAGGCGGCCGGCCGGCAGCCCGCTCGCCGTCACGAGCTCCTCGATGTGCGAGAGGAGCGCCTCGTCGCCGAGGCTCGCGCCAGAGAGATTGACGAAGATCTCGACTGCGGGACGCTTGACGAGCAGCTCGACGACCCGGTCCACGACCCAGCCGTCGATGTGCGGCATCAGCCCGAACCTCTCCGCGGCCGGAAGGAAGACGCCCGGCGCGATGAGATCCGTCGGCCCTTCCCGGAGACGGATGAGAGCCTCGTAGTGGACCGCGCGCCCGGAGCCGAATCGGAAGATCGGCTGGTAATGAAGGACGAAACGGTCCTCCCGGAGAGCCACCTTGATCCGCGACGCCCACCGGCTCGCCTCGGAGAGCAGGGACGTGACGCCGTTCGAGGCGTTCTCGACGACCATCACGCGATTGCGGCCCTTCTCCTTGGCGGTATAGAGCGCCGTGTCGGCCACGGCCATCAACGACGGGGCGTCCGCCGTGCCGTCCACCGGAACGACTCCGACGCTGACCCCGAGGTCGAAGGCGCGGTCGCCCACGTAGAACCGGTGCTCGTCCACGGACCGGCGGAGCCGTTCGGCCGTGAGCCGCGCCGCGTCCAGCGCGACGCCGTCGAGCAGGACGGCGAACTCGTCGCCGCCGAAGCGGGCGACCTCGTCGCTCGGGCGCACGAGCGTGCCGATGAGGCGAGCCAGCTCGATCAGGACCTGGTCGCCCGCGGGATGCCCGAGCGCGTCGTTGACGATCTTGAAGTTGTCGAGGTCGAGGAAGAGAAGGGACGAAAGCGATCCGCGGCGCGCGCGCGCGACCGCGCGGACGAGCGATTCCTCGAAAGCGCGGCGGTTGGAGAGGTCCGTCAGCGGGTCGTGCAACGCGAGGTGGCGGATCCGCTCCTCGTTCTGCTTTCGGGCGGTGACGTCCTGCTTGATCGAGATGAAGTGACTGATCTCGCCGTCAGCCGACCTGACCGGTGTGACCGTCTGCTCCTCGACGTAGATCACGCCGTCCTTGCGGCGGTTGTGCAGCTCTCCCCGCCAGACGTT
>JARXKK010000118.1 GCA_030278895.1 Acidobacteriota bacterium
CTTCCTCGCCCTTGCGGTAGGTCTCCGCGTTCGCCGCGTAGTCGGCCGCGACGTCCGCGTCCGTGACCTGAATGGTCGGACGGATCTTCGCGGTCTCGACGAGAAGGTACTTGGCCTTGCGCTTTTCGGGCTGCATGTACGGCGTGGGGTTCGTCTTGAAATACGCCTCGGCCTCGACGTCGGTCGCCGGCGCCTGCGCCGTCGAGACGACGGGAAGGAGCGCCCACGCGATCTTCGCCTTGACGTTTCGCTTCTCGAACTCGGATTTCACCTCGTCGTCCGACACGACGACGGCTTCGGTGAAAAAGCGATTCAGCTTCTCGAGGAGAATCTGCTCACGCTGCGCGTCCTCGAAGCTCTGCGGCGCGAGGCGGTTCGCGGCGAGGATGCGGCGATACGCCGCGTCGCCCACGAAGACCCCGTCCTTCACGAACAGCAGCTTGCCGCTCTGCGGATCCTTGATGCCGAGGAGGTGCTGCGAGAGCTCGTCGTCCGTGACCTGCAGGTGCAGCCGTTCGGCCTCGTCGCGGAAGAGACGCCGGTCGATGAGGGAGTTCAGCACCTGCTCGGGCAGGTTCATGGCGCGCGCGAGCTCGGGGCTGTAGTTCTTGCCGTAGGCCTGCCGGTAGCGATCCTCTGCGAAGGCGTATTCCTTCTGGAATTCGGCCGTCGTGATCCGGATGCCGCCGGCCTTCGCGGCGAGGGCCGCCTCCGCTCCTCCGCGCTGGGAGCCCATGCCCCAGTCCGCGAAGACGAAGATCACGAAAATGGCGATGACCCCCCAGAGGATCCACTGGAGGTGCTTGAAGTTCTCGCGTAGTGCCTTGAGCATCTTGTTCTCCGAAGACGGACGCGTCCGTGGCGCCACGAGGCGCCCTGGGGCCCGAAAGAATCGAGGACGATACCCCAGAGCCAAACGGCGGTAAAGTTGGCCTCGCCGGGGCTCGACCGGGGGGCGCTGCGAGCATCCGGCATGCTATAAGAATTGATGTAAGGGTTTCCAGAAACGAGCGTTATGCCCAAGAAGTCCAGCGACCTGGAATCCCAGCTCGAGTGGTACTACGTCTCCACGGAGACGCTCGTCCGAATTCTGATCGGCGTCGTCCTGCTCGGAGCGGCCATCACCGGCGGAGTCTTCTTCTTCATGAAGCGGGACGAATCCGCGAGCCGCGCCAAACAGGAGATCGCCCGCGCCGAAGACGCGCTCTCCCGCGCCCGCCAGCAGAAGGATGCCGGTCTTTTCTCGAAGGAGCTCGCGTCGGCCGAGGACATGCTCGGCGAGTCCCGGCGGGATCTCGTTTCCGGCCTGAACGACAAGGCCACGCGCACCGCCGTCGAGGTGCAGTCGCGGGCGATGAAGATCGTCGCGGGCGCGGGAGTGAAGAGCAGCGCGAACGTCGTCGACACCGCCGGAGACGTCAAGATCCAGAAGGCGAATCGCAGCACCTGGGAGACGCTCCGGCCGAGCACGACCGTCGGCGAGGGCGACTTCATCAAGACCGGCCCGAACGGCACCGCCGAGGTGCTGTGGAACGACGGCACGATGTACCGCATCCGCCCTGAAACGCTTTTCGAGGTCCACGGCGCCGGCGGCCCGGCGGGCGCGAACGTCAAACTCGTCGTCGGCACGACGGACGTGAACACCGGAGAAAAGAGCAAGGCCTCCGTGTCGACGGACACCGCGACGGCGAACATCGGCTCCAACGCCAGCGTGGGCATGGAGACCGACGCAAGGCGGACGAACGTGAGCAGCTTCGCCGGCACGACGACGCTCACCGACAAGGCCGGTCGCGCGGTTTCCCTCGGCCCGCGCGAGCAGGCCGCGGCGCTGCGCGAGGGCGGCATCGGGCCGAAGACGACGCTCCCGGAATCGCCGCTTCTCGTCAAGCCCGAAGACAACCTCGAGATCGACTACAAGAAGCACGAGCCCCTTCTCCTGCGCTGGTCGCCGGTGAAAGACGCGTCCGCCTACGAGGTCGAGATCGCGCGCAGCCGGCTCTTCGTCAAGGACTCGGTGCTCGACATCGGGGCGTCCGAGCGCAGCAAGTCCGACGTCCTCATCGGGATCTACGAGCCTGGCTCTTACTTCTGGCACGTGCGCTCGATCCGCAAGGGAACGCCGCCCGCCCTCTCGGACTGGTCGGCCCCCCGCCGCTTCAAGGTCACCGCGGGCGACGCCTCCCAGTCGCGGCTCGACACGCTTCCCCCGGACCTCGTCATCACACAGAGGCCGAACGTCGTGGGATCGTCCGTCGTCCTCGTGGGGCGCACCGTTCCCGGCGCCTCGGTCACCGTCAACGGCGAAATCGCGGACGTGGGGGCGGACGGCACCTTCCGCAAGGTCATCTCCGTGGGCGGCGACGGACTGCAGGCGATCGTCATCAAGGCGCGCACGACGGGCGGCGAGACGGTCAAGAGGGAATCGGTACTCATCAACAGTAATTGACCGGAGGGGCGGCCGTTCCGGGCCGCGGGACCCTCGAAAGGACTCCGTCTTGGCTTTTCGTTCCTTCTTCTCGATCTTCTCCTCCGACCTCGCGATCGACCTCGGGACCGCGAACACGCTCGTGTTCGCCGAGGGACGCGGAATCGTGGTGCGCGAACCGTCCATCGTGGCCGTGAACAAGATCACGAACAAGGTGGAGGCCGTCGGCAGCGCCGCCAAGGAGATGCTTGGCCGCACGCCGGGCAACATCGTCGCCATCCGCCCCATGAAGGACGGCGTCATCGCCGACTTCGAGGTCACCGAGCGGATGCTCGACTACTTCATCAAGAAGGCGCACGGCCGCTCCCTTTTCGTGCGGCCCAAGATCGTGATCTCCGTCCCCTCCGACATCACGCAGGTGGAAAAGCGCGCCGTGAAGGACTCGGCCCTCCAGGCGGGCGCGAGCGAGGTCTTCATCGTCGAGCAGGCGATGGCGGCCGCGATCGGGGCCGGTCTCCCCATCACGGAGCCCACGGGCAACATGATCGTCGACATCGGCGGCGGCACCACGGACGTCGCCGTGATCTCGCTCGCCGGCATCGTCTACTCGAAGTCCGTGCGCGTCGCCTCGAACGAGATGGACGAGGCGATCATTCAGTACATCAAACGCAAGTACAACCTCCTCATCGGCGAGCGCACGGCCGAAGCCATCAAGATCGAGATCGGCTCGGCGTATCCGCTCGACGAGCCCATCTCGATGGAGATCAAGGGCCGCGACCTCGTCGAAGGCGTCCCGAAGTCCCTGAACCTCACGGACGCCGAGGTCCGCGAGGCCCTCGCCGAGACCGTCGGAATCATCCTCGACGCCGTCCGGGTCGCCCTCGAAAAAACGCCGCCCGAGCTGTCGGCCGACATCATGGACAAGGGCATCGTTCTCACGGGCGGAGGCTCGATGCTCAAGAATCTCGACCGGCGCCTCCGGGAGGAAACGGGCCTCCCCATCGCCACGGCCGAGGAGCCGCTCTCTTCGGTGGCGCTCGGAACGGGTGCGATGCTCGCGGACGTCGACCTCCTGCGGAAGATCAGCCTCGACTGACGCCCGTGGCCGCGCCGACCCTCGCCGAACGCCGCCCCGAGATCTTCCTGGCGGTGCTCCTGTCTCTCTGCCTCGTCGCGCTGTCGCTCCAGGTGCGGCGCCCGGGCGGGCGAACCGTCGGCGAAGCCTGGCTGCTCACGGCCGTCTCCCCGTTCGTCGACCTCGTGACCGGCGTGCGATCGGGAGCCTCCGACGTCGCCACCTGGGCGAAGTCGCGCCGCGCGCTGCGCGTCGAGAACGGCGCGCTGAACGCCGAGGTCGAAAGGCTGCGCCGCGAGCTTCTCCGCCTCCGGGACGCCGAAGAGGACAAGGGACGTCTTCTCGAGCTCTTCGGCGCACAGCCGTCGCCGCCACCCGGCACGTTGCCGGCGCGGCTCATCGCCGTCGAATCGAGCGGTCCGTTCCACACGGCTCTCCTCGACCGCGGAGCCGGCGACGGCCTCCGGCTCGACGGCGTCGTTCTCGCGCGGGGCGGGCTCCTGGGGCGCGTCATCGCGCTCGGCCCGCGGACGGCGCGCGTGCAGCTTCTCTCGGATAAGACCGCCGCCGTCGGCGTCCTCCTCACCCACGCCTCGCGCGGCGGACGCGCGGCCGTCGCGAAAGGCGACGGAAAAGGAAGCGTCTCGGTGGAGTACGTGCCCACCATCGAGCCGGTCGAACCGAACGACACTCTCGTCTCCTCGGGCACGGACGGCCTCTACCCGGGCGGCCTTCCGGTCGGCCGCATCACGTCGGTCAGCCGTAACAAGACGCTTTTCTGGGAAATCCAGGTCTCCGCCGCCGCCGACCCCCACCGCGAAACGATCGTCTTCGTCCTCCCTCCCGTGAGGAAGTCCGACGTCACGTCGGGGCCCTCCGTGGGGGAACGCCGCTGACGGCCGGAAGGGTTCCGTGAAACCCCTACGCGTCGCGATCGGCCTTTCTCTCGCGGTCCTCGCGACACTGGCCCTCGGCGCGCTCCACGTGCCGGCGCCACCGGACTTCTTCCTCCTCGTCATCGCGGACATGGCCCGGGGCGGCGCCGCGGTGCCGGCGATGCTGGTCGGCCTTCCGGGGGGGCTGCTCGAGGACACTCTCCTCGCGCCCGGCGGCCTCCTCGGCCTCCACGCGTTCTCGAAGATCCTCGTCGGCTATCTCCTCGCGACCCTCGGCGCGCGAACGGTCGTGGAAAAGCCTCTCGCCGTCGGCGGCCTGCTTGCGGGCTCCGTCCTCGTCGAGGCCGCGACCCTCACGTTTCTCGTGTGGGTCCTGAAGGGCGACTTTCTGCCGCCCGCGCCATGGCTCCTCCTCGCGCGCGCGGCGACGACCGGCCTTTTCGGCGGCCTTCTCTACGCCGCGTCCCGGGTGCCGTGGAGACAGAGGCGCGAGGCCCGCCGCCGCGTGAGGTTGACCTGATGCCGGCCAGCGCGCGCGAAGACCGCCGCCCCGTCCTGTCTCGCATCGACGTCGTCGCGCGCGGCGCGTGGATCCTGATCGGCCTCCTCGCCGGCATCTACTGGGTCCACCAGGTCCTGCGCGGCGAGGAGTACGAGCGCCAGGCCGAGAACAACCGCCTGCGCCGCGTGCCCGTCACGGCGCCGCGCGGGTTCATCCTCGACCGCAACGGCATCGTGCTCGCCGAAAACGAGCCCTCGTTCACCCTTCTCCTCTTCCGGCGGGAGACGAAGGACCTCGACGCGTCCCTCCGGTTCGTCGCCGAGCTCTTCAACCGGCCGTTCGAAGACCTGAAGCGACGGGTCGAGCGCGACCGCTCGTACTACGACTTCGTTCCGGTCGTGCTCCAGGAGAACCTGACGATTTCCGAGGTGGGCGCCGTTCAGGCGCGGGCGCTCGAGCATCCCGAGCTCGTCGTTCAGAAAACCGAGCGGCGCGTCTACACGCAGGGCGCGGCGGCCGCCCATCTCCTCGGCCACCTCGGCGAGGCGACGGCCGAGCAGGTCGCGGCGCGGGCGAAGGCGCATCCCGGCGACCCGAACCTGCCGCGGCCCGGCGAGGCCATCGGCCAGCAGGGCGTGGAGGCGACGTACCAGGACCTCCTCTCCGGAACGTCGGGGTCCCGGACGTACGTCATCGACTCCTTCGGGCGCGAGGTCGGCGAGTCCGGGAACGAGTCGCCGCTGCCCGGCAACACGCTTCGCCTCACGATCGATCTCGGGATGCAGAAGATCGCCGAGGACTACTTTGCCGACCGGGTCGGCTCCGCGGTGGCGCTCGATCCGAAGACAGGCGAGATCCTGGCGCTTCTCTCCGCCCCGGCCTACGACCCGAACCTCTTCACACGGCGCGTGAGCCGGGCCGAATGGGAAGACATCATCGAGGACCCCGACCACCCGCTCAACAACCGCGTGCTCCAGAACGTGTACTCGCCGGGCTCGATCTGGAAGCCTTACATGGCCTACGCGATCCTCACGCACGGCATCGACCCCAAAGAGCGCGTCTTCTGTCCCGGCGGCCTCACGTTCTACGGCCGCCACTTCCGCTGCCACGGGACGCACGGAAGCGTGGACCTCGTGACGGCGCTCCAGGTGTCGTGCGACTCGTACTTCTACACGATGGGCAAGCGGCTGGGCATCGACGCAATCGCCGAGTCGGCGGGGCTCTTCGGTTTCGGACGGCCGACCGGCATCGACCTCGCCCACGAAAAGAACGGCATCGTTCCATCACCCGAGTGGAGCCTCGCGGCGCGCAAGCATCCGTGGTACGCAGGCGAGACGATCTCCGTCTCGATCGGCCAGGGCCCCGTGCTCGTGACCGCGCTTCAGATCGCGCGCGGAATGTCGGGCATCGCGAACGCGGACGGCGCGCTTCCGACGCCACACCTCTTCCACATCGGCGAGAACGTGCGGACGGGTGAGCGCTTCGTGTACCGGCCCGAGTCGAAGGAATCCATCCCCTGGCCGCCCGGCGCGCACGAAACGATCGTCGAGGGCCTGTGGCGCGTCGTGAACATGCCTGGGGGCACCGCCTTCGGCTCGCGCGTGGCCGGTCTCGACCTCTGCGGGAAGACGGGCTCCGTCCAGGTCGTCGGCCAGAAGGAGGCGAAGAAAGGGCACCTCCTCCCCGAGGAGCTGCGCGATCACGGCTGGTTCGCGAGCTTCGCCCCACGCGACGACCCGAAAGTCGTGGTCGTCGTCTTCGTGGAGCACGGCGAGCACGGGGCTTCGGCTGCGGCGCCCCTCGCGGCGCGCCTCGCCGAATACTGGATCACGAAGAGCCGCGGAGGAACGCCCGAGATCCTCGCGCAGGTCGCGGGGCGCCCGCTGGGACGCGCCCCCGCGCGGGCGAACTGACTCATGTCGCGGCTGGCCGAGATTCTGCCCCGCCGGATCGACCTCCGCATCCTTTTCCTCGCGCTCGCCCTCACGGCCATCGGGATCGCGATGGTCGCCTCGACGACCGCCGGGACGTCGCGCGCCGATCTCGCTGGAAAGCAGATCTTCTTCGCGGTCCTCGGTCTCATCGCCGCAGGCGTTCTCCTCGCGATCGACTACCGCATCCTCCTCCAGTATTCGCCGGGCCTCTACGGCTTCGCTCTTCTCGTCCTCCTCTGGCTGCCGGTCTTCGGCAAGCGGATCGCGGGGGCGAAGTCGTGGGTCAAGGTGGGCGGCGGGTTCCAGCTCCAGCCGTCGGAGTTCGCGCGCATCGCGATCGCGCTGCTCCTCGCGTGGATCCTCGAGAACGACGACCGCGCGCTCCTGCGGCCGCGCACGATCTGGGCGCTGGGCGCGGCCGTCGGCGTGCCGGTCGTGCTCGTCATGCTGCAGCCGGATCTCGGCGTCGCGCTCACGTACTTTCCGTTCCTCCTCGCGGCGCTCTTCTTCGGCGGCCTCCCGGGGCGCTGGTGGGCGATCCTCCTCGTGTCGGGAACGCTTGCGGTCGGCGGCTCCTGGTTCCTCCTCAAGGACTACCAGAAGGATCGGATCCGCACGTTTCTCGATCCGAACCTCGCCGCGCGCGGCGCGGGCTACCAGGTCCGGCAGGCCCGGATCGCGATCGGCTCGGGCGGCATCCTCGGCAAGGGCTGGAAGCAGGGAACACAGAGCCGGCTCGGTTTCCTGCCCGTCCGCCACACCGACTTCATCTTCGCGGCTCTCGCCGAGGAGTGGGGGTTCGTGGGCGTCGCGGTCTTCCTCGCACTCTACGGCGCCCTCATCGCGCGCGCGCTCGCGCTCGCACGGGACGCGCGCGACCGCGGCGGGTCGATTCTCGTCATCCTCCTCGTGCTCAACATCGCGGCCCAGGCGCTCGTGAACGTCGCGATGAACGTCGGCGTCCTGCCCACGACGGGCATCACGCTGCCGTTCGTCTCCTACGGCGGGTCCTCTCTCGTCGCGTCGTGGTGCATGGTCGGGCTCATGCTGTCCGTCGCGTATCGCCGGTACGTGAACGTTTAGGAAATTCCCCGCGTACACTCCCCGCGTGCCGAAAGAGCTTCTCGTCTCCGCCTCCGAGCGCGAAACGCGCGTCGCCGTCCTCGAAGAGGGGAGCGTGGCCGAGGTGCAGATCGAGCGCCGGAAGCAGCGCGGCACGGTCGGGAACATCTACAAGGGGCGTGTGACGCGCGTCCTCCCGGGCATGCAGTCGGCCTTCGTGGACGTCGGCCTCGAGAAGGACGCCTTCCTCTACGTGGCCGACGTCGGCGAGGAAGTGGACGACTTCGACACGTTCGGCAGCGGCGGCGCCGCCGCGGCACTCGAGGCGTCGCCGGCTCCAACCGAGGGCTCGCCCGCCCCGGTCGAGGGCGAGCCGGCCCCAAGGCCGGTCCTGCCTTCCATCGACGAGCTGCTCCGCGAAGGTCAGGAGCTCGTCGTGCAGGTCACGAAGGACCAGATCGCGCACAAGGGCGTGCGCGTGACGACCCACGTGACGCTTCCGGGGCGGACGCTCGTCTACATGCCGACGATCGACCACATCGGCGTCTCGCGGCGCATCGAGAACGAGGACGAGCGCACGCGGCTCAAGGAGATCCTCGTGGCGCTCAAGAAGGGTCCGGGCGGCTACATCGTGCGCACGGCCGGCGAGGGGCGCGCGGCGGACGAATTCGCGGCCGACCGTCGCTACCTCACGAAGCTCTGGGAGCAGATTCGCAAGAAGGGCGAGCGCGCCGGCGCGCCGACCCTCCTCCACCGCGACCTCGACCTCACGCTCCGGGCCGCGCGCGACATCTTCGGCTCGGATTTCGCGACGCTCTGGGTGGACGACGACGAGGAATACCAGCGCATCGTCGAGTTCCTCGACCAGGTGCAGCCTGCGCTCGTCTCCAAGGTGAAGCTCTTCCGCAAGTCGGCCCCGCTCTTCGAGGAGTACGGCGTCGACGCCGAGATCGAGAACGCCCTCAAGTCGAAGGTCTGGCTCAAGTCCGGCGGCTACATCGTCATCAACCAGACCGAGGCGCTCGTCGCGATCGACGTCAACACGGGCAAGTACGTGGGAAAGACGCGTCTCGAAGACACGGTCGTGAAGACGAATCTCGAGGCCGTGCGGGAGATCGTCCGGCAGATCCGCCTCCGCGACCTCGGGGGACTCCTCGTCGTGGACTTCATCGACATGGAGGAGGAGGAGCACCGCAAGGAGCTCGTCACGGCGCTCGAGGCCGAGATGAGGAAGGACCGCTCGAAGAACCGCATGCTTCCGGTCTCGGAATTCGGCCTCGTCGAAATCACGCGAAAGAGGCAGCGCCAGAGCCTGGAGCGGGCGCTGACGATGCCGTGCCCATATTGCGCGGGCTCCGGCCGCACGAAGAGCGTCTCCACGATCGTCCTCGAGATCCGCC
>JARXKK010000119.1 GCA_030278895.1 Acidobacteriota bacterium
CTGAACACGATCGTCTTCAAGACGCCGGTCGCCGAAGCCGGAAACGTCTGTCTCGCGAACCAGCTCGTCGACATCGTCATCCTGAACCCGTCGACCGGGAAGACCGCTTCGTGCCCGGCGTGCTTCAAGTACTACTCCTGCCCGACGATCACCTCGATCGCGCCGGGCTTCGGTTCGTATCTGGGTGGGACCCAGGTCGTCATCACCGGCCACAACTTCGAAGACCCGGCGACCGTCGGCGGCGGCGGCACGGCGTGGTCGCCGGTCTCGGTGTCATCGCAGCAGATCATCGCCATCACGGCGCCCCTCCTCGTGACCGGATGCGCCGACTTCTCCGCGCCGGTCCTCGTGAACGGCACGGCATTGAGCTGTCCGAACGCGGTCGGACCGCTCTTCACGTACTACGTGAAGAGCGCCAGCCCGTTCATCACGAGCGTCGTTCCATCCGTCGTCAATCAAGGCGGTGGCGAGGTCGTGACGATCAATGGTGGCAACTTCATCGATCCCAACATGCGGGTCGTCTTGAAGCTTCCTTCGGGTGCGCCCGTTTCGATCGTTCCGACGACGCGAACGGCCACGCAGATCACGTTCCTGACGCCCCCGTTCCGGGGTGCCTTCACGAGCGAACCGTGCACGACGTCGGGGGGCGCGGCGGGAACGCGGAACGCGGACACGGTCGTCGAGATGAACGTCGTCAACCAGACGACGACGTGTTCCGCCGTCGATCAGCTCACGTACCACCCGTCCGACATCACCTGCAGGACCGGTCCGTTGACCATCACCACGACGACGCTTCCGAACGGGGTCGTCGCGACGGCTTACTCGCAGACGGTGACCGCGAGCGGCGGAACGGGCTCGTATTCGTTCTCCCTCGCCAGCGGGACCCTGCCCGCCGGCCTTTCCCTCAGCGCTTCGGGCGCGATCAGCGGAACGCCGACCGCCGCAGGCACGTCGACCTTCACGGTGAGCGTGAGCGACGGCGCGACGTCGGCGACCAAGATCCTCTCGATCACGATCCCCTGACGCCTGACTTCATCCATCGTCCGTTCGGGCCGCCTTCGGGCGGCCCGAACTTTCTCCAGACCGGATGCCGTAGACTTCGGAGGCGAGTAAACGCACATGGCGCTCTTCGGCGGTCCCTCCACCCCGGTTTCGCGTCTGGAAGAGCTCAAGAGGCTCCTCCAGAAGGACCCGACGTCCCGCCAGTTTCTGGCGCTCGCCGAGGAGTATCGCCGTCACGGGAAGTACCGTGACGCGGTCATCACGCTCGAACGGGGCCTCCAGATGCATTCGACGTCCGTGGCGGCCTACGTGGCGCTCGGAAAGACCTATCAGCAGCTGGACCGGCTCGAGGATGCCATCCGTGCCTTCACGAACGCGCTCCGCATCGATCGTGAGAACCTCGTGGCGATTCGGCAGCTCGCCGAGGTCTATCTCACGAGGGGCGACAAGGTCGAAGCGATCAAGAAGCTGAAGCTCTACCGCGGGCTCAAGGCCGGGGATCGCGACGTGACGGAAATCATCCAGAGACTCGAAGAGGAAATGTCCGCCGCGGTGGCCGAACGCCCCCGGTCGGGCGTCCATCCGCAGTATTCCCCGGCTCCGGAGGCTCCGCGTCCGTCGCCGTATGCGAGCGGTGTCCGCCGCGTCGCGATGATTCCCCGCCTGGACCGCCCTTCGGCGCCGGCTCCGACGCCGCCCGTCTCGCCGAGCGCTCCGGCGCCCGACCTCATGGCGATGACGTACGACGGTGCTGCGCTGTCTCGAGCGGTCAAGGCGGCGCGCTCGGGCCCCGTGTCCGCACCGGAGCCGCGGTCCGTGGCGCCGCCGGCCGAGGATCTGCTTCTCGAGACGTCTCCCGCGGCGGCGCCCCCGGTCGTGCCGGAGCCCATGCTGCCGCCGTTCACGGCGCCGATCGCGACGATCCGGGAGGAAACCGCCGCCGAGGTCGCTCCCTTCTCATTCGGCGACGCCGTGCCGGAAACCGACGTCCCCGAAGAAGAGGCGACCGCGCCCTTCACCTTCCCGGTGGACCTCTACCGGACGGAGGCCTCGGCGCGGCCCTCGGCGCCCGTTGGGACACCCGTCGAAACCGCCCCGTTCGATATTCTGGATGCGCCTCCCAACGCGCCTTCCGCGCCGCCGGCGGCGCTCGTTTCAGAGACGCTCGGGGACCTCTATCGCGCGCAGGGCCACATGAGGGATGCCCGCGAGACGTACCGTACGCTCGCGGAGGCCGCCGCCGACGAGGAACACGCGCGCGCGCTGCGCGAGAAGGCCGCTGCGCTCCCGCGGGGCGAGAGGACCGACCATCCGCGGCTCCGGCGCCTCGCGCGGCGGTTCCCGAAGCGGATGGAAGTCACCGTGGACCATTTGCACGGGCTCGTTTCCGGGCTCGTGGAGGGAACGGAGGGCATCCGTGCCGCGACACTCACCGACCGCGAGGGGCTTCCCGTGGTGATGGCCGGGGCGTCTTCACGCGATGCCGCGATGGAGGTTCTCGTCGCGGAGCTCAGCTCCTTCCTGAAGAACGTCCGCCGGACGACGTCCGAGACCGGCGCGGGCGAGCTCGGGTCTTTCGCGGTCGCCGGCCCGGAGGGCGGCGCCGTCGTTGCGCGCGTGAACGCCGACTACGCCCTCGTCCTGCGGGTCGACGCCGACGCGGTTCTCGGAGAGATCCGCTGGGAAGCCGCGCGCACGGCGCGCATGCTCGGTCCGGCGGTTCGCTGAACGGGACGAACGGGCGCTCGAAAGGAATCGAAAGGGCACGATGAACGTCAAGGAAATCAAGGAACTCGTCGAACTGGTGTCGCGCCGGGGACTTGCCGGCCTCGAAATCGAGCGGGCGGGCTTTCGGCTCCGCATCGAGGGAGCGCCCGCGCACCGTGGCACGCCTGTCTTCGCGCGGGCCGTCGCCGACGCCGTGGCGACGGAACCCTCCGCGCTGCTTTCCGCAGGGCCTCTTCCCGCCGCCGCCCCGCACGTGAATCCGGGACCTCCGGGCTCGGGAGAACGTGAGGGCTTCCACGTCATCACCGCTCCGATCGTCGGCACGTTTTACCGCTCCGCGAATCCCGATACCGAACCGTTCGTGAAGGTCGGGGACGTCGTGGAAAAAGGCAAGACGCTCTGCATCGTCGAGGCCATGAAGCTCATGAACGAAATCGAGGCGGACATCTCGGGCACGGTGGTCTCCATCTACCCCCAGAATGCCCAGCCGGTGGAGTTCGGGGAAAAGCTCTTCGCGATCCAGCCGCGCTGACGGGAAACACGTGTTCCAGAAAATCCTCGTTGCCAACCGTGGAGAGATCGCGCTGCGTGTCATCGCGGCGTGCAAGGAGCTGTCGATCGCCACCGTGGCGGTCCACTCGGTAGCGGACCGCGATTCGCTTCACGTGCGCGCCGCGGACGAATCGGTGTGCATCGGTCCCGCCGCGCCTTCGGGCTCGTACCTCAACATCACGTCGATCGTGGCCGCCGCGGAGATCACGGGCGCCGATGCCGTGCATCCCGGCTACGGCTTCCTCGCGGAGAACGCCCACTTCGCGGAAATTCTCGAGGAAGTTGGATTGAAGTGGATCGGTCCCTCGCCGGATGCGATTCGGCGGATGGGCGACAAGTCGGTCGCAAAATCGACCGTCAAGAAGGTGGGCGTGGCGACCGTCCCCGGCAGCCCCGGACCTCTCGAATCGATCGAGGACGCGATGAACCTCGCCGAGGGTGTCGGTTACCCGGTCCTCCTGAAGGCGGTGGCGGGAGGCGGAGGTCGCGGCATGCGTGTCGCGCGCTCCGACAAGGAGCTCGCGGCCGCCTTCGACCTGGCAACCTCGGAGGCCGAGCGCGCCTTCGGCAATGGAAGCGTCTACCTCGAGAAGTACCTCGCGGAGCCGCGACACATCGAGATCCAGATTTTCGGCGACCGGGCTGGTCGCATCGTCCACCTCGGCGAGCGCGAGTGCTCTCTTCAGCGGCGGCACCAGAAGATCCTCGAGGAATCGCCATCGCCGGCCCTCACCGACGCGCTCCGCGCGAAGATGGGGGCCGCCGCGGTCGCCGTCGCGAAGGCCGTGGACTACGTTGGGGCCGGCACGGTGGAATTCCTGCTGGACGACGACGGCTCGTTCTACTTCATGGAAATGAACACCCGGATTCAGGTGGAGCACCCGGTGACGGAGATGGTGACCGGCCTCGACCTCGTCAAGGAGCAGATCCGCGTCGCGGCGGGGGAGCCGCTTTCCTTCGGGCCGACTCCTCCTGGCGACGGGCTGGGGTGGCGGCCACAGGGACACGCGATCGAATTCCGGATCAACGCCGAGGACCCGGTTACCTTCGCGCCTTCTCCCGGGACGATCACGACTCTCCACCTGCCGGGCGGGCCCGGTGTGCGCGTGGACACGGCGGCCTACTCCGGCTGGAAGATCCCCCCGTACTACGACTCGCTCATCGCGAAGCTCATCGTTCACGGCCGTGACCGGGAGGAGGCGCTCAGCCGCGGCCGGCGCGCGCTGGAGCTCTTCATCGTGGAGGGAGTCAAGACCACGATCCCGCTCCACCTGAGGCTTCTCGACGACCCGGACGTGCGCCGCGGCCGCGTCTCCACGAAGTGGCTCGAGCGGTGGCTGAAGAGCGCCCCGCCTCGCTGACGGATCGGACCGGGGGAGCCATGGCCGGAACGCCGGGCCGCGTCTACCTCGTCGGGTTCATGGGAAGCGGCAAGACGACGAGCGGGCGTCTCCTCGCCAGCCGCTGGGGAGTGCCGTTCGTGGACCTGGACCTGGCCTTCGAATCCATGTCCGGAAAGACGATCCGCGAGACGTTCGAGACGCACGGGGAGGCTTATTTCCGTGAACGGGAGGCCGAGTTGTTGCGCGGCACGGGCACGCTCGTCGCTGCCGTGATCGCCCTCGGAGGCGGGACGTTCACGTTCCCCGAGAACGTCCGGTTCGTGAAGGAACACGGCGTTTCGGTCTTCCTGGACCCGCCGTTCGAGGTCCTCGCGGCGCGTCTCGGCGCGAAGGCGGCGGATCGCCCTCTCTTCGGTTCGCCGGAATCGGCCCGATTGCTCTGGGAAGCGCGGCGCCCGTTCTATAAAATGGCGGACCGGACCTTGGACGTGGATCAAGAATCGACTCCCGGCGACGTCGCCGGCAGGCTGGCCCTCCTGCTCGACCCCCGCATCGCCGGGGGGAGTTGACGTGCGCTACCTCATTCTGTCCGACCTGCACGCGAACGACGAGGCCCTCACGGCGGTGCTGCGCCGTGTGAAGCGCAAGACCTTCGACCGTGTCGTCTGCCTGGGCGACTTCGTGGGCTACGCAGCAGACCCGAACAAGGTTCTGGACCGCTTCCGGACGCTTCGGAAGACGACGATATCGGTGCGCGGAAATCACGACAAGGTCGTTTCGGGCGTCGACGAGGGCGCGCTTTTCAATCCGCCCGCGCTCGAGGCGGCGCGCTGGACGATGGAGCGGCTTTCGAAGCAGAACATGGACTTCCTGAAGAAGCTCCCGCTCGGGCCCGAGCTCGTGGACGGGCTCTTCGTCGTGTGTCACGGCTCGCCGCTCGACGAGGACGCCTACATTTTTTCGGACTTCGACGCCTCGCTGAACTTCGTGCAGCTCAACCGGTTTGCCGAGGGCGTCGACCTCTGCTTCTTCGGCCACAGTCACATCCCGTCGATCTTCACGCTGGAGCCGGGCGGCATCCGCGTCGAGGCGGTGCGCGAAGCGCGCTACAAGCTGAGGCTCGAGCCCGGGAAGCGTTACCTCGTGAATCCCGGTTCGGTGGGCCAGCCGCGCGACCGGAACCCGCGCGCCGCGTACGCCATCTACGACGCGACGGCCCGCGTCGTCCACTTCGACCGCGTGCCCTATGACGTGGGCGCCGCGCGCCGCAAGATCCATCGCGCGGGGCTTCCGGCCGTGCTGGGCGACCGGCTCGTCGTCGGGCTCTGATCTCCCGCGGGCGTTCGATGTCGCGACGCAGCCGTCAGACTTTCATTGCCTGTCTCGCCGTCTGCGTCGCCGCGCTGGCTCTCGCCGGTTGTGTTTCGTTCGGCGCGGAAAAGGGCCCCCCGAAGGGCACCTACCCCGAACGCCTTGGCGGTTTCGCGGCACTTCTGCGAATGGAGGATCGCCGCGCCTACGATCCCCTTCTCGTGGGACGCGCAGCGGTCTCGCCCGATCCCTGGCTGCGAGCGAAGACGGCGCTCGCGGTCGGACGACTCAGGGATCCCGCCGCCGCGCCCTACCTCCCGGTTCTCCTCGTGGATCCGGATGCGAGCGTGCGGCGCGCGGCCGCGTTCGGGGCGGGGGTCTCGGGCGACGCGCGCATCGTCCGATTTCTCGCCGCCGCCCTCGGCGATTCCGACCCGGAGACGGCGGCGAACGCGGCCGAAGCGCTCGGAAAGATCGGCGGGAAGGATGCGACGGACGCGCTCCTGGGGGCGCTCGGCAGTCGCGATGGCCCGCGGGCAGCGGCGGCACTCGCCATGTTCCGCGCACCGGACGCGCGGACGGTGGCGGCCCTGCTCGTCGTTTTCGGAGAAGAATCTTCTGCTTCGGATTCGGAGCTCAGGAGAGCCGTTGTCTATTCCCTGGCGCGAAAACCGCAGCGGGAGGCGGCGCCCGCGCTTCGCGCGGTGCTTAGAAGGGGTATTGACGAGGGCGTGGTCGTCTCTTGGGGCGCACGTGCGCTGGGGATTCTTCAGGACGAGGAGAGCGCGCCGGATCTCATCCGCCTCGCGGCGAGTCCTGACCTTTCGGTCTCTGTGCAGGCGCTGGGCGGGCTTCTTACCCTTTCTAAGAAAGGCGCCTTTGCCCTGGACGAGAAGCTCACACGCGAGGCTCGGGAGGTCGCTCTTCTCCGAGCAAATGATCCTCTCCCCGGCGTTGCGATCGCCGCCCTCCGCCTCCTCGGTGCGCTGCCGGGATCGCCTGCCGCGCAGGTGGCGCTCGAAGAGAACCTGCTTCGAAAGGGTTGGAGAGGGCAGGTGGCTCTCGTTTCGCTGACGCGCCTCGACGGGACGCGGGCGCCCGAGATCGCCGCAGCTCGGATCGACGCGGCGCTCACGGGCGCAACCCTCGAACAGCGTCTCGGCGCGGCAGAGGCCCTGGAGTTCTTCGGAGGTGAAGGACCGCCGGAGGCTCTTGCGACGGCCCTGCTTGCCGACCGAGCTGCCCGCGTCCGCGCGACCGCTCTCTCTTCGCTTTCAAAGAATCCGAATTCCAGGCGCTCCCGGTGGCTTTTCGTCGGCCTGATGGACGCGGACCCGGCAGTGCGCGACACGGCGCTCGATGCGGCCGCTCCGCTCCTCGTGAGCGCAGGCCCGGACCTCCGGAAGGCCTGGGATTCGGCGTTTCAAAGGGCGTTCGCAGGCGGTGAGCCGGACTTCATCGTGTCCGCGCTCGACGCCGCGGCCGCGCGGGGCGAGGCGGGCCGCGCGCTCGTCGCTGCCCGCGCGAACGCTGCCGACGCCGTCGTCCGCGAGAAGTCGCGCCGTCTGCTCGTCGAGAAGTACGGGGCGGTCCCCGATTCGTTCCGACCGATCCCGGTCGCGACGCGCTTCTCGTCCACGGATTACGAGCGCCTTGCGCGTGCGGCGAACGAATCGGCGTTCGAGGCCGAATTCGTGACCCCCCGCGGGGCGATCCGGATGGAGCTCTTCGCCGAGGAAGCTCCCATGACGGTCGAGAATTTCCGCGCCCTCGCCGCCGGGCGCTTCTTCGACGGACTCCTGATTCATCGTGTCGTGCCCGACTTCGTCGATCAGACGGGCGACCCGCGCGGTGACGGGACCGGAGGCCCGGGCTACGCGATCCGCGACGAAATCAACGCCGTGCGGTATGCCCGGGGAAGCGTCGGGATGGCTCTGTCGGGGCCCGACACGGGCGGTTCGCAGTGGTTCGTCGCGCTCTCCCCGCAACTGCACCTCGACGGTGGATACACGGTTTTCGGCCGCGTTCTCGAAGGGATGGAGATCCTCGACCGTACCGAGCAGGACGACCGGCTCGTCTCCGTGCGTGTGAGCGAGCGCGCGCGCGCCGCGCGGCCGCCGGGGGTACGTGAGTGAGGTTCGCGATAGGCCGATCCCTGCAGCTCGTCGGAATCGTTCTCGTCGGTGTCGGCCTCGCGATCGGCCTCCTGCGGGACGACCTGCGGTACGAAGAGCGCATGTTCTTCGCGGGAAGCGGCGTCTTCTTCGCGGGCTGGCTTCTCGTGAAATCGTTCAAGTCACCGTGAGAGTTTTCGTCGGGCAGCCCCTCGTCGAACCCTCCACGACGGACCTCCTCTCGGAGCACGAGGTCGTCACGGGCGCGGGGGGACTTCCGCGTTCCGAGTGGCCGTTCCTCGCGGAGGCCGAGGCGCTCCTGCCGACACCCCGCGAACGCATCACGGCCGAGGTCATCGCCGCGGCGCCGCGACTCAGGCTGGTTGCGAGCCACTCGGTGGGTGTCGATCACGTCGATCTCGCCGCGTGTCGCGCACGCGGAATTCTGGTCACGAACACCCCGGACGTCCTCACGGACGCGACGGCGGATCTGGCGTGGGCCCTGATCCTCGCGGTGGCGCGGCGGCTGCACGAGGGTGAGGCGCTCGCGCGCTCGGGGGCATGGGACGGGTGGAAGCCGCAGGAGCTCCTCGGTGTCTCGCTTGCGGGCCGGACGCTCGGAATCTACGGCATGGGCCGCATCGGTCGCGCCGTGGCCCGCCGGGGCGAGGCGTTCGGGATGAAGGTTATCTCCTTCGAGAAGGAAGGAACCGAAGAGGAATTCAAAGAGTTTCTCTTGAAAGTGAATGTGTTGTCCGTCCACGCTCCCCTCACGGACGCGACGCGGGGACGGTTCGGCGCCGCCGAGCTCGCTTTGCTTCCGCGCGGCGCGATCCTCGTCAACACCGCGCGCGGCCCGATCGTGAACGAGGAGGCGCTCGTCGCGGCCCTTCACTCGAAGCATCTTCTCGGCGCGGGCCTCGACGTGTACGAGAAGGAGCCCTCGATCCACCCCGGGCTCCTCGCGCTCGCGAACGTCATTCTCCTCCCGCACCTAGGTTCCGCCACGACTGAGACGCGCCTCGCGATGGCGCGCCTCGCGTGCGAGGAGATCGCGCGCTTCGCGCGCG
>JARXKK010000120.1 GCA_030278895.1 Acidobacteriota bacterium
TACACGCGTCGAGGTTGAGCGTCACCGGCACGAGACCCGTCAGGGGGTCGATCTCGGAGCCGGCCTCGATGCAGTGCTTCGCGCACGAGTCGATGCAGCGTCCGCAGCCCTTGCAATACTCGGGAAGAAGGAAGGGTTTCGGGCGTTCCCTAAGAGCCGTTGGCATGCGGAAGCCTCCACGGTCAAGGTACGCCTGGCGGGGGTCCTCCGGTATGCCGCAAATGAATCAGACTTGAGATAGGATCTCGACGGAAGATCTCTGGACACAACGAATGTACGAGCGTCCTGACCGGACGGGAAGAAGGCCTTTCCTGATGAGAAAGCTCGGCCGCGGCTCTATTCGGTCCGGCTCTTCGACCCTCCTGATTGCTGCCGCAGCGGCAGCCGTTTTCGGCGCCACGACCGCGACCGCAGGGCCGCCGCCGGGATCCACTTTCTTCGCCGTGACGCCCTGCCGCGTTCTCGACACCCGCCTCACCGCGGGGCCGCAGGGTGGACCCGCCCTCGCCGCGGACGAGATCAGGATCTTCCCCATCACGGGAACTTGCGGCGTCCCTCTCACGGCCTCGGCCGTCAGCGGGAGCCTCATCGCGATCAGGCCCGGCGCGTCGGGCCTCGTGCGGGTCTTCCCGAGCGACGTCACCGAGCCCCCGACGAACACGATCGCCTTCTCGGCCGGCCAGACGCGCGCGGGGAACGGCCTGTTCCTGCTCGCGACGAACGGCTCGGGAACGCTCGCCGTCCACAACGTCTCACCGGGCGCGGTCGACGTCGTCTTCGACGTGAACGGCTACTTCGACTCCGGCTGCGATCCGATCACGGTCAATCCTGCGAGCCTTCCGACGTTCGCGGACGGAACGCCCGTCAATTCGACGCTCACGGCGTCGGGCGGACACGGGCCGTTCACGTTCGCGGTGACGTCGGGCGCGCCTCCTGCCGGTGTCACGCTGAGCCCCGCGGGCGTGCTTTCCGGAACCGCCACGGCTTCCGGTTCCTTCAACTTCACGGCCACCGCGACCGATTTCAACAACTGCACGGGATCCCGCGCCTATACGCTCGTCCTCACGTGCCCGACGATCACGGTCTCCCCGACGACTCTCTCGCCGGGAGCGGTTGGCGTGCCGTACACGGCGGTGGCTTTCAGCCAGACCGGCGCCGTCGGCGGCGTGACGTGGTCCTTCACCGGCACGCTCCCCACCGGCATGACACTGACCCCCGGAGGCGTTTTCTCCGGAACGCCGACGCAGGCCGGCACGTTCCCGATCACGGTGACGGCCACGGACGCAGGCGGATGCGCCGGCAGCGTCGCCGTCACGCTCTCGACGTGCCCGACGGTCACGGTCACGAATCCGGCGACGAGCTCCGCGACGGCGGGAACGGCTTTCAGCCAGACGTTCACACAGAGCGGCGGCGCGCCGCCGGCGGCGTTCGCTCTCGCGAGCGGAACCCTTCCGGCCGGGCTGACGCTCGCGCCCGCCGGCACGCTCTCCGGAACGCCGACGCAGACGGGCACGTTCCCGATCACCGTCAAGGCGACCGACGCGAACGGTTGCATCGGCACCGGCTCGGTCTATCCGCTCGTCGTCGGCTGCGGCAGCGTGACGGTGACGAATCCTGGAGTCGCGACCGGAACGGCCGGCACGCCGTTCAGCCAGACGTTCACCCAGGCGGGCGGGGTCGGCGCTGTCACGTTCTCTCTCACTTCGGGCACCCTCCCGACCGGGCTCACGCTCGCCGCGAACGGCACGCTCTCGGGCACGCCGACCCAGACGGGATCCTTCCCGATCACCGTCAAGGCGACCGACGCGAACACGTGCAACGGAACCGGCGCCACGTACACGCTCGTCATCTCGTGTCAGGTCATCACGGTGACGAAGCCGGCCGTGGCGGCCGGCACCGTCGGAGCCCCCTTCAGCCAGACGTTCACGCAAGCGGGCGCGATCGGCACGGCGACGTTCACGACGACCTCGACGCTTCCGGCCGGCATGTCGTTGTCGGCCGCGGGCGTCCTCTCGGGGACGCCGGGCCAGCCCGGCACCTTCCCTATCGTCGTGAAGGTGACGGATTCGAACGGCTGCATCGGAACGTCGGCTCTCTACACGCTCGTCATCGCCTGCCAGGCGATCGCGGTCACGAATCCGGGGACCGCGACCGGGACCGCAGGCACGGCCTTCAGCCAGACCTTCACTCAGATTGGCGCGGTCGGCTCGGGCACCTTCACGACCGCGAGCACGCTGCCGACAGGGCTCACCCTCTCGACGGGCGGCGTCCTTTCCGGCACGCCGACGCAGTCCGGGACGTTCCCGATCTCCGTCAAGGTCACGGATTCGAACGGCTGCACCGGAACGGGGGCGACCTACGCCCTCGTGATCAGCTGCCAGAGCTTCAGCGTCGGCCCCGCGTCCCTGCCGCAGGGCACGACGGGAGTCGTCTATCCCACGGTCACGTTCACGCAAACGGGCGGCATCGGCTCGGTCACGTTCACGAAGACCGGAACGCTACCGACGGGTCTCAACTTCGTGGCGGGCGTCCTCTCCGGAACCCCGACGCAGACCGGCTCGTTCCCGATCACCGTCACCGCGACCGACGCGAACGGATGCACGGCGAGCCGCGACTATCTCGTCGTCGTCGCCTGCTCGGGCACCTCGGTCACGCTCTCGCCGAGCTCTCTCGCGACGGTCATCTCGGGCACGGTGTTCCCGAGCACGACCTTCACCGCGAGCGGCGGCACCGGGCCCTACACCTTCGGAAAGGCGGGCGCTCTCCCGGCGGGGATGAGTTTCTCCGTCGACACACTCTCGGGCACGCCGACGCAAACCGGCACGTTCCCGATCACGATCTCGGCGACGGACACCGTCGGCGGCTGCGTCGGCAGCCAGGACTATGTCGTGACCGTCACCTGCAACGGCGTCACGATCACGGTCGCTCCGGCCACGCTTTCCTCCGCGACCGTGGGCACCGCTTATTCGGCCGTGACATTCACGGCGAGCGGCGGCACGGGCCCGTACACGTTCACGGAAGTGGGCGGCCTGCCCACCGGGATGACGTTCGCCCTCGACACGCTCTCCGGCACTCCCACGCAGGCGGGCACTTTCCCCGTCACAGTCACCGCCCGTGACGCCGGCGGCTGCTCGGGAGCCACCATCTACAGCCTCGTCGTCGTCTGTCCGACCATCGCCGTGACGAATCCCACGACGGCGACCGGCACCGTGGACGCCGCCTTCAACCAGAGCTTCTCGCAGACCGGAGGGGTCGGCGGCGTCACTTTCACGACAACCTCCACTCTTCCGGGCGGCATGTCGCTGTCTCCCGCGGGCGTCCTCTCCGGCCCGCCGGGCCAGCCCGGAACGTTCCCGATCGTCGTGAAAGTGACGGACTCGAACGGTTGCACGGGGACGAGCGCGACCTACAACCTCGTAATCTCCTGCCAGACGATCAACGTCACGAACCCAGTCGTGACGACGGGCACGGTGGATGCTGCCTTCGGCCAGACGTTCACGCAGAGCGGCGTCGGCACGCACACGCCGGCAACGTTCACGACGGTGTCGAACCTGGACGGACTCGCGCTCTCCTCGACCGGCGTTCTCTCGGGCACGCCCGCGGCACCCGGCTCGTTCCCGATCACGGTCACGGTCACGGACGCCAATGGCTGCACGGGCACGAGCGCGACGTACACGCTCGTCGTCTCCTGCCAGACCATCACTCTCACGAACCCCTCGGCGACGATAGCCACGTACAACACGGCCCTGAGCCCCGCCGGGAGCTTCACGTTCACGCAGAGCGGCGCCGGCACGCACACTCCCGCGACGTCTACTGTTGCGAGCGGAACCCTCCCGACGGGTGTGTCCCTCACGGCGGCGGGCGTCCTCACCGGCACGCCGACGCAGACGGGCACGTTCACGATCACCGTCAAGGCGACCGATGCGAACGGCTGCTTCGGCACGAGCGCGTCATACGTCCTCACGATCGCGCCGAGCGCCCCGACCCAGGCCTACACGGGAGCCGGGAACACGCAGTTCTTCGTCACCGGCGCCGCGGGCGCCCCCGCGACGCCCGCCGTTTCGACCGCGACGACGCTTCTGAACGGCGTCCTGCCGGCCGGGGCCACCCTCACCGCCGCGAGCTGCTCGGCGGGCGGCACGCTGACGTCCGTCGACACGAGCGGCCGATTCATCTTCACGCCGATTCTCTCCGCCACGTCCGCCACGTGCACGTACACCGTCTCGAGCAACACGGGAGCGACGCCCACGGCGGCCACCGCGACGGCGAGTCTGACGTTCACGCTCAACGGAATGGTCTGGTACGTGAACAACGCGAGCGGCTCCGACTCGGCATCGCGCGGCCGATCGCAGGAGCCGCTCCTCACGATCGCGCAGGCCGTGACGAACGCCTCGATAAACCAGGCGATCTTTCTGCACACCGGTTCATCCAGCTACGCAGGCACCTCGCTGAACAAGTCCGGCCTGACGCTCTGGGGCCAGGGAACGACGTTCAGCCTTGCGCCGCTCACGATCGCGGCCGGGGGAAAACCGACGATCAACTCCGCGCTCACGATTGGCGCCGACAACCTCACCGTCAGCTCGCTCAACGTCAGCACGGGCGCCGCGACCGGCATCACGAACACCGGCACGCGCACGGGGTTGACGATCAAGAACGGAGTCGCGGTGACGACGACGGTGGGCACCGCCGTCTCCTTCTCGAACGTCGACAGCACCGCAGGCGGGGCCCCGAACAACGGGATCAACTTCCTGTCCGTCTCCTCGAACGGCGCCGCGAACGGCATCAGCCTGACTGGCGTCAACGTCTCCGCGGGCTCGTTCACCGTGACCGGGGACGGCACGAACAACGCGTCCGGCGGGACGATTCAGAACGCGACGGTCGGCGTTCTGCTTTCGAACGCCCGAAACGTTTCGCTGACGTCGATGAACGTCCAGAACACGACGCAGAGCGGGATCGACGGCCAGAATGACGTCACGAACTTCAGCTTCGTCAACGGCACGATCAACAATTCCGGCACGTCCGGCACGCTCGGCGGCGGCAATACGTATTCGAACATCGGCTTCAACGCGAATCCCGCGACGGCCAAGAACCTCGAAGGGACTCTCACGGTCACGGGGAGCACGTTGACGAACGCCTGGTTCGGCGGCGTCGACGTGCAGGCGGGCGACGGGACGCTCGCGTCGGCGACGATCTCGAACAACACGATCACGAGTCCGACGACCGCCGCGACCTCGCAGGGCCAGGGCATCAACTTCGTGGGCGTCGGAAACGCTTCGACGACCCTCAGCCTCACGAAGGCGACGATCGCGAACAACACGATCCGAAACTTCCCGAGCGGCGCCGGCATCCAGGTCAATCTTTCGAACGCGAACGCCTCCGGACCGGGGACGACGGCCGGCATCCCGGGCGACGCGACGAATATCATCTCGATTACGGGGAACGACATTCAGGGTCTGAGCGCGCTCGTGCCGATGAACACGAGCGCGATCATCTACGCGGTCTCGGGCGCCAAGCCCACGTCCCGCAGCCGCGGCAACGCGGACATCTCGAACAACGGAACGCTCGGCACTCCGCTCGCCAACATGGTCGGGACGGCGATCCTCGTCGGCATCAACGGGAACACGACCGCCACCGTGACGACGAACGGCAACGTGATGGCCCCGAACAACAGCTTCGGATCCCAGGGAATCGGCGGAGGCAACGGCGTCTCGGGTTCGACGGCGGACACCCCGGACTTCACCTGGACGATCCTCAACAACGTCATCAGCGCGACGGACGGCAATGGGATCCTCGCCGTCGGACGCGGCGTCACCGGCACGCTGAAGGTCAAGATCCAGGGCAACACCGTGGCCGCTCCTCTCACGGGCGTGCGGCCCGGCATCCGCGTGGACGCGGGCAACCTCTCTTCTCCGAACGACGGCGTTTGTCTCAACATCTCCGGAAACACGAGCGCCGCGAGCGGCGGCACGCAGGGGATCGGCCTGAGGAAACAGGGCACGAACCCGGCGGTGAACGCATTCGGGGTGAACGGCATGGCCGCCACGGGCACACCCGGCGTAGAAGGCTTCGTCAACGGCCTCAACCCCGCCGGCGGCGGTACCCTGCTTCTCTCGGCAACGACAGGCTTCACGAACTGCTCTCTCCCCTGAGGGACCAAGGAGAACGGTATGGCCGACCCATTTCTCTCCGAGATCCGGATCATGAGCTTCGGCTTCCCGCCGAAGGGCTGGGCCCTTTGCGACGGCCAGCTCCTGCCGATCAACCAGAACCAGGCTCTCTTCTCGCTGCTCGGCACGACATACGGAGGCGATGGGCGCGTGAACTTCGCGTTGCCGAACTTGCAGGGGAGGGTGCCCATACACATGGGAAGCGGCCACACGCTCGGCGAACGCGGAGGCGAACAGGGCCACACGCTGTCGATCTCCGAGATCCCGACCCATGTCCACATCGCGAACGCGGCGACCGCGGGCGCGACGACCGCGTCCCCGACCCCGTCCGGCGGAACGGTGCTCGCGAAGAGCGCCGGGGCGAACGCCTACGGCGTGGCGGCGAATCTCGAGGCGATGTCCCCGCAAGCCGTCGCCAACGTCGGCGGCTCCCAGGCGCACCTCAACATGCAGCCTTTCCTCGTCCTGAATTTTTCGATCGCCCTCCAGGGCATTTTTCCGAGCCAGAACTAGGGGGCATGGAATGGGACAACCCTACGTCGGCGAGATCCGGACGTTCGCGGGGAACTTCGCGCCCGCGGGCTGGATGTTCTGCGAAGGCCAGATCCTGCCGATCTCCGAAAACACGACTCTCTTCCAGCTCATCGGGACGACGTACGGCGGTGACGGCGTGAGCACGTTCGCTCTGCCCGACCTGCGGGGACGTCTCCCGCTCCACCGAGGGAACGGCTTCGTCCTCGCCGAGACTGGCGGTGCCGAGCAGATCACGTTGACCGTCAACCAGATTCCAGCGCACAGCCACGCGCTCCTCGCTTCCGGGGCCGCGGCTTCGACGACGTCTCCGGGGGGGACTCTTCCCGCCGTCGCCGCGAACGCGACGATCACCCCGTACGGTGCGGACGCGCCGACCGGGCTGCTCCATCCAACGTCGATTGGAGCCACCGGAGGATCGCAGCCTCACAGCAACTTCCAGCCGTACCTCTGCGTCGATTTCATCATTTCCCTCTTCGGAATTTTCCCGTCGCAGACCTGAGGACACGAAATCATGGCCAATCCATTCGTTGCCGAGATCCGCATCTACCCGTTTAACTTCGCTCCCAAGGGCTGGGCCTTCTGCGACGGCCAGATCCTGCCGATCTCGCAGAACACCGCGCTCTTTTCCTTGCTGGGTACAACCTACGGCGGCGACGGTAAGAGCAATTTCGCTCTGCCGAACATGCAGGGGACCGCTCCCATGCACCCCGGTCAGGGGCCGGGACTGTCGCTCCACGACCTCGGTGAAACCGGCGGCTCGGATACCGTGACGCTGCTCGAGTCGGAAATCCCCTCGCACAGCCATGGGGTGATCGTGTCTCAAAGCGACGGGACCGATCAGCAAGCAGGCCAGGAACTCTTTGCCTCCGGCATCGGTCTCGCGATGTTCACGCTTCCCGGAGCCATGACGGCGATGAATAGCGCGGCGTTGGCCCCCTCCGGCGGCGACCAGCCGCACAACAACATGCAGCCGTACCTGACGCTCAATTTCTGCATCGCGCTGCAGGGCGTCTACCCGCCACGGACCTGAAGACGAGTCGAACCATGGTGACCCTCCGCCCCGCCCGACCCGAGGACCGCGAGCAGCTGCTCGCGGTGTACGCGTCGACGCGCGCGGAGGAGCTCACGCCCGTGCCGTGGACCGAGGAGCAGAAGAGCGCATTCGTGAAGATGCAGTTCGACGCGCAGGACGCGGACTACAGCAGGAATTACGTGGGAGCGGACTTCTCCGTCGTCGAAGTAGACGGCACGCCCGCGGGGCGTCTCTCCGTCGAGCGCCGGCCGGCGGAAGTCCGGCTGATCGATATCGCGCTCCTTCCCGCTTTCCGGCGCGCGGGAATCGGGACGCGTCTGATCGAGGAGCTCATCGTGGAAGCCAGCTCTCGTGGAGTGCCTCTGACCATCCACGTCGAGCTCTTCAATCCCGCGAGGCGTCTCTACGAGCGGTTGGGCTTCGTACCCGTCGAGGAGCATGGCGTCCATCTCCTGATGGAGCGGCGGCCCATGGCCGTCGAAGCCGCCGGGGTTCGGGTCAGTTGAAGACGGCCTCGTATCGCACGCCGTCCGCGTCCGGCCCGATCGCGACGAGGAAGATGTCGATTCCCCCGATTGCCTCGTTCGCGAGCGCCCAGATCCGCTGCGGCAGCACCGGTTGCTTTGGCCCGCGAAAGAGCAGGGAGAACGGCGCCCTCCGAGGGCCGGGGCTTCCCCCGCGCACGGAAAGGTCGACGGCCTCGGCGAGGACCAGGTCCACGCCGGCCTCCTCGACCCGGAACGTCTCACCCACCCTCGGCACGAAGTCTTCCCGCGTCACTTTGTCCAGCATGAAGCCCATCCTCGCACACGTCTTTGGAGGCTCGCGATGAACATCACCCGCAAGAAGTTCCTGGGCTCTCTCGTCGCCGGTGTCGCCGTCGCCACGATGCACCCCCTGTCGGCGATCACGATACCGGCCGGGCCCGCGCCCCTCGCCCGGGGCTTCCAGCAGTTCGTGGGCCGGACGTTTCGCGTGACGACCGCCGATGGCCGGGGCACGATCGACGTCGTCCTCGAGAGGTATGACGAGAAGCCGACGAAGGACGGTACGCACCAGTTCTCGCTCACGTTCGTCGCGCCCGGCGGCGAGCGGCTCGCCGAAGGCAGCTACACGGTCGATCAACCCCAGATGGGACGCTTCTCGCTCTTCGTCGTCCCGACGGGTCGCGACGCGCTTGGGCACGCGTTCTACCGCTCGGACTTCAACCTGCTGGCGAAGTAGCGCCCGAACACGGTCTCAGCTCCCGCCGACGCGGTCGCGCTTCACGACGACCTTCTGCCCGCGGATCAT
>JARXKK010000121.1 GCA_030278895.1 Acidobacteriota bacterium
GCCGATCTGCTGGTTAGCGGCGATCGGGTTGACGCGCGGCACGAGGATGAGGCTTCCGCGCGGCGGCTCCTTCTCGAGGAGGTCGAAGAGCGCGAGGATGGCGGCGTTCCCCTGCAGCTCGCCTCCGTGCACGTTGGCCTGGAGGTACGCGAGCGGGCGCGGGTTGCGCCCGTGGCACCAGAAGACCGGCGCCGTCATCGCCTGGCCGACCGCATTCGTGCGGAGGACGATCTCCTTGCGTTCCCAGCGGGCCATGTGCGAGAGGAGTTTACAGGTCCGGGACGCCCTTCTTTCAGGGTTCGCCGAAGACCTCCGCCACCGTGGGGCGCTCGCGTGCCGTCGCAAGACGCACGATTGCGTCACCGGCCTCGACCATGCCCTCCTGGACGACGCTCAGGTAGAAGCCTGGCCGCCCGGCCGAAGCGAAGACGCGCACGAAGCCCATCGAGCCGAACTTCGCGCCGAGCTTCGCGCAGGGGGTCCGCGGCTCTTCGACCCGCACCCGCGCGGACCCGATTTCGAAGACGTCCCCGATCCGCACTTCCGTCTCGAGGAGGCCCTCGGTCGTCAGGTTCTCGCCGAAGGCGCCCGGCGAGAGGTCCTTGCGAGAGAGGACTTCCGACCAGTACGCGTAGTGCTCGAACGGGTAGACGTACACGGCCTTGTCCGGGCCGCCGTGGTACTTCGGGTCGGCCTGGCCGTCGCCTTCGAAGCCGAGCAGCGCGAGCGGGATGGCCCCTTTGACGGGCTCCTTGAGGATGGCCGTGCGCATTTTGTGTCTGCCGAACGTGACGTCGCGCGGCAGGCCCACGTTGACGGAGAGAACTCTCACCGCGCGACCGTGAACGTCGTCGAAGCCCGCCCGGTGCCCGTCCGCCCGGCGATGCCGCGCAGCTTCGAAAGGTCGAGCGTGACGGTGATCTCCTCGCCGGGGGCGAAGTCCGAAGACGGAGAGAAGCGCAGGAGCTGCTCGTCCGGGAGGTACGCCGCCGTCCCGCGGATGTCGCCGGATACGGTGCCGACCGCGAGAACGGCGTCTTCCTCGAAACCGGTGGACGCGAGCGGCATCGAGAGAAGGAACGTGACGGCGACGCGCCGGGCCGCCACGACGGAGCCCGGCGCGGGGAAGACGTCGACGGCGGCGGGCGCGGGCGGGGCCGTAGCGCCTTCGCCGCCGCCGGTGCTCCCGCCGAGAGGAATCGCGAAAGCGATCGGTGGGAGGGGTGGCAGCGGAGGAGGCTTCGGGAGGTCGCCCTTGTTGATGCCGATGATCGCGAGAACGACGAGGGCAATGATCGTGAGGGCCGCGACGACGATCCAGAAGACGGGCACCTTCTTCAGGACGACCGAAACGACCGTGTTTTCGCCCGCGATCACGTCGAACGCCTTCTCGCCGGGATTGGCGAGGGCGACGATGTCCCCCTTCTCGTCGATGCGCTTCGTGATCCTCAGGCGATAGGTTCCCGGCGGGAGGTCCTGCACCGTGAACGTGGCGTGCATCGAGCGAGCAACGAGCTCCTGGCCGCCGTCTCCGCGGAAGATCTCCGAGAGGACGGGATAGGAGACGCGCCGCTCGGCCTCGCGGTCGGCGACCTTTTCGAAGACTTCCACTGTGATCGCGCCCCGTGGCGGGGCGGACGGGTCGGGTGGGGCGGAAAGGTCCGCGCGCGAGACGCGGATCGAAACGCAGCCGTCGAGCGCGAAGGGGGCCATGGCGATGAGAAGAGTTCGTGCAACCGAGGAACGAAAGCGGCGTCGCAGGGGTGGCCTCCGCTGAAGATTGCCATCCCTCCTCCTCATTCGAAGAAAATTCTTCTTCCTCATTCTTCTCCTAGAATCCCGGCCCGGATGCCTGCTACCCCGAAGGACCTCCGCACGTGGTGGACGCGCCTCGCGCCGCTGCCGGGCGGTAAGTCGTTTTTCTCGTTCATCTTCGGCTTCGCGATCCCGTACTCGGGCAGCGTGCGGCCGATGATCCGCGTCCTCGAGCCCGGCCGCGCAATCATTTCCATGGGCGACCGGCGCGCGGTCCGCAACCACCTCGCGTCGATCCACGCGATCGCCCTTGCGAACCTCGCCGAGATGACGACCGGCCTCGCGCTGGGCTACGGGCTGCCCGACGGCATGCGCACCATTCTCGTCCGCGTTGAGTGCGAATTTCTCAAGAAGGCACGCGGCACGATCACGGCCTCGTGCGACGCGCCGGTCTTCCCGGGAGTCGTCGAGAAGGAGGTCCTTGTGGAGAGCATCCTCGCCGATGCATCGGGGGCGGTCGTAGCGCGGGCAAGGGCCGTGTGGCTCGCGGGACCGGTGAAGGCGTGAAGACGGCGCTGACCGAAGCCACCGGGATCGAGGTCCCGCTCATCTGCGGCGCGATGTATCCGTGCTCGAACCCGGAGCTTGTCGCGGCGGTCTCGGAGGCGGGCGGGATCGGGATCGTCCAGCCGCTCTCCCTCGTCTACGTTCACAAGCGGGAGTTCCGCGGCGGGATGCGCGAGATCCGGTCGCTCACGAAAAAGCCCGTCGGCCTCAACGTCCTCACGGAGAAGTCGCTCTCGTCCGTCTATGCCAAGCGCATGTCGGACTACGTGGACGTCGCGCTCGAGGAGGGCGTGCGCTTCTTCGTGACGGCGCTCGGCAACCCGCGCTGGGTCGTGGAACGCGTGAAGAGCGCGGGCGGCGTCGTGTACCACGACGTGATCGACCGCCGCTGGGCCGAGAAAGCCGCCGCCGAGGGCGTCGACGGCCTCATCTGCGTGAACCGCCGGGCCGGCGGCCACCTCGGGAAGAAGAGCCCCGAGGAGCTCTTCGCGGAGATCGCCGACCTGAAGCTCCCGCTCGTCTGCGCGGGAGGCGTCGGCAGCCCGGAGGAGTTCCGCGCGATGCTCGACCTCGGGTACGCCGGCGTTCAATGCGGCACGCGCTTCATCGCGGCGACCGAGTGCACGGCCCACGCCGACTACAAGAACGCGATCCTCGCGGCGGACGAGAAGGACATCGTCCCGACCGAGCGCGTCACGGGCGTCCCGCTCGCCGTCATCAACACGCCGTACATCGAGAAGATGGGGACGAAGGCGGGCCCGTTCGGCCGGTTGATGCTCAAGGGCCGCAGGACGAAGCACTGGATCCGCGGGTGGTACACCTTGACGTCGTTCTACCGCCTGAAGGGCGCTTCCATGAAGGGCGCGACGTCGGCGGATTGCTGGCAGGCCGGGAAGAGCGTCGCGACGATCACGTCCGTCCAGCCGGCGGGGGAGATCGTGCGGAAGTTCGCGGCCGCGCTCGGTTAGCCCTCGCCCTCGGCCCGCAGCTTGTTGTATGCGTCGAGCGCGGCGACCTTGTAGCACTCGGCGAACGTCGGATAGTTGAAGACCGTGTCCACGAGGACGTCGAGCGTGCCGTCGAGGGCGATGAAAGCCTGGCCGATGTGGATCAGCTCGGTCGCCGCCGTGCCGAGGATGTGGACGCCGAGGATCTTCCGCGTCTCGCGGTGGACGAGGATCTTCAGGAGGCCGGTGTCGTCGCCCACGATCGCGCCACGGGCGATCTCGCGGTAGTGGGCGACGCCGGTCTCGTAAGGGACGGACTCCTTCGTGAGCTCTTCTTCGGTCTTCCCGACCATCGAGATCTCGGGAACGGAGTAGATCCCGATCGGGTAGAGATGGGGGAGCGATTCGCACGAGACGCCGAACGCGTGACAGGACGCGAGGCGGCCCTGCTCCATGGAAGTCGAGGCCAGCGCCGGAAAGCCGATGACGTCCCCCGCGGCGTAGATATGCGGCTGCGCCGTCTGGTAGTGCTCGTTGACTTTCAGGCGCCCGCGGTCGTCCACCTCGAGGCCGGCGGCGGCGAGGCCCAGCGCCGCCGTCGCGCCCACGCGCCCGACCGAGTAGAGGAGCAGTTCGGCGCCGATCTTCTTTCCCGACTTCAACGTCACGTTGACGCGCCCGGGGCGCTCCACGCCGATCGTGGCGACTTCCTCGCCGAGGCGGAGCGTGCAGTTGAGGTTCCTGAGGTAGAACGACAGCGCCTCGGCGATCTCGTCGTCCACGAAGTCGAGGAGAACGGGGCGCTTGTCGACGATCGTCACCTCGATCCCGAGGGCAGCGAACATCGAGGCGTACTCGACGCCGATCACGCCGGCGCCGACGACGAGGAGCGACTTCGGAAGACGCTTCAGCGAGAGGATCCCGTCCGAGTCGATTACAGTCTCGCCGTCCACAGGCACGGGCGACGGGGAGGGTTTCGTCCCGACCGCGATCACGATCTTCTCCGCTTCGATGTCGAGCGTCCCCGCCAGGCCGGCGACGGTCAGCGTGTGCGGCCCCGTGAACGTCGCGGCCCCGCCAACGAGCACAATACCGTTTCGCTTCATCTGGGCGCGAATGACCTCGATCTCGCGCGTGATGACCTGGTTACAGCGGAAGAGGAGATCCCCCATCGTGATGTTCTCTTTGACGGTGTAGGACGCGCCGTAGTTGACGCGCTGTGCGATCCCGCTCAGGTAGAGGACGGCCTCGCGAAACGTCTTGGACGGGATCGTCCCGGTGTTCACACAGACGCCGCCCACCATCTCCCTTTTCTCGCAGATGCCGACCTTCTTGCCGACCTTGGCCGCCTGGACGGCGGCGCGCTGCCCGGCCGGACCCGTGCCCAGGACGAAGAGATCGAACCTTTCCATGGTGGCGAGGATTCTACGGGCTCGTGTGAAGATCGCGCGATGCGCGCCGTTCTTTTCGACATGGACGGAGTCCTCGTCTTCTCCGAGGACGTTTGGTTCGCGGTCTACAACGCCACCCTCGCCGGCTTCGGCCACGCCGCCATCTCCCGCGTGGACTTCGACGCGATTTACGGGAACGGCACGGAGGCCGACCGGCAGGCCTACATGCCGGAGCGCTCTGCCTCGGAAATCGACGACGCCTACGCCCGGTTTTTCGCCGAGCGGCTCGACGCCATTCGTGTGAATCCCGAAGCCGAAGGCGTCCTCCGGGCGCTGCGCGCCGCCGGGGTTCGAACGGCCCTCGCGACGAACACGAACCGGCCGCTCGCGGACCGCATTCTCGAGAGCACGGGGCTGGCCCCGCTTCTCGACGCGGTCGCATCTGCGAGCGAGGCGGGCGCGGGGAAGCCGGATCCGGCGGTCGTGCGGCTCGCGGCCGAACGGATTCGCGCGCCTCTCGCCGAATGCCTCTTCGTCGGGGATTCGAAATACGATGCGGAAGCCGCTCGCCGGGCGCCCGTGGCCTTCCGGGGGTACCGGATGGGGGAGATCGCGCGGATCGAGTCCCTGGAGGAAATTCTCACGCTCCGGATAGACTGAGGTTCATGACGAACGCCGAGACCCAGGCTGCCCTGACGCGTTTCTACGAGGCCTTCGCGAGGCGCGACGGGGACGCCATGGCGGCGATGTACGCGCCCGACGCGACCTTCGAGGATCCCGTTTTCCGGCTGACGGGCTCCGACATCGGCAAGATGTGGATCGGCCTCACCCGCGGCGCGAAGGATTTCTCCGTGCAGTTCACCGTGGCGAAGGCGGGATCCGGCACGGGCGTCGTCGAGTGGACGGCCCGGTACCTCTTCGGAGGCAAGCGGCCCGTCGTGAACGTGATCGTGTCCGATATCGAGATGCGGGACGGGCTCATCGTGCGCCAGAGGGACACGTTCGACTTCCCGCGCTGGGCCGCCCAGGCTCTCGGGTTTCCGGGACTCCTCTTCGGGCGGATGGCGTGGCTGAGGCGATCGGTCTCGAAAAGCGGGGCGGCCCGGCTGGGCGTTCCCCCGAAGCCCTGACCCGAGAAGACGCATGACGACGGACTGGAAGAGCCTGGCGAAGGAGACCGTTCACTCCTTCGATGCCGACGAGGTTCGCGGCATGTGGGACGTGGACTGGCAGCGCGCGACGAACGTCTTCCTCGCCGACCACGAAGCCGAGATTGCAGCCGAGCCCCGCCGCTGGAAAAGGGGCCTCCGGAAGACGAACGCGGTCGTCTTCGGGCTCGCGAAGCGGCTCGCGCCTCCGCGCCGGCTCGTCTTCGCGCTCGTTCTCGTTCTCGTCGTCCTGGCGGTCCTAGAGCACGCCGCGTCCGACGGGCAGTCGGGCTGGTCGCATTTCGCGCTGCTGGTCTCGGTTCTCGCGCTCGCGTTCCTGCTCGCGATGGAGCTCGTCGACAAGCTCCACTTCAAGGACGAGCTCGTCATGGCGCGCGAGCTCCAGGCGCAGCTCGTGCCCCGCGTCCTGCCGGAGATCGGCGCCTTCGAGCTCGGCGGCTTCAACCGGATCGCGAACACCGTGGGAGGCGACCTCTACGCGTTCGAGCCGATTCCCGGCGGGCGTCTCGCGGTCCTGTTCGGCGACGCGTCGGGGCACGGGATGGCCGCGGGGCTCGTCATGGCGGTCACGCATGCGGTGTTTCGCACGCAGCTTCCGATCGACCCGTCGCCGGGCGCGATGGTCGAGGCCTTGAACCGCGTGCTCTGCGAGACGGGGAACTCCCGTTCGTTCTTCGCGGGCGTCTACGCCGTCCTCGAGCCCGGGGGCGGCGTGACGGCCACCGTGGCAGGTCATCCGCCGGTTCTCAAGGTTGACGCCGCGGGGCGGATCGTCGAGCGCCTCGGCTCGGGCTCGTATCCCCTCGGGATCAAGAAGAGTGTTTCGTACGCGCCGGAATCCACGGTTCTCGCGCCGGGCGAGATGCTGCTTTTCCATTCCGACGGGCTTCCCGAAGCCCGCGGCCTGGCGGGAGAGGAGTTCGGCGACACGCGTGTCGCGCTCGTCCTCGACCGGCAGGCCGGCGCCGCGCCCTACACGGTCGTCGCCGCGCTCGTCTCCGAGCTGGACCGGTTTCTCGGCCGGGCCGCCTGCGACGACGACGTCTCGATCGCCGCGATCCGCCGGAAATCCGCGTGACGGCCGGCGGGGCTGCCGCGGCCGGAAACGGAGGGCGCCGCGGCGCGCTTCTCATCGCGGCGGCCGCACTCCTGTGGTCCACGGGCGGCCTCGCGATCAAGCTCGTCCCGCTGAGTGCGTTCGGCGTCGTCTTCTGGCGCTCGCTTGTTGCGGGAATCGTCCTCCTCTTCGCGTTCCGGCCCTCCCGCGAAAGGTGGCGGCACGCGGCGCCGTCCACGGTCATCGTCTACGCGCTCATGATTCTGACGTTCGTGTCCGCGACGAAGATGACGACCGCCGCGAACGCGATCTTCCTGCAGTACACGGGGCCGCTCTACGTTCTCGCGCTCGCGCCGTTCCTTCTCAAGGAAAGGTTCAAAAAGATCGACGCGGTCGCCGTCGGCGTTGCGATCGTCGGAATGTCGCTCTTCTTTCTCGGCCGGCTGGATCCCGGCGCCCTGGCCGGGAACCTCGTCGCGGTGGTCTCGGGCCTCTTTTTCGGCCTCACGATCCTGCTCCTGAGGCGTGACGCGTCAGGCGACGCGATCCCGTCCGTCATCGCGGGCAACCTCGCGGCGGCCGCGATCGCGCTGCCCTTCGCCTGGGGCGACCTGGCTCTGGACACGCGGGGTGTCGCCCTCGTCCTCTTCCTCGGAGTCTTCCAGCTGGGGGTCAGCTACGTCCTCTTCGTGAAAGGCCTGAAGACCGTGCCCGCGGCGGAGGCTTCGCTGATCGGCATGCTCGAGCCGACTTTCAACCCTCTGTGGGCGTTCCTGGGAATCGGCGAGAGGCCGTCCGGGTGGGCGCTTCTCGGCGGTGCGATCGTGCTCGTCGCCGTGGCGGGACGGACGATCGCGGGCAGTAGAATGCGGCGTGCCTGAACACAACGAGCCTGAACAGAAGAAATTCCTGCGCCTCGCCATCCTGACCGCGGTCTTTCTGGGCGCGTTTCCTCTCGTGTCGTCGGCCGCACTCCCCCCGAGGGTCATCGTTCTCGGCTTCGACGGCGCGGACCACGCGCTCGTCGAGAAGGGCATCGCCGAAGGGCGCCTGCCGAATCTCGCGGCGCTCGCCGCGAAGGGCGGCTTCTCGGCCCTGAACCCCACGATTCCCGCCCAGACGCCGGTGTCGTGGTCCACGTTCTCGACGGGACTCTCTCCCGGCCGGACGATGATCTTCGACTTCCTGAAGCGGAACCCGAAGACCTATCGCCCCGAGTTCGCGATCGCGGAGGAGGGGAAGAAGAATTTTCTGTTCGGAAAGGGAAATTCGATCGCAGTGCCGGCGATTCTCGCGATCGTCGCGTTCGTGCTCGTCCTTCTGCTGTCGAAGATTCTTCTTAGAAGGCGCGTGTCAAGCCTCGGCCTGGGCGCTGTCGTGACCGCGGGGGTCGCGGCGGCGCTCTTTGCTTTTTTAGGAGTCCGAGTCTCGGCTCTTCTCCCCTCCGAGATTCCCTGGCCGATCAACAACCGCCGCGGCACTCCGTTCTGGGAGGAAGCCGGGCGCAAGGGAATCGCCTCCGTCGTGATGCACGTGCCCGTCACGTTTCCCGCCGTGGACTACGACCACGGCCGGCTCCTGTCGGGTCTGGGCGTCACGGACGTGCGCGGGCGCGTCGGCACGCCGAGCTTCTACACGTCGGATCCCTTTTTCGCCCCGAAGAACAAGAACGAGTTCTCGGTCGAGCTCGTGCGGCTCGAATCGAACAAGGGAACGATCGAGACGGAGGTCTTCGGCCCTTACAACAAGCTCTTCAAGGAGCCTCCGGTCATCAAGACGCCCATGACGCTGACCCTGGCGGCGGACGGCGGCAGCCTTACGGTCGCGCCGAAGGGCTCCTCGCCCGTGACGCTTAAGCCGGGCGAGTGGTCGCCCTGGGTCGTCTTCACGTTCACGTTCAACTCCCTCGTGAAGATGACGGGCATCGGGCGGTTCCACCTCGTGGCGACGTCCCCCGAGATCAAGCTCTACCTCTCGCCGATTCACTTCAACCCGTCGGACCTCCCGCCCTCCGTGAAGATCACGGCGCCCGGCGCCCTCGCGAAGAAGCTCGCGGACCGCTACGGCCTCTACAAGACGATGGGCTGGCAGATCGACACGTGGTCGATGAGCGAGGAGACGATCGACGAGAAGGCGTT
>JARXKK010000122.1 GCA_030278895.1 Acidobacteriota bacterium
CTGCCGAGGAGCGCCTCCCCGGAGAGTTTCAGCAGGACCCGGCGGTAGCGGGCTTCCACGTGTCTACTTTACTTGATGAGCGCGGCGACTTCGGCGGCGAAGTCTCCGCTCTTCTTCTCGATGCCCTCGCCCACCTTGAAGCGCACGAAACGAACGACCGACGCCTCGGCGCCCGCGCGCTCGGAGATGACCTGGGACACCTTCTTGCTGTCGTCCTTGGCGAACGCCTGATCGAGGAGGACCACCTCGCCGTACCACTTGCCGATCATGCCCTCGACCATCTTCTCGGCAACGGCCTCCGGCTTTCCCGCCGCGACCGCCTTGGCACGCGCGATCTCGCGCTCGTCGGCGAGCGCCTTGGCCGAGACGCCGTCCCGGTTCGCGAACTGGGGGGCAAGCGCCGCGACGTGCATCGCGAGGTCCTTCGAAAGGTCTTCGGGCATGCCCTTCGTCTCGATGACGACGACCGTCTTGTCGCCCGGGTGCGCGTAAAGCGTGAACGCCGAGCCTTCGCCCGCCACGAGGCGCGCGAAGCGGCGAAACTGCGTGTTCTCTCCTGTTTCGGCCGTGAACGCCTGGAGCGACTCGGCGACCGAGCCCGTCGCATAAGGGAAATGCTTCGGCGCCGGCAGCGCCTTGACGGCCTCGGCGTCACCCTCGAGCGTGTCTCCGAGGGCATCCGTGTGGAGGACGAGCTCGGCGAGGCTGTGCCGCGCCTTGTTGAACTGGTCCGTGCGGCCGACGAAGTCGGTCTCGCAGTTCAGCTCGACGAGGGCCGCCTTGCCGCCCTCGACCTTGTAGCCGATGAGGCCCTCGGCGGCCACGCGGCCCGCCTTCTTCGCGGCGGCCGCGAGACCCTTCTTGCGAAGAATTTTCTCGGCCTCGTCGATGTTGCCCTTCGTCTCTTCCAGAGCGCTCTTGCAGTCGAGCATTCCGGCCCCCGTCTTGTCGCGGAGCATCTTGACCATCACTGCGGAAATCGCCATGAAAGACCCCTTACGTCAAAAAGGCCGGCGGGAGACCACTGTCCCCCGCCGGCCGTCATTTCTCAGAGACGATCAGACCGGGACCGGAAGGACGACCGCCTCGGGCTTGGCGGCACTCGCGTCGGTGACCTGGAAGTTCGTGGGCATCGGCTCGTCGTCCGCGTGCTCGACCTTGCCGACGAACCGCTCTTCCTGGGCGTGCAGACCCTCGAGCACCGCGTCGGCGATCTTGCCCGTGAAGAGCTTGATGGCGCGGATCGCGTCGTCGTTGCCCGGAATCACGTGTGTGATGTCGTCCGGGTCGCAGTTCGTGTCGACGATCGCGACGACCGGAATGCCGAGCTTCTTGGCCTCGAGGATCGCGATCGCTTCCTTCTTGGGGTCGATCACGAACAGGATGTCCGGCAGCTCTTCCATTTCCTTGATGCCGATGAGGTTCTTCGCGAGCTTCGCCTTCTCGCGATCGAGATGGATGCGCTCTTTCTTGGTGAGGATCGCGTCCGAGCCGTCGGCCAGCATCACCTCGATCTCCTTGAGGCGGCTGATCGACTTCCGGATCGTCACGAAGTTCGTGAGCGTGCCGCCGAGCCAGCGGTTGTTCACGTAGAACATGCCGCAGCGGTTCGCCTCTTCGTAGATGGCGTCCTGGGCCTGCCGCTTCGTCCCCACGAAGAGGATGTTCTTGCCCTGCGAGGCGACGTCCGTGATGAACGCCGCGGCCTCGCGGAAGCACTTGAGAGTCTTCTGGAGGTCGATGATGTAGATGCCGTTCCGCTTGCCGAAGATGTACTTCTTCATCTTCGGGTTCCAGCGCTTGGTCTGGTGGCCGAAGTGAACGCCCGCCTCGAGCAGCTCCTTCATCGTGATCTGGCTCATCTGTCCCCCATTACCTCTTCGAGAACTGGAACCGGGCGCGGGCGCCGCGCTGTCCGTACTTCTTGCGCTCCTTCATGCGCGAGTCGCGCGTGAGGAGACCGGCCTTCTTGAGCGTGCCGCGCAGCTCGAGATTGAAAAGGCAGAGCGCGCGTGCGATTCCGTGGCGGATGGCACCCGCCTGGCCCGCGCTCCCGCCGCCCTCGACGAGGGCCACGACGTCGAACTTGTCGACCGTCTCGGTGAGCTGCAGGGGCTGCCGGATGACCATCTTGAGCACGTCATTCGGGAAGAAGTCTTCGAAGGTGCGGTCGTTGACTTTCACCGTCCCCTTGCCGGGGCGGAGGTACACGCGGGCCACCGACTCTTTTCGGCGTCCGACGGCCTGATACTGGAGGTTCGTCACGGGGTGCGTTGCTCCTCTTTAATTAGGCGAATTCAGACGGCTTCAGACGGCCACGGCGGCCGGCGACTGGGCGGAGTGCGGGTGTTCGGGGCCGGCGTAGACCTTGAGCTTCTTGAACATCTTCCGGCCCAGCTTCGTCTTCGGAAGCATGCCGCGCACGGCCGCTTCGATGACGCGCTCCGGATGCGTGTCCCTGAGCTTCCCGGCCTCGATGGACTTCAGGCCTCCCGGGAACCCGGTGTGGCGGCGGTACATCTTCTGGCCGAGCTTCGCGCCGGTGAAGGCGACCTTCTCGGCGTTGACGACGACGACGAAGTCGCCGGTGTCGAGGAACGGGGTGTAGATCGCCTTCGTCTTGCCGGTGAGGTGGCGGGCGACGAGCGTCGCGAGGCGGCCGAGCACCTTCCCGTCGGCGTTGACGATGATCCAGCGTCGGGAGTTATCGGAGATCTTGGGAAGCGGCGTGCGAGTGCTCACGGGAACAGCGGTCTCCGATCGGGGCGGTTGAGGGGTGCGACGACCCCGGCTGGAAGATTCCGGGGTCGGTCCCACGATGCAGAACGAGGAAGCATCGAAAGACCAGGGCCCCGACGGCACACGAGAAGCGGGCTTCGGCGAACCATCCACCCGCAGGGCTGTGAAAAATACAGCCCCTTATCCTTTCTGTCAAGCGAGGGAAAGGCCTTTCCAAGGTCCGAAGAGCACCTTTTCTTAGAGGGTTAAGAGGGGTCGGTCACAATACCCGAATGCCGCCCCGCATTCTGGATGGAGTTGCCGTGGCAAAGGCGATACGGGCCGAAGTGGCTTCTGGCGTGGCGTCCCTCGCCGAACGCGGCCTCGTGCCCGGCCTCGCAGTCGTCCTCGTGGGCGAGGATCCCGCGAGCGCCGTCTACGTCGCCGGAAAGGGAGCGGCCGCGCGCGAAGCGGGAATCGCCGAACGCACGCTGCGCTTTCCGGCCGGCCTCCCCGAGGCCGAGCTCCTCGCAACCGTGGAAGGCCTCAATCGCGACGAAGCGGTCGACGCCATTCTCGTGCAGCTTCCGCTCCCGGCCCACATCGACGCGGCCCGTATCCTGGAGGCCATCGACCCCCGGAAGGACGCCGACGGCTTCCACCCCGTGAATGCCGGCCGGCTCCTGCAGGGGAAGCCCGCGCCGGTGCCCTGCACGCCCGCCGGGATTATCGAGCTGCTCACGCGCGAAGGCGTGCCCCTCCGCGGGACGCGGGCCGTCGTCGTCGGCCGAAGCGACATCGTCGGGAAGCCCATGGCGCTCCTTCTCCTCCGGAAGGACGCCACCGTCACGATCGCGCACTCGAAGACGAAGGACCTGCCCGGCCTCTGCCGCGAGGCGGATCTCCTCGTTGCCGCGATCGGACGGCCGGGCTTCGTCACCGGAGACTTCGTGAAGGAGGGCGCCGTCCTCGTGGACGTCGGCGTCAATCGCGTGACCTCCCGGGCCGACGTCGAGAGGTTCTTCCCGGGCAACGCGGCGCGCCTCGCGTCGTTCGACAAGAAGGGCTCGACGCTCGTCGGAGACTGCGATCCCGCGACCGCGTTCCCAAGAGCGTCGCGCTACACGCCGGTTCCGGGCGGGGTCGGCCCCCTCACGATCGCGCACCTCCTCAAGAACACGCTCGAGCTCTGCGTGGCGCGGCGCGGATGATTCTGAAAGTCGGGCTCACGGGCGGGTTGGCGTCGGGAAAGAGCACGGTCGCGGAGCGCCTGAGAGAGCGCGGGATCTCCGTCCTCGACGCCGATCGCATCGTGCACGATCTCTATCGCGCGGGGAGCGCGGGAGCTCGAGCCGTCGCGGAGGCCTTCGGGCCCGATTTCCTCGCGGCGGACGGCTCCGTCGACAGGCCGAGGCTCTCCGCGCACGTCTTTCACGATCCCCCGTCGCTCGCGCGCCTCAACGCCCTCATCCACCCGCTCGTCCGCGACGAGCAGGCACGGTGGTTCTCGGACCTCGAGGCGAAGGGCGAAGCGCTCGGCGTCGTCGAGGCGACGCTCCTCGTCGAGACCGGCGGCCGCCAGCGCTTCGACGTCCTCGTCACGGTATCAGCGCCCGCGGACGTGCGGCTCAAGCGCGCGATCCGCCGCAGCGGCGAGACGGACCCGAACGATTTCCTGAAACGCATGTCGGCGCAGTTCACCGACGCGGCCCGCGAGGAAGTCTCGGACATCGTGATCCGGACCGAGGGGATGAAGGAAGAGCTTCTGACGAAAGTCGACGAGCTCGCGGCAGAGCTCAGGGCGCGAGCCGGGAAGAAATGAAGAAGGAAGATTTTTCTTAGAAAAAAGGGAATCAAGGGAGGAGCTTCAGCTCAAGCATCCCACCGGGCGCGAGGACGCCATAGACGCAGGGCTCGAATGCCGCGGCTCGGCCGTCATAGGCCGCGAGCTCGCTGTTCGTCACGGCGCACACCGAATAGGGACCGTGTTCGACTCTCTGCATCCGGTAAGTCCACCGAACGCCGGTGTCGCCATGCGAGCCCTTGACCAGGTTCTGAAGCACGGCCGGATAGATCGCACATCCGGCGTGAAAGACGACGACTCGCTTGTCCTCCAGGCGTTTGGAATTCCAAAAGGGAGCGTCAACCAGCAGCGTTCCTCCGAGAGGCGAGAGGGACAGCTCCTGCTCGTCGCCAGTGACTTGAACCCTCGTGAGCCGCGCGGAGAACGACCCCTGAATCACCGCAACACAGGCCTCGGATGTTCCTTCGCGAAGCGGCAGCGTGAACCTCCCGTCCGCACCTGATCGCTTCGGAACGAACCAAGTGTGCGCGCCACCTTTGGTCTCGATGAAGAGCACAGTGGCGCGTGGCACGCCCGATCCTGCGGGCGAAACGACACGCCCCTTTAAACCAACCTCTCTCCGAAGGACGATCTGGAGCCACGCGGGGTCCGCGGTGCCCGCCTCAACGGTGACGTCCGTCGTCTCGCTCCGGAGAGAATGCAGCTTGCCGTCCTCGTCTCGATACCCGGCCGACGCCTCAAAGGAGTTCGCGCCATCGTTCAGACGTTCAAATCGAAATGTCCCTCTCTCGACGCGTTCGTCTGCGTGATCTCCGCTTGGGCCAAATTGATTGACCATGCCCTTCATGATTCGATGTCCGTCGACATCGACGAGCTCTCCTTCGACTCCTCTCGGAATCAACCGCACCTCCACGTCGAGCTCCGCTCCCCTGTCGCTGTGGATCACGTCCACGTCGACCTCGCGGTGGAGGTGCGGCGACTCCGACCGCGACGTGACGTGCCAGCGCCCGAACCTTGGCAGGAAACCCACAAAGGTTCCGTCCTCCTTCGACGTCAACGAGATCGACTCGGGCCCTGCTTCATTTCCGAACGCGAGCTGAGCCTTTGCGAGAGGCCTCTTTCCGAGCGTCACGAGCCCGCGAACCTTCAGCGCCTTCGGCTCGATGACCCGCACCGGCATCTCGCCCTTTGCCTCGAAGGGGTCCGGGTCGGTGAACCAGATGTCGCCGTCGCCGGTCCGAAGTCGCAGGGAGTAGAAGCGCTTCTCCGCAACCCGGAGCTCGAGGCTGCGATTCTCGGGCGCCGGTTCGTCAGAGACTATTTCGTCCTTGCCCTCTCGCCGCTCCAACAGCTGGACCTTCCAGGACTTGCCGGCAGGATCGACGGGCGGAACCACCCGGACCTGAACGCTCACCCAGTGGGGAGCCGGCAGCGGCGGATCGTCGGCCACCGAGGTGACGCTCAGGAACGCGAAGAGAAGAGAAAGACGAACCACTTCAGAAGGGTATACGGAACGAGCCCCCGTCACGCCTCATGCAGAGAGCAGCCGCCTCATCTCTCGGAACGCCCGCGCCCGGTGCGAGTCGGCCATTTTCTCCTCGTCGCTCATCTCGGCCCACGTCCGCGTCGCCCCTTCGGGGATGAAGAGGACGTCCCATCCGAAGCCGTTCCCGCCGCGCGGGTGAAGGGCGATCGACCCTCGGGCGCGGCCGACCGCGACCACGACGTCCTTCTCGTCCTGACCGGGCCGCGCGACCGCAAGGGCGGATACCGCTTCCGCTCCCCTGTCGGAAAACCCGTCGACCATCTTCGCGAGGCCCTCCTGGCCGAGGGCGCCCATCGTGATCCACTTCGTGAAGGGCCCCGGGAATCCTCCCCAGCCCGAGATGACGAGTCCCGAGTCTTCCACGAGGACAGGCACGCCGAATGCGCGGGCGGCCACGACGGCCTTCGCCCGGGCCACTTCCACGAAGTCGAGGGACTGGATCTCGGGGACGTCGAGCGGATGCGCCGTCACGGCGCGTCCGAGAAGGACCCCCGCCTCGCGCGCCTTGCCCGCGTTCGAGGTCACGAACGTCAACCCGAGGAGCGCGTCCGTGGCGTTACTCACTCCGAGGGACGAACCGGCGTGCCGTTTTCGGCGAGGACCACGCGGAAGGCTCGTAGGCCCTTCGTGAGGCCCTTCAGGCGCTGTTCCCCGAGCGGCTCGAAGACGAACGCGTCACCCGCGAGACGCGCCGTTTCCTCGCCGACGACGATCTCGTTCGGCCCGGCGACGTAGCTTTCGAGACGCGCGGCGACGTTCACGGTGTTTCCGAGGACGGTGTAGTCCACGCGGCGATCGGATCCGATGTCGCCGACCACCGCCCGCCCCGTGTTGACGCCGACCCGCACCGCAACCGGCGGCTCGCCGCGCCCCACGCGCCCCACGTTCCACGCCTTGAGGCTCTCGATGAGCTTTGCCGCCGCCGCCACCGCGCGGCGGGGGTGATCGGGCTGCGGAATCGGCGCGCCGAAGAACGCCATCACGGCGTCGCCGATGAACTTGTCGAGCGTGCCCCCCTGCTCGAAGATCGCGTCCGCGGCGAACGTGAAGACCGTCTCGAGAAAGAGAGACAGGTCTTCGGGCGACATGCTCTCCGCGGCCGTCGTGAATCCGACGATGTCGGCGAAGAACACGGTGACGTCCCGGGTCCGGATCTTCTCGACGCCGGCCGGGCCTTCGGAGACGATCTCCTCGACGACGCCCGGCGAGTGGTAGCGAGCGAGACGCTCGCGGATACGCTCCTCCTTCGCGATGCGCCCCTGCAGGCGAGCGCGTTCGATCGCGACGGCCGCGAAGTTTCCGAGCGCGGTCAGGAGATCGAGGTCGTCCGCCGTGAACGTGCCGGTCTTCAGAGGCGTGTCGACGTGCAGTGCGCCGATGACGTGTTCGCGGTTCCAGAGCGGGACGCACATCGCCGAACGGATCTGCTGGATGCGGATCGACTGGCCCGCCTCGAAGCGATCGTCGGTGAGGGCGTCCGAGGTCAGGACCGCCACGCGTTCGCGCACGACGGTCTCGACGATCGTGTGGGAGAACGTCTCGGCGGCCTCGGAGGCGGTGCGCCCCCGCTGGCGCGCGAGCGTCGCGACGAGGCGCCCCGAGTCCTCACGCAGCACGACGACGGCGCGCTCGGCGGGCAGGAAGTCGAAGAGGAGGTCGACGACCTTCGAGAGGATCTGGTCCACGTCGGGCGCCTCGATGAGCGTGCGGGCCACCTGGACGAGGATCTCGAAGATCTTCTCGCGCCCCTTCTCCGGCGCGGGACGCCGGCCGGCCAGCGTTCCCGCGACGTCCGTGACGACCGCGCCCGAGCCGGAGCCCGTGGCATCGAGGTTGTAGTCCCGGTTGAAATCGGCGATCGAGCGGACGAACGTGGAGCTCGAGTCGCTGATCGCTTTCGCCGCGATGCTTTTTGTCACCGGTTGCTCGCGCACGTGGAGGGTGAAGGCCCCGACGGAAAGAACGTCGTTCGCCTTGAGCGGCGACTTCGGCGCGAACTCGCCGTTGACCTTCACGCCGTTCGTCGACTTCAGATCCTCGATCGTCCAGATGCCCGCGCGCTCGGACAGGAGCGCGTGCCGACGCGAGACGGAAAAGTCGTTCAGGACGATCCCGTTCTCGCTCGAACGCCCGATCGAAACGTCTCCGCCGGACAGGAGGAAGCGCCGTGTCTGCCCCTCGATCTCGTAAACGATCTCCAGCATTGGCGAGACGGAGTTTATAGGGAGCGGGCGGAGCGGCCCGAGGGACCACCGGTTCAGTCCGGGGGAGGCTCCTTCTCCACCGTCCTCGCGAAACGGATGCGGATCACCTTCCAGACCGCCACGGGCTGCCCGTGAACCCGGGCGGGGCGGTATGTCCACCGCCGGACCGCGTCCACCGCGGCCTCCGTCATGCCCGCCGGTTGGGCCGTGAGAACGTCGATCCGGCCGACGGAGCCGGTCCCCTCCACCACGATCCGCAGCACGACGTCGCCCGTCAGGTTCATCCGGCGGGCCGCGTCCGGGTAACGGGCGTCCATGCGCGAGACGAGCACCGGGAGCTCGGCTCCGTCGGGAAGCGAGACGAGCGGCTCCTGCGGGAGGATCGACGCCGGAAGCGCCGCCGCCAGGGTCGGCGAGGGAAACGGCGCGGCTCCCGTGAAGGCGGTGGGATTCGGAACGCGTCCACCGGGCGTCGGGCGGATATCCCGGTCGGGAACCCCGAGCGACTGCACTTCGGGGACGACGCCGCGACCTGCTGGCCCCGCCGGCCCCGCAGGCACCTTGGACGGCAGGAGGCGCACCGAGCGCGCGGGAACGAAGGCGAGCATCTTTCCGGCGAGGCGCACCCCGAAGAAATCGTGATCCGAGAGCACGACGTCCACGTCGTCGCCGTCCTCGAGCGTTCCCCATCGGGCCGCGCCGTA
>JARXKK010000123.1 GCA_030278895.1 Acidobacteriota bacterium
TCCGCACGTCCGAACAGGGCAGACCCAGCGCCACGGGTTCGTAGAGGACGTAGCGTTCGACCGACGTGTCCCCCGCGCGGGGGACAAAGGGCAGCGCGAAGAGCAGAACCGCGAGAAGAGGGATGGGCCTACTCCTCGACGACCTCCACCTTGCGGTGCTTCGCGCGCTCGGCGATGAGCTTGTCCTGGAGGAGGCGCGGGACCTCCTCGTAGTGGCCCATCTCCATGTGGAACGAGCCGCGCCCCTGCGTGATGGCCCGGAGGATCGACCCGTACGAGATCATCTCGGCGAGAGGCGCCTCGGCGCGGATGATGGAGTCTTCGCCCTCCTGGTCCATGCCGGCCGGGCGTCCGCGGCGGGACGTGAGGTCGCCCATCAGGTCGCCCATGTACTCCTGGGGCGCCCGAATCGCGATCTTCATGATCGGCTCGAGGATGGTCGGCTTCGCCCTCTCCATGGCGTCCTTGTACGCGAGCGAGCCGGCGATCTTGAACGCCATTTCCGACGAGTCGACTTCGTGGTACTGCCCGTCGTAGAGCTCGACGCGGAAGTCGACCATCGGGAAGCCGGCGAGGAAGCCGCGCTTCCTCACGTCCTGAATGCCCTTTTCCACGGCGGGCACGTAGTTGCGCGGAATCGAGCCGCCGTAGAGGTCGTCGACGAACTCGAAATCCTCGCCGCGCGCGAGGGGCTTGATACGGATCTTGCAGTCCGCGAACTGGCCGTGGCCGCCCGTCTGCTTCTTGTGGCGGCCGTGCCCTTCCGCCGGACGCGTGATGGTCTCGCGGTAGGGGACCTTGGGCGGGTGGAGGATGACCTCGACGCCGCTCTTTCTCTTCATGCGGGCGACGGCGATCTCGACGTGGAGCTGCCCGGCTCCCGCGAGGAGGAAGTCGTGCGTGTCCATGTCGCGCGAGAAGTGGAGAGACGGGTCTTCCTCGATGAGCTTGTGGAGCGCGACGGAAATCTTGTCCTCGTCGCCCTTGGCCTTCGGCTCGATCGCGAAGGCGATCGCGGGCTCGGGAAAGGACGGCGGCGCGAAGACGTAGGGTTTCTCTTTCAGGGAGAGGGAGTCGCCCGTGAGCGTCTCCTTGAGCTTCGCGACCCCCCCGATGTCGCCCGCGGGCACTTCAGGCACGTTCTGCATCGCCTTCCCGAGCGGAGAGAAGACCTGTCCGAAACGCTCGGGCGCCTCGCGCGTCGGATTCAGATACGTCCCGTCACTCTTGAACGTGCCCGAGACGACGCGGAAGAGCGTCAGTCGGCCCGCGTACGGGTCCGAGACCGTCTTGAAGACGAACGCGGCCGGCGGGCCGGCCGCGTCGGCGGCGAGGGCCTCGCTCGTCCCGGCCTTGTTGACGGCGACCGTCTGGAAGGAGTCCGCCGTCGGGAGAAGGTCGACGATCTCGTCGAGGAGCTTCTCGACGCCCGTCTCGTGGTCGCCGCTGGCCGTGAAGAGGACCGGAGTGATCCTTCGATCGCGGATCGCCTTCGTGAGGGCGGGCTTCATCTGCTCCTCCGAGAGGTTGCCCTGCTCGAAGAACGTCTCCATGAGCTTGTCGTCCCCTTCGGCGACCATCTCGACGAGCGACTCGTGCAGGGAAGCCGCGTCCTTTGCAAACTCCTCGGGGATGACGTCGGCGGCCGTCTTCCCGGCGGCGTCCGTCAGATACCCCTGCATCGCGACGAGGTCGATGACCCCCCGGAACGTCTTCTCGCGCCCGATGGGCGCCTCGAGGCAGACGCATGTTCGGCCGAATTTCCTCGTGAGCTGCTCCATCACGCGGCCGCCGTCCGCGTTTTCGCGGTCCATGCGGTTGACGACGATGAGGCGGGGGAGGCCGAGCTCGTCGCACAGCTTCCAGGCCTTCTCGGTCTGGACCTGGACTCCGGCGACGGCGTCCACGACGAGGAGCGCGGCGTCGGCCGCCTTCAGGCCGCAGATCATTTCCGAGACGAAGATGCCGTAGCCCGGCGTGTCGATGAGGTTGACCTTCTTCTTCTTCCACTCGAGCGACCCGACCGCGAGCGAGATCGAGATCTTCCGTTCGATCTCCTCCGGGTCGAAATCGGTCGGCGTGTTGCCTTCCTCCACGCGTCCGAAGCGCGGCGTCGCGCCGGCCTCGTGCAGGAGGGCGGAAACGAGCGTCGTCTTGCCGACGCCGTTGTGCCCGACGACGGCGACGTTGTGGATGGCGGAAGCGGGGTAAACCTTCATTCGGGGACCCTCCGGCATTTAGTTTCGGGGTTGGAATTATAGGCGGGCGGCGCGATCCGCGGCTGCTAGAATTTCGGCCTCCCGGGGGGGTGTCCCCCTCGGGTGTCCTGCGCGAGAGCGCAGGCGTGGAGGTCGTCTGCCGCCCGGACCGGGTTCGCCCAATCTGCCCAGGAAATTCGCGCGTTACGAGGTCGAGCGTGAGCTCGGCAAGGGCGCGATGGGTGTCGTGTTCCTGGGGCGCGACCCCGTCATCGGCCGGCTCGTCGCGCTGAAAACGATCCGGGCCAACGGCGAAGACGATTCGGAGACCCGCGAGTTCACGGAGCGCTTCCTCCGGGAGGCGCAGGCGGCGGGGACGCTGTCCCACCCGAACATCGTGACGATCCACGACGTCGGCGAGGAGGTCGAGACCGGGACGTCTTTCATCGCGATGGAGTACGTCGAGGGCAAGAACCTCAAGCAGCTCCTGAAGGACAAGGTTTCGCTCTCGTACGACCGGATCGCCGAGATCGTGACGAGCGTCGGAGAAGCCCTCGACTACGCGCACCGCCGCGGCATCGTGCATCGCGACGTGAAGCCGGCCAACATCATTCTCACGAACGACGGCACCGTGAAGATCACGGACTTCGGGATCGCGAAGATCAACAGCTCGAGCCTCACCGCCACCGGGCAGTTCCTCGGAACGCCGAACTACATGTCGCCCGAGCAGGTGACCGGCGAGGTCGTGGACGGGCGCAGCGATCTTTTCTCGCTCGGCGTCGTCCTGTACGAGCTCCTCACGAAGAAGAAGCCCTTCGCGGGAGACAACCTCACGTCGATCTCCTACAAGATCGTCCACGAGCCTTACCCGCCGCTGCAGACATACGACGCCGCGATCCCGAGCGAATTCAACCCGGTCATGGACCGCGCGCTCGCGAAGGATCCTGCAGCCCGGTTCCAGAGCGGGAAGGACTTCGTCCAGGCTCTCTCCGAGTTCCGGGCGCGGAACGCCGAAATGGAGATGCTGAAGGACCTGGGCGAGATGGTCGCGCAGGCCGAGAGGCTCGGGCCGGTCTCGGCCGTCGAGTCCCAGGAGAGCCGGCCGTCCTCGGGGTCGATTGCGCCGATCCCATCCGGCCCGCTGGCCCGCCCGGTGGCCCCCGGTATCCTCGGCGGCGGAAACACGACGCTCGAGGACCTCGCTCGGCGCGGGCGAAGCGACCTCGATCCGTCGCTCGCGGCCGTTCCGAATGCGGCGCACGGGATGGCCGGTTCGGGCCCGGACTGGAGCCTGGACACGGACGCCCTGAAGCCGAACTCGGTGAAGGGGCGCGAGGAGGACGAAGCACACGAGCCCCCGCCCTCTTCTCCCGGAACTCTCGTCTCCGAGGTGCAGCGCGGCGTGAGGCCGGCGACGGACCGGGACAGCGGGCGCATCCGCCCCCCCGAACGCCCGGCGGATCCGTCTCCGGTCGCGCCCGTCGCGAAAGACGTCAGGGAAATCGCAAACGACCCGCTCTCCCAGCTGACCGAACGGATTCAGACGATCCCGGCGCCGGCCTCCGCGCCAAAAGAGCCCGCCAGGGAAGCGCCTCCCGCCGTCACGGTCGTGTCCTCTCCCCCTGCTCGAACGCTTCCGCCGCCCCAGACGCCTGCCTCGGTGGTTCCGCTGTCGGCCGGAGGCGCGCCGCAACCGCCCGTCCCGCCGACGCGACCCCCGGCGCGACCCGGAACGCCGGTCCAGGTCGCGGGTCCGCCCGCATCGACGCTTGCGCGGCCGGTTCCCCCTGTTCCGTCGCCGGACTCGCCGGGCGGAGCGCCACGCATCGCAAAGAGCGGCAAGGACGTCACGGAGCCGATTCGTCCCGGTGCGGGTCTGACCGCGCCGTCCGCGCGGCCTCTCGCGGGCCGGCCCGCCTCCGCCACGCGCGCCCCCGGCCGCGACGTCACAGGGCCGGTGACCACCCTTCCCGAGAAGATGCCCGACGTTCTCAAGCGCGAGGTCAACCACCGCTTCGTCTATTTGACCGTGGGCGCCGCCGTGCTCGTCGCCGCCGTGATCGTGGGCCTCCTTCTCCAGCGCAGTTGCTCCATCGCGGGCAAGGCTCCGGACGAAACCGCGGAGCGGGACACGCTGGCCCGCAAGAAGCTTCTCGAGGACGGCACGCGCGCGCTGGCCGAAGGCCGCCCGGCGGAGGCGCGGACCGCGTTCCTCGATCTCGTGCGGCAGGCGCCCGATTCCTCGGCCGCTCGCGCGGCCCTCGAAAAGGCCGAGGTGGCGCTCGCGAAGAAGGACGACCAGGACCGCCGCCTCGCAGAAGCCGGCGCGCGCCTCGCGGTCGCGCGCGAGGCACGCGATGCGTCCGACTTCCCGCGCGTCATCGTGGAAGCGGACGCGATCCTCGCCCTCGTCCCCGACTCGGCCGAAGCGCGGGAGCTCAAGGAGGGGGCTCTCGCGGAGGTCGCGAAGCACGGGCGCGCGGCCCAGAAGAAGACCGCGGATCAGATCCGCTCGATGAAGTCGGCCGCCAAGCCCGTAGCCCCGCCGACAGCCGCCCCCGAGCCGGCGGCCGTAGCGCCCCGGATCGAGATGGCGCCTCCGGCTGCGGCGCCGATGCCCGCGCGCGTCCGGCTGCGTATCACCGTGACGGTCCCGGCGCCGCAGGGCTACGTCATGTTGCGCCGCAACGACGTCGAGGTCTTCCGGCGCACGTTCGATTTCGGGCGGAAGTCGGGCGGCGGAAGCCTCGACGGCGAGATCGAGGTGCCTTCGGGGCCGGCCGAGTGGAAGGCCTGGGTCATTGCAACGGATCGGAGCGTCAACCAGTACAAGGTCACGCCCCTGTCGCTCGGAGCCGAGGGGCGCACGCTCCACCTCGACGTGGATGCGGCGAAGAACCTGACCGTCACTCTGCGCTAGGCTCTCGTGATGCGCACCCGCCTCGCGCTCTTACTCGCTCTTTTCGTGTCCGTGCCGGTTGCCCTGTTCGCTGAAGGCGGGCCGCCCTCCGCGTCCGCGCCCTTCGGCGAGACGCCCACCGCGCACGCGCGGCGCGGCGCCGTCGCATCGGCGACGCCGGAGGCGACGGCTGTCGGCGCGGCGGTCCTCGGGGCGGGCGGCAACGCGGTGGACGCGGCGGTCGCCACCGCATTCGCCCTCGCCGTGACCTACCCGCCCGCCGGGAACCTCGCGGGCGGCGGCTTCGCCGTCGGGAGGACTCCAGGCGGTGAGCTCTGGGCGCTCGACTTCCGCGAGACCGCGCCGGCGGGCACGTGGAGGGACAGCTTCCTCGGCCCCGACGGAAAGGCGCGCCGCGGCGCCTCGACGCGCGGCGGCCTCGCGGTCGGCACTCCGGGCACGGTGCGCGGCCTCGAGTCGCTCCACCGGCGCTACGGCTCGCTTCCCTGGGCACGCCTGATCGCCCCCTCCGTGCGCCTCGCGCGAGAGGGCTTTCGCGTCCCGCCCGGCCTCGCCAAGATCTTCTCGACGTACGCCGCGGACCTGGCAAAGGATGCCGTGGCTTCGAGGCTCTTCCTGCCCGGGGGCGAGCCGCTCGCCGCAGGCGCGCTCCTCGTGCAGGAGGACCTTGCGAAGACGCTGGAGACGATCGCCGCGCAGGGTGCGGACGGCTTCCACAAGGGCGCCGTCGCGCGCCGCATCGCGAACTTCGTCCAGGCGACCGGCGGCGTCCTCACGGAGGGCGACCTTGCGAGCTATCGGCCGGAGTGGAGGCCCCCGTTCGTCTTCGACGACGGGCGTTTCCGCCTCGTCACCATGCCTCTGCCTTCGTCCGGGGGCTTTCTCCTGGCCTCGATCCTCGGCCAGCTCCATTTCGCGCGGGGCGCCATCGATGACCGCGACGCGCCGGAGACGCTCCACCTCGTCGCCGAGGCCGAGCGCCGCGCGTACGCGGACCGCAACCGGTTCCTCGGCGACCCGAACTGCGTGGACGTTCCGCTCGCGGCGCTCCTCGCCCCCGCGCGGCTCGCCGCGCTCGGGCGCTCGATCGATCCGGCGCGCGCGACGCCGTCGAGCGCGATCGTGGGCGGCGCCTGGCCGCGCGATCCCGACCAGACGACGCACTTCGTGACGGCGACGGCCGACGGTGGCGCGGTCTCGCTCACATACACGCTCAACGACACCATGGGAAACCGCAGCGTCGTGCCGGGCGTCGGCGTCGTCCTGAACAACGAGATGGACGACTTCGCCGTCGAGCCCGGCGCCCCGAACGGCTACGGCCTCGTGCAGGGCGAGTCGAACGCCGTGCGCGCGGGTGCGAGGCCGCTTTCGTCCATGACGCCGACGATCGTCCTCGAGGACGGCCGCCCGCGCCTCGTCCTCGGCTCGCCGGGAGGCGGGCTGATCCCGACGACGGTCCTGCAGGTTTACCTGAACGCGGCGGTCCGCGGCGAGCCGATCGGCGAGGCCGTTTCCGCGCGCAGGTTCCACCACCAGCACCTCCCGGACCGCATCGAGCTGGAGACGGGAGCGTTCCCGGAGGACGTGAAGGACGCCCTGAAGGCGAAGGGCCACTCCCTCGACCTCAGCGGCACGGTCTACACGGGCGGAATGCTCGGCCGCGTCCACGCGATCGCATTCGAGAAGGACGGCTCGCTCACGGCAGCCGCCGACCCGCGCGGTTACGGAGCGGCGGCGGGGAAGTAGGCGGGGCGCCGGCTACGGCGCCGTCTCGTCGTCCGACGCTGAGAGGAACGACGAGTCGCCCGATACGTTGTCGATGACGGTGACGTACGGGAAAACGGGAGCGGTGGCGGTGACGACGAGATAGGCGTCTTTCGCCGCCGTCGAGCCAACTCCGAGAAGATCGAAGATGTTCGGGAATAGCTGGTAGGACTCATTCGGCTGGTACGTCCTCGTGTACGTCCCCAGGCTCGTCCCGTCCCCCTTGTGGAGCACGAACGTCACGTCCACGGGTAGCGCCTGCGGGTTGTAAGCCCCGGCGTTGGAGCGCGAGCCCGACGCCAGGCCGCCGCCGGATGAAATGCCGATGAAGACCGCGTGCATCTTCGCGTCCGAAAGCGGCAGTGCGGGAATCAGCGTGCCGAACGCGGGAGCCGGTGGCAACGGCGATGAGACCTGCGACGAGGCGCTGACGGGACCCGAGGTCGTCGGCCAGGAGACCTCGATTGCGCCCGACGTGCTCGGGGCGCCAAACGTCCGTCCGATCACGTCCGTGAGCATCGTGGATTGGCGAGGCTGGAGCACCAGGGGCTGAACGGCGTTGCCGCAGGCGAGTCCCGCCGCGCACCGGTACGTGAGCGTCGCGACGGTTGTCGATGTATAGGAGCGGTTCATGAGCCAGAGATCCGTGTGGAAGAACGTGCCGTTCGCGCCCGCCGACGAGGCCGCGGCGGGAACGGTGAGCGTAACCTTTCCGGAGGCGGGACCCGAGAGGGCAAGGCGGCCGACCTTGGCGGCGTTCGATTCCGTGAACCAGATGTTTCCGTCCGGCCCTACGCAAATGGCGATGGGCTGCGCGTTGGACGTCGGGACCGGGAATTCCGTAATCACACCTTGAGGAGTGATCCGTCCGATCTTGTTGGCGTTCCTTTCGGTGAACCAGAGGTTCCCGTCCGGCCCCGCGACGATGTCCATGGGATAGGCGTGTGAAGTTGGAAGGGCGTACTGCGTTGCCTGGCCAGCCGGCGTGATTTTCCCGACGTAGCCGACCGTGTCATTGAAGACGTTGTCTGTCGGCGAAGCGAACCAGACGTTTCCGTCCGGCCCGAGCGTGATTCCGACGGGCGGATTGACGCTAGGGATCGGGACGATCGGGCTTAGAACGCCCGTAAGGGTTACTCGCCCCACGGGATTCCACCTGAACCAGAGGTTACCGTCGGGTCCGGTGATGATGGCGCCACCGCTAACCTGGGGAGTCAGTGGGTATTCCGTCATCGTTCCTGTCGGCGTGATCTTCCCGGTGGCGACGGGAAAGGGCAAAGCGCCCGTGGGGCTGAAGTGCTCACCGACGCTCTCTGTGAACCAGAGGTTGCCGTCCAGCCCGGCAGCGATGCCGACCGAGAACTTTCCATATCGAAGCGGAAATTGCGCGAGTGATCCACCTTCCGGTGAGATTCGGCCGATACGATCACCCTGCGTGAACCAGAGGTTCCGGTCCGGGCCCGTCGCGATCCCACCGGCCGCCACGGGCAACCCAAACTCCTCCACTTCCCCGGCCGGAGTCAGTCGGATGACGCTGGATCTGGCCGTGTCCGTGAGCCAAATGTTGCCGTCAGGTCCGGAGGTGATGGCCCGACCGTAGTCGCCGAAATCGACACCGGTTACTGGCGTGCCGGTTGGCAGCGCGAACTCGGTGATCGTCTGACCAGACGCGCGAAGCGGAACAAATGCGAGAATCAAGGCAAAGAGCGAAGCAAGCGACAGACCTGTTCTCATATCTATTTGATAGTGCTGTCCTTGTGGTAGTTCTTTCACTTTGTTCGACGCGCCCGCGGCATGCACCTGCATGTCCCGGCCCCGACGGCGGGGCGCGCATGCGATAACCCGCCCCTTTTCGCCGGACGGGCCGGGATGGTATCGTCCGCGCTCCTCGGGGCGTAGCGCAGCCTGGTAGCGCACACGGTTCGGGACCGTGGGGTCGGAGGTTCGAATCCTCTCGCCCCGACCATTC
>JARXKK010000124.1 GCA_030278895.1 Acidobacteriota bacterium
GCTTCTCGAACGAGCCCAAGCGCTGCAAGAACTGCCGCGACAAGCGCAAGACCGGCGGTTTTGGAGACGGCGGCGCGCGCCAGCTCTTCGACGTGACGTGCGACGCGTGCGGCAAGACGACCCAGGTCCCGTTCAATCCCACGAACGGAAAGCCTGTCTACTGCCGCGACTGCTACCGCGAGCGGCGTCCCGCGAGGTAACGGGGTCCGGGGGGAAAGATCAGGGATCTTTTCCCCGGATTTCAGCGCGCCTTTTGCGCGCTGCTAGAGTCCTTTCCGAAATGAGTGTGGTCGCTGCCCGTCCGCTCTTCGTCGCCGATTCCGCGCTGGATCTCATCGGGTCGACGCCGATGGTCCGGCTGACGCGTTTCGCCGGGAGCGGTGCGGCCGAGATTCTCGCCAAGTGCGAGTTCCTGAACCCCGGCGGCTCGGTGAAGGACCGCATCGGCGTCGGAATGATCCGCGCCGCGGAGGAGCAGGGATTCCTGAAACCGGGAGGAACCATCATCGAGCCGACGGCGGGGAATACGGGAGTCGGGCTGGCGCTCGTGGGCGTCGCGCGGGGCTACCGGGTGATTCTCTGCGTGCCGGAGAAATTTTCGATCGAGAAGCAGAAGGTCATGGCGGCGCTCGGCGGGACCGTCGTGAAGACGCCGGACGCCCTCGGGATGAAGGGCGCGATCGACAAGGCGCACGCCCTCGCCGCGGAGATCCCGGGCGCGTACGTCCCCCAGCAGTTCTCGAACCCGTCGAATCCGCAGGCGCACTACGACACGACCGGCCCCGAGATCTTCGAGCAGTGCGACGGCCGGCTGGATGCGATCGCGATCGGGGCGGGCTCGACCGGCACGTTCGTCGGCGTCGCGCGCTTTCTCGCCGAGCGCCTGCCGAACCTCCTCAAGGTCGTCGTCGAGCCGCAGGGTTCGATTCTCGGCGGCGGAAAGCCCGGTCCGCACAAGGTCGAAGGCATCGGACAGTCGTTCCTTCCGGAGATCTGGGATTCCGCGCTGGTCGACGAGGTGATCGCGATCGACGACGAGGAGGCATTCCTCGCCGTGCGCGAACTCGCGCGGACGGAGGGCCTGCTGGGGGGCGGTTCCGCGGGATGCAACGTGGCCGCCGCCCGGAAGATCGCGCGAAGGCTGGGTCCCGGCAAGCGCGTCGTGACCCTGATCCCGGACGGAGCCGAGCGCTACATGAGCCAGGGAATTCTGGGATGAGGAAGAAGGCCGGCAAGGAGACGATCGTGAAAAAGACCGGGAAGACGCCCGCGAAATCGAAGGCTCCCGGGTTCGCGACGACGTGCATCCACGCGGGGCAGGATCCCGAGCCCGTCACCGGCGCGGTCACGGTGCCCATCTTCCAGACGTCCACGTTCGTCCAGGAGGGCTTCGGAAAGCCGCGCCAGGGTTATGAATACGCGCGCACGAAGAACCCGACCCGCCTCGCGCTGGAGCTGCAGCTCGCCGCGATCGAGGGCGGTGCCGTGGCGCACGCGTTCGCGTCGGGCATGGCGGCCGAGACGACGCTCATGCTGAGCTTCGTGAAGGCGGGCGACCACGTCCTCGTGAGCCGCAACACGTACGGCGGCACCTACCGCTTCTTCTCGAAGGTCCTCGCGAATTTCGGCGTGACGTTCGCGTACGTCGATACGACGGACGCCGAGACGGTCCGCAAGGCCGTGACGTCCGCCACCCGGATGCTTTTCGTGGAGACGCCCACGAACCCGACGATGGAGATCTCCGATCTCGCCGCCCTCGCGGCCGTCGCGAAGATCGAGGGCAAGCGGATCGGCGCGAAGATCCGCGTCGTCGTCGACAACACGTTCGCGACGCCCTTCTTCCAGAAACCTCTCGCTCTCGGGTGCGACGTCGTCGTGCATTCCACGACGAAGTACCTGAACGGCCATTCGGACTCGGTGGGCGGCGCGGTGGTCTGCGCGGATCCGAAGGACGGAGAGAAGATCGGCTTCACGCAGAACGCGGCGGGCGCGATCCTGTCGCCGTTCGACTCCTTCCTCGTTTCCAGGGGCATCAAGACCCTGCCCGTGCGGATGCGCGCGCACGACGCGAACGGCCGGGAGGTGGCGGCGTGGTTGACGAAGCAGAAGAAGGTGAAGAAGGTCTTCTACCCAGGCCTCTCTTCGCACCCCGGCCACGCCGTCGCGGCGCGCCAGATGTCCGGTTTCGGCGGGATGATTTCGTTCGACCTCGGCTCGATCGAAGCCGTGAAGCGCTTTCTCGACCGCGTCGTCGTGTGCGCGCTCGGCGAGTCGCTGGGCGGTGTCGAGAGCCTCATCTCGCACCCCGCCTCGATGACGCACGCGAGCGTCGAGCCGGAGGAGCGCCTGCGGCGCGGCATCACGCCCGGTCTCGTCAGGGTGTCGGTCGGCATCGAGGATGCGCCGGACATCCTTCAGGATCTCGAGAACGCGCTGTCCGCTGTCTGATTCCCGTCAGGCGCCACGGCGCAGCAGCCAGGCGCCCCCCGCGGCGAGAACGGCCGCAAGCGCGAGGAGAGCGGGCGCGTCGAGCGCGGGGACGGCCGTCACCGGAGCACCGCCGACGGCGGGATCGTCGTACCTCACGATGAGGACGGGCCTCAAGGCAGCGTCCGATTGCTCCCGCGAACCGAAGCGCTTCGCGGTGGGAGCGATCTGGGACTCGTCGATGCGCAGCTGCCAGCCGAAGTTCGTCGCGGGCGCGTTGATCCAGCCCTGCACGTCGGCGAGGAGCGCCGGAGTGGTCGTCCAGAAGTAATTGACGAGGGAGCTACCGATGAGCGTCGTGGCGCTCACCGAAGTCAACGTATCCCCCCCGGGGCTCGTCCAGGCCGTTCCCGGGTAGACGCGCATCGTCCACGTGGGGTCGCCGGCCGTCGCAGGGGCGCCGCTTCCGCCAGGGATGCCGGCGTCCGAAGTTCCCTCGCCCCATGCCGCCGAGACGCGATAGAGCGACGCGAACACGCTGCCCGAATTCGCGCGCGTGAGGCTCAGAACCACCTGCACGGACGAAACCGTGACGCCGGCCGGAATGCCCGTGAGGTTGAAGCGCAGGAAGGCTCGGCGAATGCGGTCGGTGCTGGTGCGTCCCGCGAAGAGGCCCGGGCTCTTTGAATCGCTCGAGTCCCCGTTTTCTTCGAAGATCGTGGCGTCGGCGACGGGGGGCGGGACCACCGTGACGATTCCGGCCCTGGCGGTCGACGCCGAGAGAAGCCCGACCGCGAGGCAGAGCCGGGCGACCGAGCGGGTTTCCCTTTTCTTCTCCATGTTCCGAGAGGAGTGTCGTTCGACCGTCACTTCTCTCGGGCGATCTCTTCGTCGTCCGCCGAATTCCGGATTCCCGTGGCGTTTTCGGCCACCCATTTCGCGAAAGCGGGATCGGAAGGATCGGCCGGAAAGCCGAGGATCTCGGGCAGTTCGTAGGCGTTGAGCTCCTGCATGACCGCGCGGACACGCTCGAAGTTCCCGGGCACCGTCTTGGCCATGAGGAGGAACTCGCCTTCCTGCTGCACCTCGCCCTTCCACCGGAAGACCGATTTGACGCCGGGCAGGATGTTCACGCAGGCCGCGAGGTGGCTCTCGACGAGGTGGTGCGCGATTTCGAGTGCCTGCTCCTCCGTGCCCACGGAAGTCACGACGACGAGAACGTCAGGTGCTTTGGGCGGAGTCTTCACCACGCCGAAGGTACGGGAGGCCCGCCGCGCCGTCAAGCGCGGGAGAAAAATGGTGGAGGCGGGGGGAGTCGAACCCCCGTCCGAAGCGCCCGAACGTCGAGATTCTCCACGCTCAGTCCGGACTTGTTTTTTTAGCCGCCGCGCATTCAGGTCCGGACAACCGGGCGCGGCAGCGAACCTGTAACTCTCGGGCCAGCCTCTTCAGATGGCGGAGGCGGCCCCAGCCCGGATTTCGCGTCAAACGCCGAGGCGCCCCGGACAGGCTCCCCGGCGCCCGTCGAGGCTAATTAGGCCGCGAGAGCGTAGTCGCTGGTGTTGGCAGCTAGTTGTTGACCGTCGTTTTTACGAGCGAACGGCCGTGCTCGGCGTGCTCCTCGATCGCTGAATGCCCCGTCGAAACCGGGACGCCCCCAACCGTGACCGGGAAGAATAGCAGACCGGTCCTGATCCGGCGACGCCGGCGGAACGCCATAATCGGCGGGTGAGACGACGGGCGCCGGATTCTCTTCATGCGGTTTCGGCCCTTTTCTGCCTGGCAGCGGCTCTCGTCCTGACCGCCGCTGCGCGCGGCGAAGACGTCACGGCGGTCCTGTCGCGTCCCGACAAGCCCGCGGCGACCCTCCGCGCGGAGGAACGCGACGGCCGGACGTTCCTTTCCGTGAACGACGCCGTCCTCGCGCTCGACGGGACGATGACCTTCGACGAGAAGACGCGCTCCTACGAGATCAGGCTCAAGGGGCGCTCGGCCGTCTTCGGCGTGGACGCGGCTCTCGCCGTCGTGGACACGAAGCTCGTCTCGCTCGGCGCGCCGGTGCGCGGCCAGGGGGCGCTCGCATGGGCGGAGCCGGAGTTCTTCCAGAAGGTCGTGGGACCGATGGCCGGACTCTCCCTGACGTGGGACCGGGCGACGCGCACTCTTTCCGTGCGCCGCTCCGAGATCGTCGAAATCGCGGTCGAGTCGTCCGTGGCGGACCTCGGCGAATCGACGAAGATCGTCTTGCGCTTCTCGCAGACGCCGTCGTACGCCGTGGAAGCGACCGCGGAGCAGGTGGTCCTCCACGTTCCGAACGCCCATCTCTCGGCGACGTCTCCCGAAAGACTCCTCGACTCGCCGCGGGTCGCGCGCCTCCTCGTCCGCGGGGGCGATGTGACGATCGTCTTTCGCGAGAAGGGGCTCCTTGCGAACGTCTATGCGCTCGGCGCGCCGCCGCGCCTCGTCGTGGACGTCACGAGAGGATCGTCGAGTGCCGCTCCGGGTGCGGGTGCTCGCGCGAGCGTCCCGGCGCCCGGCCCGTCTCCCGCCCTGAAGGCGAAGACCGTCGTCCTGGACCCCGGGCACGGCGGCGTCGAAGAGGGGGCGAAGGGTCCCGGGGGCCTTCTCGAGAAAGACGCCACTCTCGCGCTCGCGAAGACGGCTCAGGAGGTTCTCCAGCGCCGTGGCTACCGCGTGATCACGACGCGCGGCTCCGACGCAACGGTCGGTCTCGACGACCGGGCCGCAGCCGCGAACGCGGCGAAGGCCGACGTCTTTCTTTCGATCCATTGCAACGCGTCCCGGGCGGCGACCGCGCACGGCACCGAGGTGTACTACCTCTCCCTCGACGCGTCGGACCGCGCCGCGGCGCTCCTCGCCGACAGCGAGAACGCGGCGCCCGCCGCCACGCCGAATACGGCCGAGAAGAATGCGGCCGTGCGCGACCTCGATCTCATCCTCTGGGACCTTGCGCAGAACCAGCATCTCTCCGCGTCCGCACGGCTCGCGGAGATCGTGCAGGCGGACTTCAACCGGCTTCTCGGGATCACGACACGGGGCGTGAAGCAGGCGCCGTTCCGCGTCCTCGTGGGCGTCAACGCTCCGGCGGTCCTCGTCGAGGTCGCCTTCATCACGAATCCGGACGAGGAGGCGCGGATCGGGTCGGACGCGTTCCGCCGACAGGTTGCCGACACGCTCGCGGGAAGCGTCGACACGTACTTCCGGACCGCGGACGCCGTCGCGCCCGTGCCCTACGCTCCGAAACCGCCTGGCAAGAGCTGAGGCGGCCGCCGACTCATGCCGCGCCGCTTCGCTCTCGCGCTCGTCGCCCTGCTTCTGCTCCTGCTGGGCGCCCTCGTCGTGGGGCGGCGCCTGAGGGGCCCGGCTCCCGCCGCGCCCGTCGTGCCGACCCTCCGGCCGACGGCCGCCATTCCGCCGACGCCGATCCCCGCCCGGCGCGTGTCGCTGTATTTCGAGTCGCAGAGCGACGACCAGCTCCATCCGGAGGCGCGCGACGTTCCCGCGGCTCTCGACGACGTGGCGTTTCTCAGGTCGGTGGCGGGGGCGGTGATGGACGGGCCGCGGCGGCCGGAGCTCGTGAGACCTTTCCCCGAAGGCTGGTCCCTGCGTGGCGCGTACTTGCTGCGCGACGGCATTGCCGTCGTCGACCTGTCGCCGCCGCCTCTCGCCGCGCCGAGGGAGCCCGGCACGCCTGCGGGACCGCGCTGGCCCGCGGGCTCGCACGAGGAGGACTCGGCCATACAGTCCCTTGCCGTCACTCTCGCCAAGAACCTGCCGGCGGTCACACGCGTCGTGCTTCTCGTCGGGGGAGACGCCGCCGAGACGCTCGGCGGCCACGCGGACCTGGCGCATCCGATCGCGCCCGATCTGCGGCGCGCCGCCGACGAGCCGCCCGCCGAGGCACCCGTCGCCCCCGTTGCCCCCGTTTCCCCCACGGTTCCCGCGACGCCCGTCGTCGTGCCGCAGCGCGCATGAGCGACCCGCGGCCGATCGGCCTCTTCGACTCGGGCGTCGGCGGCCTCACGGTGCTCGAGGCGGTGGCGCGGCGCATGCCCTTCGAAGATCTCCTGTACCTCGGCGACACGGCGCGCCTGCCGTACGGCACGAAGTCTCCCGAGACCGTGCGCCGCTACGCGCGCCGCGCGATCGGATTCCTGCTCGCCCAGGACGTCAAGGCGGTCGTCGTCGCGTGCAACACGGCGTCGGCGCTCGCGCTCGACGCGATCGAGGAGATGTCGCCGGTGCCGGTCGTGGGGGTCGTGGCGCCGGGCGCCGAGGCGGCGGTCGCCGCCGCGCGGGCGTCCGATCCCGCCGGCCAACGCGTCCCCATCGCGGTCCTCGCGACAGAGGCCACCGTCGTGTCGGACGCCTACGGCCACGCCATCCGCGCGCTCGACCCCGGCCGCGACGTCACGCACACGGCGTGCCCCCTCTTCGTCCCGCTGGCCGAGGAGGGGTGGACGGAGAACGAGGTCGCCCGCGCGGCGGCCGCGCTGTATCTCGCGGACGTAGCCCGCTCCGGCGCGCGTGTCGTCGTTCTCGGATGCACACACTACCCGCTCCTCGCGGGCACGATCGCGGGGGCCCTCCCGAAGGGGACGGTCCTCGTGGATTCGGCCGAGACCGCAGCGCGAGCTGTCGAGGCGGCGCTTCCTCTGGCGTTTCGTCGCGGCGAGGCGTCACACGGGTCGACGCGCCTCCTCGTGACTGACGCCTCCGACAGGCTGCGCCGCGTGGCGGGACGGTTCCTCGGCCGCCCGGCCGCCGACCTGACGCTCGTCGACCTGCTCTAGCGAGGTTCGACTTGTCTTGCCCCTTCTTCGAGGGAGCGAAGACGCCGGGCCAGCGCGTCGAGAAGAGCTCGCTGCTCGTCCAGAGCCTCGCGCTGGCGCGCGATCTCGGCCTCCTGACCCTTTGCGACTTCGATCAGGAATGCCGTGAGGCGCGCGTAGTCGAGGGTCCGGTATCCGTCGGGGCCGGTCGAGACGACCTCGGGCAGGACGGCCTCGACCTCCTGCGCCAGGAAGCCGAGCTCGCGCTGAGGCCCGAGGTCCCTCGCTCGCAGAACCGACGTGTCCCACCGGAAGAAGACGCCGCGGAGGCGCGCGAGGTCGGCGCGCACGTCGTGCTCCTGACTCAAGGAGACGACGTCGATCTTCAGCCGCGCGTCCGACGGCACGATGACGAGATTGCCGTTCGCGTCCGCGGTGATCGGCCGGCTGCCGGGCCCGATCAGAGAAACGTCGCGGATGTTCGGCCCCGAGCCCGCAAGGTGCAGGGCCACAGCGGGGTTGCTCGTCCCGATGCCGAGCCGGCCGTTCGCCGCGTCCCAGAAAAACGAGGACGGGCTGTGGGAGTACACACCGCTCGCGCCCGCGAAGAGGACGCCGCCCGGCGTGAACGCGGTGCCCGTCCCGGTTCCTCCGCGGGCGACAGCGATCGTCCCGGTCGCTATTTGCGACGCGGGCAGGCTGGGAATGCGCGCGGCCGCGATCGACCCGGTCGTGATCTTCGCCGCGTCGAGATTCGGGATGTCGGCGGCGACGAGGGTCCTGAAGTCGGGCGCGAGATTCGCGCCGCTCGCGGGGCCGGCGAAGAGGCGGTTCGGGGGTTGCGGCGCCCATGTCGCCGAGAGCGTGCCCGAAGTCTTCACGGGAGAGCCCGCCACGCTGAACGTCCCGGGCAGAGAGAGCGCGACGCTCGTGACGGTGCCCGTGCCACCGCCGGCGCCACCGGGCGCCGGCGTTTCCCACTGAACACCCGAGGCGGTCGCCGTGAGCACCTGTCCGGGCGCGGCGCCGGTATTCGAGATCCTCGAAGACGTGACGGCGGAGGGCGCGAGCTTCGCCTCCGTGACACCGGCGTCCGCGAGGCTCACGGCGTCCTCGCTCACGGAGATGCCGGCGCCTGCGCCGACGTGCAGCGTCACGGTGCCCGACGTGCCGCCTCCGGTCAGGCCGCGGCCCGCGACGACGCCGGCGATTCCGGAACCGGAGCCGGCCGCGGACGCGAGACGGGAAGACGCGAACAGCATCTCGACGCCGGCGGCGTCGTTCGAGCCGTTCGCGATCGAGGAGCCGAAGGAAAGCACGCGTCCCGGCGATCCCGGAGCGACCTGAATCTCGAGGCTGCCGGCCGACACCGCGACGCCGGGGGCGACGTCGCCGACGTTGATCTGACGCGACTCGAAGGCGGCGAGATCGAGGTCGGTCGTCCCTGCGGCCGCGCCCTGCGCGTTCCTGAGCACGAGGTGAATCCGCGCGGGCGCGCCCGATGTTTCGACGAATCCGACGTTGTATCGAAACGCGCCGTCGCCCGCGGAAGCCCCCTGCTCGATCGCCGGAAGGAGGGTCCGCTCGCCGGCTCCCACGGCGAACGAGGCGGGCGTGGCGGAGA
>JARXKK010000125.1 GCA_030278895.1 Acidobacteriota bacterium
GCCGCGAGCGAGGAGCCCGCGTAGAACGTCCCCGCGACGGGCGCCGTCGCGGCTGCCGCCACGGACGCGATGACGGGCAGCGCGTTCGGAAGCACCTGCATCGCGAGCTTCACGACGTTGCTCTTGTTCGCGGAGGTGTCGACGGCCTGTACCCAGACGGGGAAGGGGCGCGGGTCGATTCCGTTCCCGACGTAGGCCGCGACGAACGAGAACGCGAACGGGTGGATGCGGCCCGAGAACACCGGTGTCGCGGCCGGCGCGGTGGGGTCGCTGGTTGACGCCAGGAAGTAGTCCACGCGGTCGATGTCGCCCCCGGGCCCGTTCGCGAGGTCGTCCAGGTTCGAGAGAGAAGGTGTCACCACATAGGCCGTGCCTCCGGCGAGACTTCCGGCGGGTGCGCCCGGCGGGAACGCCGCGTCGACGTGCGGCGCGTTCGTGTCCCAGATGCGGAACGTGCGGTCGTAATCCACCATCGGGTTTCCCGCGACGTCCCGGAGACGGGAGACGTGGGCGCGCCGCTTCAGGCTGTCGTTCGTGTAGGTGACGCCCGCCGGAGGCTGGATCGTCAACGAGTACCCGCCGCGCGTCAGGAACATCGTGATCGGAATCGGCTGCCACGCCGAGCTCCCGTTCGCCTGCCAGAAGAGCTCGGCCGCGTCGCCCACGCCGTCGCCGTCCAGCTCCGCCGCCGTGCCCGAGACGACCTCGCTGAAGTCGAAGCGGATCGGGCTCGCCGGAGCGACGGGCACGCCGAGGGGAGGTACCGTGCCGACGACGCTCGCGCCCACGGTGTCGGACGTCGTGAAGTTCGTGCCGACGTCGCCCGAATCGGTGAGCGAGCGGCCGGCGCGGTCGCGCACGCCGGCCGGGCCGCCCGCGATCGACAGGCTGTAGACCGTGGAGTTGTCGTAGAGAGAGGACGGCGTGAATCTCACGACCTGCCGGCCGGCCCCGTCGAGAGCGCTCGTCCACGAACCGGCCGCGACGAGCCCCGTCGCCCCGGACCGGAGTGCGAAATACGGAGACGTCGGGACGCCGTTCGGGAGTACGGCGGCAAGCAGCGGCTCGGAGAAGACGATCTCCACACCGGCGTTTCGCGAGACGCCCGTCTGCCCGGGCGGCGGCATCAGCGAGACGATGAGAGGGCGGGACGCGTCGAGGATGAGATTCGGCAGCGCGTTGTCGTTGCCGTCCGGGCCGGCGAGCGTGCCGCCCCCGGCCGCGAACGACTCGCTGGTCTGATTCGAGGCCGAGATCGTGTAGGCGCCCGTCTTGAGGGCGTTGAAACGGTACACGCCGTCCGAGCCCGTCACGACGATCTGGAGCTGGTTCGCGGAGTCGCGAATCTGGACGATCGCCCTGTCCTCGGGCACGAGGCTCGACGGATTGCCGTTGTAGATGTCGCCCGGGGGCGGGTGGTAGACGACGCCGTGCGCCGAGACCGCGGGCGCAAGGCTCACCGTGAGATCGAGGCTCTCGTCGTCGTACGTGAGAACGCCGGCCGCGATGCCGCCGGTGCCGTTCGACGCCCGCTTCGCCGTCGCCGTGACGTTGCCGCCGGCGATCGCATCGTAGGTGACGCGTCCGGCCCCGTCGGTGGTGGACCCGAAGCTGCCGAAGCTCCCCGTGGTCGTCAGCGTGACGTTCGCGCCGGCGACGGGGATCCCGACGGCGTCCCGGACGAGCACGTTCACCGTGCCCTTCGCGCCGAGCACGACGCGGATCGGGTCGCTCGCGGTCCCCGCGCCCGGCAGACTCGCGAAGCCCGCGATGGACCCCTTGCGCTGCTCGCCGCTCAGCTCCAGGACGACGACGCCGAGGGAGCGCGAGGCGAAGACGTTCGGAAACCTGAAAAGATGGTTCGGATACCGCACGCTCGGAGTGTTGAGGACGAAGTCATACACGCAGTTCGGCGAGCAGTTCCCCTGGGTGAGCTCGACCGAGAAGATCCCGGCCGACGGGTCGATCTCGAAGAGATGCGGGGCCGCCTTGAGGTTCTGGAAAATGCGCACGTACCGGTCGGCGAGCTGCTCGAGGACGAGGTCCACCGAGATCACAGGCGCGGTGGGGGTCAGATCCAGCGCCGCGGAGGCCCGCCGGGGCGAGTCGGGCAAACCGCCTTCGAGCGTGAAGCTCCCCACCGGAATTCCGTCGAAGAGAAACTGCCCGAGCGTGGCGGCGTCCGGCGACGTCGACGCGAGCGCCGTCATCGTCGTCCCCCAGAGCCGCCCGTTGACGCGCCCCGTCAGTTTGACCGTTCCGTTTCCGACGCCGCGCGTCTTCGCCACGTCGTCCCAGAGAGTCCCCGAGATCCGGCCGCGCGTGTCGAGCGTGATCGTGGCATCCACGCGGTCGCCTGCGTTCGCGATGCGGAGGCCGCTGACGAGGCCGCCCTGTCCGGTCGGAGCGTGGAACGCATAAACCGAGTAGGTTCCGAGGGGAAGCGCGTCGAACGTCGCCTGCCCCTGGGTATCCGAAACCGTCACGTCTCCGTTCGAGAGCGTGACCTGGCAATCGGCGACCGGGCTGCCGCTCGCGGCGTCGCGGACGAGGACGCCGAGCGAACCGACAGAGGTCGTGAGGACGATGTCCGGCAGCGAGAGCACCTGGAAGTCGGACGTGATCTCCCCCGTGACGCGCCCCTGCCTCGTCACCTGACCCGGGTCGGCGGCGACGACGGTCACGGGCCCCGCGAAAAGGTGCGACACCTCGTACGCGCCGCTGGCGTCAGCAGCGAACGTAGCCGCTCCCGCGGGCAGTCGCCGGTTCGGGTACGCGCTCTCGGTGACGGAATACCGCGCGAAGGCGATCGGGACGAGGCTGCTTCCGACGAGCTGCACGACCCGGCCCTTCACCGTGCCCTGCGCACGCAGGACGACGGTCAGGTCGATCGTTTGTCCCGCGACGAGCTGGCCGTCGGCCCGGCCCACGCGATCCACCGATCCCACGAGCGCTTCCGTCGTGACGGAGACGGGGCCCGGCGGCACGGCGTCGTAGCGGAAGCCGCCCTGCCCGTCCGTCCGCTGCCGCTGCGGCAGGAGGCCCCTCGCCGCGAGAAACACGTCCACGTTCGGAACCGGTGTGACGCCGTCCACCGAGACGACGTGACCCGTGAGAGCCGAGGCGCTGTCGAAAACGATCTCGAGGTTCAGAACCTGGCCCGGATACGTGAGCGTGGCCGCGGCCGACTTGTTTCCGTTCGTGGGCGAGAACGCGGTGACGGTCGTGCCCGGGAGCGGCAGGATGAGCTGCAACCGTCCGTCCGGATCGGTCGTCGTGTCGACCGGCAGCGCAGACGGACCGATGTCGTAGGTGGCGGAGCGGTAGACGGTCGGCGTATAGCGGATCGGGCTCAGGACGCCCGTCGAGCTGCCCGTCCGCGTGTGAATGTTCACAACGCCCGCCCCGCGCAGGCGGATGGTCGCGAATGGCCGATGGCCGGCGAAAACGATCGTCGTGGCGCCCGTGCCGAGGTACCCGATCCGGCCGGGCGCAAGGCCGTCGCCCGCATGCGCGACGAGGCTCACCCCGCCGACACCCACGTCGTTGATCGAGAACCGTCCGTCGGAGCCTGTCGACGCCGAGGGCCCGAACGGAATGGTCACGGTTACGCCCGCGGCCGGATGCCCGAGCGGATCGAGAACGACGCCGTCGATCCCGCCAGTCATCGCCCGCAGCACGATGTCGGAGGCGCGGATCGGTGAGCCGTCGCCCACGTCGAGAATCGGCGGCAGGCTCGCGACGCCCTGCAGCTGGCGCGTGAAATCGATCGCGGTGACGACGTAGGGCGCGTCGGCGAGGCCCTGCACGGGCACCCCTTCGATGCGATAGCTCCCGCTCGCGTCCGTGTAGGCAAAGACGCCCGGTCCCGCGATGAAAGCCACGGCCCCCGCCACCGGGATGTCCACGTTGAGGGGCGCGTCGTGGTAGAAAACACGGCCGGTCACGACGCGCGGAACGGCGTCGGAAATCGTGAGGGTCAGCGTCACGGTGCCGTCGGCCGCGAGAACGGCCCCGCCGATCGCGGGCGTGCGTGATACCGAGAAGTCCGCAGCCTGGACCTGGATCTGCCCTTCGGGGACTTTGTCGAACCGGAAGCTGCCCGAAGCGTCCGAGAGCTTTTGCTGAATGAAGCTGCCGTTCGCATAGACGGCGACCTGGGCCCCCGGCGAGGCGTCGGGAGGCGGACGCGGGATGCCGCTTCGCTGCCTCAGGACGCGCCCTACGATCGTTCCGGTTTTCGGCGGAGAGCTCCTCACCATTTGCAGGACGACGGTCACCGTCTGCCCGGGCTGTTGGATGCCCACGGTCTGATAGACGCGGTGGCCCACCGCATCGCTCCCGGTCAAGGTGATCGGCCCCACGGGAAGCGCATTGATCGTGAACGAGCCATCCCCCGCGACAGCCACATCCTTCACCTCGCTGAAGAGCGTGCTCGCTGCCGCGACGTGGCCGCCCGGCACCGGCGCGCCGGTGTCGGCGTAGACGAGACTTCCCTTGACCGTTCCCCGCCCGAGAAGCGCGATGTTGACGTGCACCAGCCGGTTCTGCAGCCGGATCGCGGAGGAGACCTCCCCGCTGCCCCCCGGCTGCTGGGCCGGGTCGCTGCCTGGCGGAACCGTGGCGCGAAGAGTGAAGCCGCTCTTGATCTTGTTCCGGGGCGGCTCCTCTATGAAATCGAAATAGAATGCCCCGTCGCTTCCCGTCGTGGCCTCGGCGACGAGGTCGGGCAGGATGAGCGGCTCCCCGCCGGGCACGGTCTGCGCGTCGTGATACCGGATGAGCTGTACGACGGCGCCCGCCGCGGGCTCTCCCGTGCCGAGCAGCACCCGGCCGTCCACGAGCCCGCCCGTATGGTTCGGCTCGATGAGCGCCGGCGGCACGGACGGATCGAGCGGCGTGCCGAGGGCATCCCGAATCTGGCTCGTCTGGAGCAAGTGCTCGTGGCGGATCACGGGCTGCGATTCGAACGTGCCCTCGAGCGCGCTGATCGGGCTCCGATAGCTCACGTTCACCACGCGCTCGCTGTTCGGCTGCCAGAAGGCGGCCCGGCCCGACTTCGTGACGACCTTGTCGAACGTGACCGGCGGCGAGGCCGTGTCCTGCCCGTGGAACGTGGAACGAATGGCGTAGCTCGCCGCGGTCTCGGCGGCGGCCTTCTCCGGCGGCCGGTTGAAAAGGTACGAAACGCCGAGGCCGTAGCGGTCGAGCGTGAAATCTTCCACGGCGCCGATGAGGCGGAAGGGCGGGAGTTGAAGCGCCGTGACCGTCCCGGGCGAAACGCCCGGCACCGGATTCAGGCTCGAAGGAAAGTAGAGGACGAACGAGAGGGGCCCGTCGCCCGCCGCCTTTACGGCACGGACTTCCCAGACTTCGCTGGCACCCATCGAAACGAAGCCGAAGTCGACCTTTCGAAAACCCTTCAGGTCGTCCGTGGGCACGATGAGGATGAGCCGCCCGGAGGCCGGCGTCGCGGGCGCGTGCAGATCGACGCGGTAGGACGTTGCCGGGTCCAGCCGGCCCACGAGAGCGAACGGCATCCTCGTCGTGCCGCCCGGCAGGTCGGCGATCGCGTAGGTCTCGCCGTACGGAATCGAGCGCAGGCGGCGGGTGTCGTCGCTCGTGTAGGCGAGGAACGTCGTGCCGGCGGCGCCCACCTGTCGCACTTCGAGCACCGGGGCCGGCTGCGATCCGTTCGGAACGAGCGCGGCCGCGAGATAGGGCCGCCCGTAGTCCGTCGTGGACGCGAAATGGTCGACGAAGTCCGCCGCGGCAAAGTTCCGGCTCTGCTGCTCCTGCCGGAACTGGTCCGCGAGCGCGCTCGCGGCCGCCGCGCCTTTGTCGAGCGACCGGCGCAGCGTGTCGTAGTCCGCGAGGTCGTGGCGATTGCCGAGCTGGTCGAGCGCGAGAACTTCGAGCGCTTCGAGCAGCCGCTCCTGCAGGAAGATGCGCTGGCCCGCCTCGCCGAGGTCCACGGCCCGCCGCACGACGTCGCTCTTCACGACATGAGGCAATCCGGCCGGGGCCGCTCCAGCCGGCGCGACCGCGAGACTGTAGGCGAGGCCGAGAAGCCGCACGTCCGCCGTGATGAGCGCGCGCGGCAGGAGCTCCGAGAAGCGCGGCAGGACGAGAGAGGCCGGCGACAGAGGGATGCCGAGCTCGCCCACGCCCGTGCGCAGATGGATCGTGCCCTGAACTCCCGCCGAGCTGGACTGGAACGTCGTCGCGATGCACTTGCCGGTCGTGTCGGACACGAGCCGGAACTCCAGAGTCTCGGAGGCGCCGGGCTCGAGAGTGGCGATCGTCGGCTTGAACGGGTCGGCCGGGTCGGCCTTGTGCGCTCCGGTGATGTTCTCGGACAGGAGCTCGACGGTGATGAGGTTCTGCGCCGCGCGGGAGAGGTTCGTCACCGTGACATACAGGCTGTACGGCTCGCCCTCACGCACGACGTCGGGGTGGTTGAACGACAGGTTGAACCGCGCATCCACCACTTCGACGGCCGCCTGAACGGAGCCCGAGAGCGGCAGCGTCACCCGGCCCGGCCTCACGAGATCGGCCGCGATATCCATCCGGAGCGTCTGCGTCCCCGCGACGAGCCCTTCCACCGTCCAGCTCGCGGTGCCCTGCTCGCCCGCTCCGACGACCCCGCTGCCGTTCGCCTTCGTGACGGGGATCTTCTGTCCAGCCGCGACGGGAGGCGTCGTGGAGGCGAGCCGCAGATACTCGCCCGTCGGCAGGCGCAGGGCGCCCGTGACGTTCTGCAGCGTCGCGTTCGAGCCCGCGGGGGCGCCGTTGGCCACGATCAGGCGCGCGTCGAAGAACTGATTCAGGAAGGAGACGTTTCCGGGAATGACGATCGCGCCGTAGAGCGGCGTGTCTTCGGGGATGGGCTCGGGGTCCGACTCACTTCCGGGATTTCCGGGCACTCCTACGAGCTGGAACGGCACGATGCGAGGGGGCTCCCAGCGGAGCACGGCGTGCTTCACGCTGTCGGGAAGACCGTCCAGCACGACTGTTTGCTTGTCGAGCGGAAGGATCGCCCCGCCGGCCTGAAAGATGACGGGCAGTTCTATGTTCACCGCCTGCCCCGAGAAGATGAAAGCGACCGAGAAGCTGAACGCCTGGAAGTTCTGCTGTGTGATCGCGATCCCGCGCGCCTGCAGGTCGGCGAGGGTGAGGCGCGTGACGGTTGCCGATGCGAGGAGGATCTGCCTCACGTGGAGCGTCGCGAGGGACGGCTCGGCGTTCGCGAGGACGCGGCCCGTCGCGGTCTCGACCAGCCGAATGTTCGCGAGCAGATAGTCGCCTTCACGCTGGAAGCCCGGAAGGAAAAATGTCCCGCCTGGCACCGTCTCGTAAGGGATCGCCTGCGGCAGCTCGGGACCCGAGAGGTCGCCGACGACCTTGAGACCTGGAACCGAGGCGGGCGCGGCGACGCCGCAGGCCGCGCCGCCTCCGTAACACGTGCGCACGCGCGCGGCCTCGCCCACGTTGATCGTCTGGTCGGCGTCCGTCGTCAGGCTGTCGCTGTAAATCGTGAGGCGGGCGCCGGAGATCTGGAGCTGAGCGGTCCCGAGCGGACTGCCGGGCTGCGCGACGGCCCGGAGTGAACCGAGCACGCACAACGAAGCGAGGACGGCGATCGTGCGAACACTTCTCAACGCGACCCGGTCTGTGTCGCGGCGGCGCAAGCACGCGGCTCCGCGGCCCGCGGCGGCGGGACGAACCGCGGAAGCCCTGCCCGGGGAGGCGAGCGCCATCGGATGTCCTCGTGTGCGAAAAACCTGGAATCGAAAACCGGGGCTAAGCTACTTGGCGCGCTTCATATCACGACTCTCGGGGTCGCCGCCAACCGAGCAGCAGGCCATCCTCGAGGCGGGGCGTCAGCTGCCCGGTGCGAGGAGGAACATCGGGACGAGGATCGCGTGGAGCACGATGAAGAAAACGACGGCGACCCCGAACGTCTTTAGCGAGCTTACGCGGAGGTCCGCAAGGACAAATTCCGCGTCCAAAGGGTAGAGGCGGTTCAGGGCCGCGGACGACGCCGGCGCGAAGCCCCGCTGCGCCTCGGACCAGATTCCGAGGATCGTCACGGTCGAGCCGACCGGGACGACCCGCTCTTCGATGCGCTTCTTTTCGAGATCCGGCTCGCTGTCGGCGATGCGCATGTCCTTGCGGAGCGTGCCGTCCTGATCGGCGATGAGGTCCTTGAGGAACGAGAACGCGTTCGTGAGCGCGAGCGTCTCGAACGTCGCGCTTCGAAGATACGCAAGTCCGCGCGTCCGGTCGACATCCTCCTTCAGCGCCTTGGGGAACTGGTCGAGGAGCGACCAACCGAGGATCTTCACCGGTCCTCGCGCCGTGTCGATCGCGCACGGGACGAGCGCGACCCCCGTGAAGTCGCTCCGCCCTTCACCGGGGTTCTTGACGTTGTACTCGTAGGCGACGCACTCCTGACCCGTGAACGGAGCCTCGAGCGCGGCGCCGAGGGCGCGCACGGCCCCGGTCGCGGCCTCGAGGCGGCCGTCCCGCGGCGCTTCGCCATTGAGCGCGCGCCGGAGAGCACCGCGGTCGTCGCCGCCCGTGACCAGCCCCCAGACCGAGCCGAAGAGCATCGCCGCGCACGTGCCGCCGAGAACCCCGATGAAAGCCGCGGGGATAGCTTCGTGGATCTTCCTGTAGGCGACCCAGCCGTAAGCACCCATGAAAACCAACCAGACGGCGGCGGAAAGCCCACAACTCTTCTTCAT
>JARXKK010000126.1 GCA_030278895.1 Acidobacteriota bacterium
CACTGGAAATTGAAGCCGCCGATCGGCCCGAAGGCGTCGAGGATCTCGCCCGCGAAGAAGAGCCCCGGCACGAGACGGCTCCGCCCGCTGCCCGCATCCACTTCCTCGAGCGCAACGCCGCCGCCCGTGACCTCGGCCGTACGGTAGCCCTCGGTCCCCGTCGCGGGGAGGGGGAACGCGGTCAGCGTTTCCACGACCCGCGCCCGCGCGTCGCGAGGCAGCCGCGCGAGCGGCTGATCGCCGACGCCAGCAGTTTCGAGGATCAGGGCGGCCAGCCGGTCGGGAATGGAAGAGGAAGAGGATTTGCTTAGAAAGGAAGAAAGAGAGCGGGCGCCGCCCGCGCCGGCGAGCGCGGCGTCCCACCGCGCGGCGACATCCCCCATGAGCGCTCCGCCGGCCTCGAGCACGGGCACTTTCAAAGAAGTTTTCTCTTCTCCGAATCCGAAGCAAATCCGAACCTCCGAGGTCCTCCCCGCGAGCCGCGCGCGTTCGACGACGTGCGACACGTCGAGCACCGCCGGGCCGCTCCAGCCCTTGTGCGTAAACAGGAAGCCGCCGCTCGACGCCGCCCGATCCTCCCCGCTCCGTGCGGTAACGCGCGCCGAAAGCGAGACGCCCGAGAGCGCGTGATGGGCCGGCGCGTTTCCCGTGAGGGGCACGAGCGCCGGATACGTCGGGTGAACGACGTGGCCCATCGCCGCGGCCCACGCAAATCCCGCCGCGTCCGCGCCGCCCGCGAGCACCGAGAGCCCGCCGGTCGCGAGGATCACGCGCGCCGTGCGGATCTCCTCTCCCCCACCTTCCCCGTCGAGCCGCACGGCAATTTCGTCCCCCGCGCGCGCCAGGTCGCGGACCGGCGCGGCCGCGCGCAGGATCGCCCCCGACCCGGCCACCGCGAAACGCAGCGCGTCGCGCACGTCCGCGGCGCGATTCGAGGGCGGGAAGAGCTTCTTCGATTCCTTTTCCTCGCGCAGCGGGCCGCCAAGGAGGTCCTCGAAAAACGCGCGCTGTTCGGCCAGCGGCCAGCGGTCGAGAAACCGGCGGACGAGCCGGTTCGGCGACTCCGAGACGAAGCGCGCCGGCGCGTCCTCCATCGGCAGGACGTTGCACCGGCCGCCTCCGGAGACGACGATCTTCCGGCCCGCGTCCCTGGCGGCCTCGAGGAGGAGCACGCGCCGGCCCCCCTTCGCCGCCGCGAGCGCCGCGAGAAGGCCCGCCGCGCCGGCTCCCACGACGACGACGTCTGGTTTCACCTCGGGCTATATTGCGGCATGCCCGGTTCGAATGGAGGAATCGCCCGCCTGCCGCGCCGCCTCCTGTACCGCGCGCATTTCGTCTTCGCGTGCGTCTTCGGTGTTCTCTATTTCCTCGCGCTCTCGGCCACGGCGCTCTTCTCCATTCTTCTCCGCGTAAAGTCGCCGCGCGGCGGCGCATTCCTGTTCGTGAAGTGGTGGGGAATCGTCATGCGGGGTGTCGCCGGCTGGCGGATGGACTTCGAACACCACGAGCGCCTCCTGGACAGCGCACCTGCCGTCGTCGTCGGCAACCACCAGTCGAATCTCGACGTCGCGACATACGCGGCGTTCTTCGGCAAGGAGAGCGTCGTGATCGGCAAGAAGGAGATCGCGCGCATCCCCGTCTTCGGCTGGCTCTGGAAGGCGAGCGGCAACATCCTCGTCGACCGGGGAAATCGGGAAAGCGCGATCGCGTCCCTCGACGAGGCCGCCGCGCGCATCCGGAGCGAGCAGTTGAACGTCTGGGTCCTCGCCGAGGGCCACCGCAACCCGAAGCCGGAGCTTCTGCCCTTCAAGAAGGGCGCCTTTCGCCTCGCCCTCGCGGCTCAGGTCCCGATCGTCCCGTTCGTGGCCGAACCGATGCTGAACTTCCTCGACGCGCGGCGCTGGATGATTCGCCCCGGGAGAATTCGCGTCCGCTTCCTTCCGCCCGTCCCGACGGCGGGCCGAGCCCCCAAAGAGGTCGAAGCGCTCCTCGAGGAAGTCCAGAGCCTCATGCAGGCGGCCCTGGACGACCTGCGCGCCACGGGCCGCGGCCCGATCGACTGACGCGTTCCGGCTAAACGCGGAACGTGTCGGGGCGCCAGTTCTGAACCCGCTTCTTGATCTCTTCGCCCGAGAGTTTTTCGTCGAGCGCCGCCTTCACGAGCGCCGGCACCTCGGCGTCGGAGGCGAAGCGCAGCCCGACGAGCTGGCGTCCGTCGAGCTCGCCGATGCGCGCCTTGAGCGGACCGTCGAGCAGCGTCGCGAGGCGCAGCCGCTCCTCGAGCCGGATGATGCGGTCCTGGACCTTCAGCGGGTATGTCCGCGCGATCAACACGACGGCGACCGCCGCGGCCCAGACGATCACGTTCCAAGCCGCCCACGCCGAGAAGCCCGTCGACAGGCTCTTGATGAAGCCCCACAGCGCGACGAAGAAGGAGATTATGACGACCGGAGCCACGAAGAAGTGATACCAGGGATCGAAGCGGCGGTGATTCGCGAATACCTGAACGCCTGTTTCTGCCATGAGACTCCCCTTTTCCAGTGTGGAGAGTAACTCGTCTAAACTTCCGTGCGCCGGGGGAACACCCTCGAGCCCCCCCCCTCGGATTCGCCAAGAAGGAGAATTTCTTCCCATGATCCGACTCCGCCGCTTCGCGCCCGCCGTTGGGCTCGCCGTCCTCGCTGTCATCGCCCTCGCCCCCGCCGCCCGGGCCGAGAAAGAAACCTTCACGTTCGACAAGCCTCACACCGAGTTCGGCTTCAAGGTCCGCCACTTCGTCTCGAAGGTCGGCGGCCGCTTCACGAAATTCGACGGCACGATCGAGCTCGATCGCGCGAACCCGGCCACGAGCACCGTGAAGCTGAAGATCGACGCGGCGAGCATCGACACGGGAAACCCGACTCGCGACAAGCACCTGAACTCGGCCGACTTCTTCGACACCGCGAAGTTCCCTGAGATCACGTTCAATTCCACGAAGGTCGCCGCGAAGAGCAAGGATGTGTACGACGTGACCGGCGATCTCACGATCAGGGGCGTCACGAAGACGGTCGCCCTCACCGTCACGGCGAACGGATTTGCGGGCGACGGCCGCGGCGGCCAGAAAACCGGATTCGACGTCGCGGGAAAGATCAACCGCAAGGACTTCGGCGTGAGCTGGAACAACATCGCAGACGGGAACGCGATGCTTTCCGACGAAGTCGACCTCCTCATCACCGTCGAAGCCAACAAGAAGAAGGCCGACACTCCCGCAGCTCCCGCCACGAAGTAGCGCCAACAAGAAGGATCCCTCATGACCCAGACGGCCGAGCTCTCGACCGCGACTCCTCCGCAGCATGTCGTGCGCCCGTCCGCGGTCGCCGGCTTTCTCCTCGTCCACGCCGCGGCGATCGCGGGCGTCGCCCTCGTCGGCTTCTCCTGGACGGGAGTCGCCCTCTGCGTCGCGTCCTATTACCTCCGGATGTTCGCGATCACGGCGGGGTTCCACCGCTACTTCTCGCACCGGGCATACCGCCTCGCGCGCGTGCCGCAGTTCCTGATGGCATTCCTCGGCCAGACGTCGGCGCAAAAGGGCGTTCTCTGGTGGGCCTCGAACCACCGGCACCACCATAAGTATTCCGACCGGCCCGAAGACATCCACAGCCCCGTTCAGAACGGTTTCTGGTGGAGCCACATCGGCTGGATTTTGTCGGGCCTCTACGACGAGACCGACTACACGCGGATCCCCGACCTCGCGAAGTTTCCCGAGCTGCGCTGGCTGGACCGGAACCAGTACGCCGCGACGATGGTTTACGCGGTCGCCCTGTTCTTCGCCTTCGGCTGGACCGGTCTCATATACGGCTACTTCCTGTCGACGGTCCTTCTGTGGCACGGAACGTTCACCATCAACTCGGTCATGCACCTGTTCGGGCGCCGCGTGTTTCCGACGGCGGACCAGAGCCGCAACAGCATGATCTTCGCGCTCGTCACGATGGGCGAGGGCTGGCACAACAACCACCACTACTACCCGAGCTCGGCCGCGCAGGGCTTCACGTGGTGGCAGGTGGACATGAGCTTCTCCCTCCTCTGGCTCGGCGAGAAGATCGGCCTCGTGAAGGGTCTCCGCCGCGCGCCGTCTCCCGCTGTCACCGAAGCCCTCGCGCTCGCCCGCACGAAGCTGGACGTTTCCGTCGAGACCTCCGGCCAGGCGATGGAGGACGATCCGCTCGCCCAGCTCGCGGCCCGGTGGGACGGAATCAGGGACGCCGCCCGCGTCACGGCACATCAGGCGCTCGCGGACCTCGAGGCCGCGCGCCTCCGCGCGGTACAGCGCCTCGACGTCCTGCAGGCCGACTATGCGGCCGCGCGGACGCGCGCCGAGGCCGCCGCCTCGAATCGCCTCGTCGAGCTCAGGGCGGAGATCGAAAATACGCGCCGCGAGCTTCACGACACGCTCGTGCGCCTCGTCGAGGCCGCCGAGAACCTCGGCCTTTCCGCGGCCGCTCCCGCCTGAGGCAACACCATGAGCACGACAGCACCCTTCGCCTCCTACTCCGCACACGTCGCCGCGCGCGCCGCGACGACCGCCCGCGCCCTTCAGGAGACGGGATTCGACCGGCTCCTGATCCACTCGGGCACTCCCTTCACATACTTCGCGGACGACAATGACGCGCCCTTCCACTCCACGCCCGCCTTCGCGCACTGGGCGCCCGTCGAGGGTCCGCATCACATCCTCGACTTCGCGCCGGGCCGGCGCCCGCGCCTCGTCCGCGTGCAACCGCGCGATTTCTGGTACGCGCCGCCCGCCCCCGCTCCGGATTTCGTCCGGGCCGAGTTCGACGTCGTCGAGGTTTCGACGCCCGCGGCGGCGTGGAAGGAAATCGGCTCTCCCGGACCGCGCACTGCGTTCGTGGGCGGGGCGGCAGAAGAAGCTTCGGAAAACGGCATCGCGCCGGCCGGGCTGAATCCCAAGCCGCTCGTCGCGCGCCTCGACTGGGAACGGACCTACAAGAGCGACTGGGAAGTAGAGGCGCTGATCGCCGCGACGGCGAAGGCCGCGCCCGCGCATCGCGCGGCCGAGGCCGCGTTCCGTGCGGGCGACCCGGAAATCGACATCCACCACGCCTATCTCACCGCCCTCGGCGACGTCGAGGACGCGCTCCCCTACACGTCGATCGTCGGCCTCGACCACCACGCGGCCACGCTTCACTATCACGGCAAGAGCGGCCGCCAGACTACGAAGGCCCGCGTGTTCCTCATCGACGCGGGCGCGACGACGCGCGGCTATGCGTCCGACATCACGCGCACGTACGTCGCCCCGGGCGCCGACCCCGTCTTCGTCCGGCTCCTCGAGGGCATGAAGACGCTGCAGGCAGATCTCTGCGTTACGAGCCGGCCAGGGAAGTCGTACGTCGACCTCCACTTCGAGACACACCGCGGCGTCGCGGCGCTCCTCGCGGAGGCGGGCATTCTCCGGATTCCGGCCGACGAAGCGTTCGAGAAGGGCCTCACGTACCCGTTCCTCCCGCATGGCCTCGGCCACTTCCTCGGCATCCAGGTCCACGATGTCGCGGGCCGCCAGGTCGACCGGGAAGGCACGATCGCGCCGCCGCCCGCGCGTCACCCGGCTCTCCGCACGACGCGCGTCATCGAGGAGCGCATGGTCTTCACGATCGAGCCGGGGCTCTACTTCATCCCGATGCTCCTCGAGCCCTTCCGGGCCGGCCCGCACGCCGCGGCTTTCGACTGGGCTCTCGTCGACCGCCTCGTCCCCTCGGGGGGCATCCGCATCGAGGACAACGTCTTCGTCGGCACGGGCGCGAACCGCAACCTGACGCGGGAGTTCCTGCCGGACTGATTCGCTCCTTCGGATAGTATTTCGCCGCGTGGCGCACGACGAAGACGAGCTTCAGGGAACGGACTTCGGAGAGGGCGCTCCGAGCGAGGAACTCCGCGAGGGCGTTCCGCTCCTCGGACACGCGGCCGGAGAGGCCGTCGTCCTCGTGCGGCATGGCGCCGGATTCTTCGCGGTCGGTGCGACGTGCACCCACTATTCCACGCCGCTCGCGGGCGGCATCGTCGCGGACGGCGCGCTCCGCTGTCCTCTCCACCACGCCTGCTTCGATCTCTCGACCGGCGAAGCGCTCCGCGCGCCGGCCTTCGGGCCCGTCGCCTGTTACGACGTCGAGGTCCGGGACGGGCGCGTGCGGGTCGGCGCGCGCAAGCCCGAGCCGGCGGTCCGGACCCGGGAGGCGGCAGGTCCGGCATCCGTCGTCATCGTCGGCGCGGGAGCCGCGGCTTACGCGGCTGCCGACACCCTTTGGCGTGAGGGCTTCAAGGGAACCGTCACGCTTCTCGGCGCCGAAGAAACGGGCCCGGTGGATCGCCCGAACCTCTCGAAGGAGTACCTGACGGGTGATGCGCCCGAGGAATGGATGCCGCTCGCGATGCCCGCGGCGATCGACGTGCGGACTGGTTCGCGCGTTGCGAGGATCGACGCCTCCGGAAAGCGCGCCCTTCTCGCGGATGGCTCGACCGTTTCGTGGGATGCCCTCCTCCTGGCGACCGGAGTCGAGGTCGTGAAGCTCGACGTCCCCGGTTCGGATCTTCCCCACGTGCACACGCTTCGGACCCTGGCCGACGGCAAGGCGATTGCCCTCGGCGCGGGGAAGGCGAAGCGCGCCGTCGTCGTCGGGGCCGGGTTCATCGGGCTCGAGGCCGCGGCTTCTCTCCGCAAGCTCGGCGTCGCGGTGGACGTCGTCGCGCCGGGTCCTCCGTTCGAGAAGGTGCTCGGCCCGGAAGTCGGGGCGTTCCTGAAACGCCTCCACGAGGAGCATGGCGTCGTGTTTCACCTCGGCGAAAGCGTCGCTTCGATCTCGATGACGGCCGTTCGCCTGAAAAGCGGCGCCGAGCTCCCAGCCGACCTCGTCGTCGTCGGCATCGGCGTCCGCCCCGCGACCGGTCTCGCGGAAAGCGCGGGGCTCCGCACGGACCGCGGCATCCTCGTCGACGAGCGCCTCGAGACGAGCGTAAAGGGAATCTTCGCGGCGGGAGACGTCGCGCGCTGGAACGATCCGAGATTCGGCGGGACCATCCGCGTCGAGCACTGGGTCGTGGCCGAGCGGATGGGGGCGGCCGCGGCCCGCGCGATTCTCGGAAGACCGGAGGCGTTCCGCGACGTGCCCTTCTTCTGGAGCGCGCACTACGACGTCTTCCTCGCCTACGTCGGCCACGCCGAGCGGTGGGACCGGATCGACGTCCACGGGAGTCTCGCGTCGAAGGACGCGACGCTCGCCTATCGAAAGGATGGCCTGACGCTCGCGGTCGTGACGATCGGACGCGACCGGATCGGGCTCGAGGCCGAGCTCGCGTTCGAGCGCGGGGATCGCGCTGCCCTCGACGCGTTCGGACGGACGCGTTAGGAGCGGCAGCCGTTACGCCGCGGCGACGGCCGGCAGCGTCGCGGAGTCGACGAGACCCTTGACGCCGTACATCGCGGGCAGGATCTTCTCCGGCGGGTGCTCGCGCCTGAGGCGCGCGACGAGCTCGGTTCCCGCGCGGTAGGCCGGCAGGTACATCCGGCCGAGGAGCGGGTGGCGGCCCCACGCCCCGGAGAGCTTGTCCGCGCGCTCTTTCGAAACGAGGAACTCCTGCCGCAGAGTCGCGGCGACGTCCTTCTGCGGGAGCTTCTCCTTCCAGGTCAGATACGAAGAGTGGTTCTTTGCGTCGTCCTGCAGCAGCGCGAGGAGAACGCCGATCTGGAGATCCCGGTCGGGAAGGTTCTGAACTTCGGTGACCCCGTGCGCGACGAGAACGCCGTTGTTCGCGATGCCCTCGAAGAGGACGGCGGCGCGAGTGTTCATCGTGAGAACGGACGCCTCGAACCCCACGAGCCCCCGGACGAAGAGGTCCTGCATGTAGGCGAACGTCGTCACGTGGCCCGGCACGACCTCGTGGCTCACGAGCTGCTGGAACTCGGGCACGGAGATCTGGAGCGACGCGTTCAGCTCGTACGTCGCCTCGTACTCGGGCGAGCCGTCCGGCTTTCGCGCGTGTCCGAGGTAGTTCATCGAACCCGAGAACCACGCATTCTCGATCGCGAGGAACTTCACGTTCGCCCGGGGCACGCGCGCGAGCTCCTTCGGGAGGAACGGCAGGAGGTTCTTCGCCGTCAGCGCGTCGTAGTGCGCGATGAACGCGTCGCCCAGCGCCGGGATCGACTTGCCGGGGACGAGCCGCTCCTCGCGCCACGCGCTCACGGCCGCGAGAAGAGATTCGGAGCCGTTTGACGCGTACCCGGCCGCATTCAGGAGGTCCGCGACGCGCCGGCGTTTCTCCGAGGGTCTTGAGGGCTCGGGGGCCGCGCCCGTGATCGTCTTCACGCAGCGGTCGTACGGGACCTCCGGGCCCTTGCCGAGGATCTCCATCCCGAGGTCCCACATGACCTCGCTGCACAGGCCGAGGCCTTCGAGATACGCGCCGCGCGGGCCGCCCGCCTTGCGGCCGCCCTCGATCACGCGCGCGATCGCGCCCTTCACGTCGACGGCGGCGATGTACGCCTCGACCGAAGTCTTGTCCGGGGCCTTCGCGCCGACGCCGCCGTTCTCGCGCAGCTTCGCGGCCGACGGGTGCGTGTACGCGGCGGGGAGCGGCTCGTCCGAGAACCAGCAGTCCGCGATGAAGCGGCCCGTCCCGGACGGGTTCATGACGTC
>JARXKK010000127.1 GCA_030278895.1 Acidobacteriota bacterium
TCCGGGAACGGTCAGGAGAGCGAATGATCGAAAAGCTGTTCCGGTCCTTCCGGTCGCCCTTCAGCGCCACGTCGCGCGAGGACTTCACTCTCGAGGAAGAGGTCGCCCTCTATCGCCACCGCGCCGAAGTCGCGCTCGAAGAGGAGCGTCACAACGACGCGCTCGTGTTCCTGGCGAAGATTCTGCGGCTCAACCCCTACGACCTGCAGGCGCGCATGACGGTGGCACACACCTACCACTACGCGCTGCATGAACCGACGAAGGCCCTCCTCACGTACGAGAAGGTCGTCGCCGCCTCCGGGTATGACGAATCGAACTCCTATTCCGTCGCGGCCCGCGAAGGCATCCGTGAGCTGGAGGGCGCGCTCGAAACGTCCGCGCTTCCTCTCCACGGGCTCCTGGAAGCGGAAGAGGCAGAAGAAGACACGAACGACCGCGCCAAGATCGTGGCCGGATAACGCCCCCCGAATCCCTCCATCCCATCCCTCCAAGTCGTCATCGACCCGCCAGCGGGGCCGGTGACGACGACCTTTTCAGGGGTTCCGAGGCGCAGTCCGGCGGCGCGTTGACGCGCTCTCGGGCGCCAATGTTAGTATCGAACGTGCACCCGCTGGCGACCGATTCCCCCCTTTCCTCGGTCGCCGTCATCCCCTCCCGCTACGGAGCGGAGCGCTTTCCTGGTAAGGCCCTCCATCCGATCGCCGGAATTCCGATGGTCGTGCGGGTCCTCGAAAAGGCGCTGAAGGCGAAACGGATCGCGCTCGTTCTCGTCGCGACGGACGACGAACGGATCGCCCGGGTCGTCGAGTCCGCGGGCGGAAAGGCCGTGATGACCGATCCCGCCCTGCCGTCGGGGACCGACCGGGTCTTCGCCGCCGTGAAGGACCTCGACGTGAGCGTCGTCCTGAACGTGCAGGGCGACGAGCCGATGATGGATCCCGAGAACATCGACCGGGTGGCGGGCTTTCTCCTCGACCATCCCGAGTTCCCGCTCGCCACCATCGCGCTCGCGATCCACGACCCGAACGAGATCGCGAACCCGAACAACGTGAAGGTCGTGCGCGGCGACGACGGGCGCGCCCTGTACTTCTCGCGGTCCCCCCTTCCCTACCGCCGGCGGGCCGAACCCGGCCTCGCGACATTCAAACACCTCGGCCTCTACGGCTACCGCAAGGAAGCGCTCGCGAAGTGGACGTCGCTTCCGCCGCATCCGCTCGAGCGCGCCGAGAGCCTCGAGCAGCTCCGCGCGCTCGCGGCGGGGATGGCGATGGCGGTGCTGGACGCGGCCTCTGATTCGATAGGCGTCGACACGATCGAGGATGCCGAAAGAGTAGAAGATTTGCTTCGCCGAACCACAACCCTTTCAGCCGCGACGGAGGTGTAGCGTGGGAACCAAATATATTTTCATCACGGGTGGTGTGGTTTCCGGCCTCGGCAAGGGAATCGCCGCGGCCTCGATGGGCGCGCTCCTCGAAGCGCGCGGATTCCGCGTGACGCTGCAGAAATTCGATCCCTATCTCAACGTCGACCCCGGCACGATGTCGCCGTTCCAGCACGGCGAGGTTTTCGTCACCGACGACGGGGCCGAGACCGACCTCGACCTCGGCCACTACGAACGTTTCACGTCAGCCATCACGAACAAGGCGAGCAGCGTCACGACCGGGAAGGTTTATCAGACCGTCATCGAGAAGGAACGGCGCGGGGACTTCCTCGGGAAGACGGTCCAGGTCATCCCGCACATCACGGACGAGATCAAGGACTGCATCCGCCGCGTCGCGGGCGACAACGACGTCGTCCTCGTGGAGATCGGCGGCACGGTGGGCGACATCGAGTCGCTGCCGTTCCTCGAGGCGATCCGCCAGTTCCGGCAGGACGTGGGCCGCGGCAACGCGATCAACGTCCACCTCACTCTCGTGCCGTACATCGCGGCTTCCGACGAGCTCAAGACCAAACCAACCCAGCATTCCGTCAAGGAGCTCCTCTCCATCGGAATTCAGCCGGACATCCTCCTCTGCCGGGCGGACCGCTCGATCCCCGAAGAGATGAAGAAGAAGATCGCCCTTTTCTGCAACGTGGACGAACGGGCCGTCATCACGGCACGCGACGTCTCGACGATCTACGAGGTGCCGCTCGCGTTCGCGCGCGAGGGGCTCGACGAAATCCTCCTCGATCAGCTCTCGCTTCCGCACTACGAACGCGATCTCGCGAAGTGGGACTCGATCGTGAACCGCGTCAAGAACCCCCAGGAAGAGGTCACGATCGCGTTCGTCGGCAAGTACGTCCAGCTCGGCGACAGCTACAAGTCGCTGAACGAGGCTCTCCATCACGGCGGCATCGCGAACAACGTGAAGGTGAAGATCACGTTCGTGGACTCCGAGGAATTGGAGACGGCCGGCTTCCCCGAGACGCTCGTCCGCGCGGACGCGATCCTCGTCGGCCCCGGATTCGGCCGTCGCGGCATCGAGGGAAAGCTGAAGGCGATCCGCCTCGCGCGCGAGACGAGGGTCCCGTTCTTCGGGATCTGCCTCGGGATGCAGTGCGCGGTCATCGAGTACGCACGGAACGTCTGCGGCATCGCCGGTGCAAATTCCACGGAGTTCGAGCCCAACGCCCCGAACAAGGTCATCTACATGCTGCGCGACCTCATCGGGGTGGACGCGCTCGGCGGCACGATGCGGCTCGGCAAGTACCCGTGCGACCTCGGCGAGGGCACGCTCGCGCGGCGCGCGTACGGCGAGGCGACGATCTGGGAACGCCACCGCCACCGCTACGAGGTCAACCAGGAATACCTGCCTGCCCTTCGCGACGCCGGGATGACGTTCTGCGGCATGTCGCCCGACCGCAAGTTCGTGGAGATGGTCGAGATCTCGGACCACCCGTGGTTCCTCGGCTGCCAGTTTCACCCCGAGTTCAAGAGCAAGCCCACGGCGCCGCATCCGCTCTTCAAGGACTTCATCCGCGCCGCCCGCGCGCACAAGCACGCGCGGCAGGACGGACTCGACAAAAAGAGCGCCGAGCTCGCGCCCGCCGTCGTCGTGCCCGCGAATCTCCCGGCGCCGAACGGCCAGTCGGCATGAGGGACACCGTTTCGCTGGACCCGAAATGCCGGTACGGGAAGACGGAGGAGCGCTGGGGCAACCTTCTTCTCCCCGAGGGGGCGGCCGAGGTGGACACGCGCTTCACGTTCGAGGGCGAAGGCGACACGGCCTACCGCGTGTCGCGCGTGAACGCCTTCCCGCAGGACGCCGGGAAGCGCCTGTACTACTACCTCAGAACCGAAGGCAACCCGAACAACTCCTGAGGCGTCGCTCTCAGGAGCAGAGCGCCGAGAGAGCGCGCGAGGCACGATCGATCTTCCGGTAGACGGGGATCCCGCCGCGCTGCAGGACGTTGACGAAGTCGTCGTAGAGGCGCCCGGAATCGACGTTCACGACGAGCGGCTTGGCGGTCTCGCGGAAGAGACGGAGAAGCTCCTGTGCGAGGGATCCCGCCGAATAGATGTTCTCGCCGTGCGAGCCCGAAAGATCGGGCGCGAGGTCGTCGAGCGCCGGCGTGACCGGAATCGGCGAGACGATCAGCGCGTCCACTCCCGGGTCGCGGAGCAAGGCCGCCGCCGCCGCGACGAAAGCAGCGGTGTCGGCCATCGGTGTCGCGTCGACGGGATTGTCCGCGTGCGCGATCGCGGGGAGGCAGGCCACGAGGCGCGCCTTCGTCTCGAGCGAAAGAGCCGCTGGCGTCAGCTCGTACAGGCGGTCGAGCACGGCCCCGCACTCGAAGCCGGCGTTCGAGAGGACCGCGAGCCGCCGCCCCGACGGCAGGCGGTCCGCGAGCATCGTGAAGATCTTCGTGTTGTCCTCGAACATGTCGAGCGTGACCGCCACGACGGCGCCCGCGCCCTCGAGAAGCGCGCGCGCGACCTCCCAGTCGCCGGCAAGAGACGCCGTGTGGCTCTCGGCCGCCCGCGCGCCGAGCGGCGTGCGGCCGGCCTTGTAGACGAGGACGCGCCGGCCCGCAGCCGTGAGCCGCCGCGTGATCGCCGCGAAGCGTGCGCCGTCGAGCGGGAGGAAACCCTCGACGTAGAACGCGAGGACCCGGACGGACGGGTCCATCTCGAAGTATTCGAGGAAGTCAGCCGCCGTAAGGTCGATCTGGTTGCCGTAGGAAATCGACGCGCGCGGGAACACGATGCCGTCGAGATTGCTCGTGAGAGACACGAGGTACGCGCCGCTCTGGCTCACCGCGACGAGCCGGTCTCCCGGCGCGTCGTGGAACGGGAGCTTGTACTGCGGGAGGAAGAACGTGTTGTAGGCGTGCTTCGAAACGACGCCGAGGCAGTTGCCCCCCACGAGGACAGGGCCTCCGGACGGCAGGTTCCGTGATTCCGCCAGTGCCGCCTTCATCTCGTCCTCGAGATCGTGGTTCCCCGTCTCCGAGAAGCCGCCCGGGATGAGGATGATCGCCCGCGCGAGATCGCCCGCGCAGAGATCCCGGATGGCGTCGCGCGCGCCGGCGGCCGGAATCGCGACGACCGCGAGATCGACGGGAGCGTCGAGCTCCGTCACGGACTTCAGGCACGGGATGCCGTCAATCGTCGCAGCGCGGGGATGCACGGCCCGCAGCGCGCCGTACGTGATCGTCTCGGACGCCTTCAGGTTGCCGAGGATGATGCGTCCCGGGTTCGTGTCGTTCGCGGAGGCCCCGAAGACGACGGCGCTCTTCGGCGCGAGGAGATGGGAGATCTTTTCGAGCGGGCGGCGGACGCGCGCGACGCGGCGCTCCGAGAAGCGCGCCTTCCCGTCCGCAGCGACCCATCGGCCGTCGGCGCAAAGGAGAACCGGATTGATTTCCAGCTCTTCGAGGGTCGGATTACCGAAAGAGTTTTCGGGGGAAAATGACAAGAGAAGATTTTTAGAAAGGGCTTCGAGCCGGTCCGCGATCTCATCCAGCGCGAGAGGCGCCTTCGCGCTGGCCCTGCCGCCTTCGAAGAAAATCCTCAGCGCCGGCAACTTCTTCACTGCGGCCTCGAGGCCCTGCTTCACCTCTCCCGGCCGCAGGATCGCCGTCGTGCCGCCCGGCGCCATCTGGCCGTACCACTCCGTCAGGAGCCCGCCGAGCCCGAAGACGAGGACCGGGCCGAAGGCCAGGTCGTTCTTGAAGGAAAGGAGCGCCTCGACCGCGGGCGTGCCGGAGGCGGGGACGAGCTTCTCGACGACGAGGATTCCAAGCCGCTTGGCGTCGGGTGCCCGGCGCCCGATGTCCTCCCAGATCTGCTTCGCTGCAGCGGCGACAGAAGAAGAGGACTTCTTGGAAAGTGCAAGACCTCCGACATCGGACTTGTGGGCGAGATCCGGCGAGGCGATCTTGAGGACGACGTCGCCCGCCGCGTCTCCCCCTAAACCTTCCAAGAAATCTTGAATTCTCCCGGGCGGGTCTCCCGGCTCTCCCTCCCAGAAGACATGCTGAGGAACGGCGAAGCCCGCTCCCGAGAGCAGCGCGTACACCTCGTGCTCGAGAAGGGACATCCGGTTCATCCCGGGAAGCCGCGGATCTGGAGCTCCATCGCCTCGAGTCCGTCGAGCATGCGCGTGACCTCGACGCACTGATCGCAATTAGCGTGCACGCTGGCGCACGGCACGCCGTCGGACTGCTGCTCGGGGCAGCGTGGCTCCTTCGCCATCGAGAGCAGGGCCTCGATGAGAGCCTTCACCCGGGACTTGAGCGACGACTCGGGCACGTCGCGGAGGCCCATGAGCATGCGGTATTCGGCGGGAGTCAGCGAAACCGGGATCAGGTCCTGATTCATGTTGCCTCTCCTTGGCTCGGTTCGGGCGGCTGGGCGGCGCGCATGCCCCACGAGAATGCCTCTTCGTTCAGGGGGATCAGCGCGCATTTGTCCTTCAGGGCGAGGCGGATCGCGGTGCGAAACGTCTCCTCGGGGAAGATCTTCGTCGCGGCCTGCAGCGCGCCGAGGGCGACGATGTTCTTCACCATCGCCTTGCCGAGGTCGACGGCGATCTCCGTGAACGGCACGCCGAAAACGTGGACGCCTTCCGGAAAGGCCGGAGGATTCTTCACGATCGAGCTGTCGTAGAGAATCGTGCCGCCGGGCGCCACGTCCGGCGCGAACTTCGCGAGGCTCGGGGCATTGAATGCCAGGAGGATCCGCGGGTGCGGCGAGGCCGGCGAGAGCACCTCGTCCGCGCTCACGTGCACGTCGGCGTAGGACGTTCCGCCGCGCGACTCGGGGCCGTAGCTCGGAATGTGCGTCGCGTCGTAACCTTCGTGGATGGCCGCGCGGGTGATGAGCATGGCGGCCGTCTGCGCGCCGTCTCCCCCCGCGCCCGCGAGCTTCAGGGCGATGTCGGTGCCGCCGAGGTGCGTCGGGAAACCCGCCGCGAATCGCGGCGGGAGCTCGGCGGAGGCCCCGACGGCAGCGAGAAGGCTGTCGGCGTCGAAGCGGGGTTTCTCGAGATGAAACCAGGGTTCGGGGACGGTGTCCTTCTTCACGCCGAGCGGGAAGACCGGGAGCATCTTTTCTTTCACCCACGCTTCGGTTGCTTCGGGCGTCAACCCGAGGTGGGTCGGGCACTCGGCGAGCACCTCGACGAACGCGAGGCCGCGGTTCTCGGCCTGGATTTTCACGGCCTTGAGGACGGCCTTCTTCGCCTTCATGCGCTGCTTCGCGTCGAAGAGGGCAACGCGCTCGACGTAGACGGTCCCGTCGAGACCCGCGACGAGCTCGGCCATCTTCATCGGCTGGCCCATCAGCGCGGTCCGGCCCTCGGGGCTCGTGGCGCTCTTCTGTCCCATCAGCGTCGTCGGGGCCATCTGGCCGCCCGTCATGCCGTAGATCGCGTTGTTCACGAAAATGACGGTCAAGGGCGTGCCGAGCTGCGCGGCGGAAATGATTTCCGCGAGCCCGATGGAGGCGAGGTCGCCGTCGCCCTGATAGCTGATCACGACCGAATCCGGGTTCGCGTACTTGTGGCCGAGCGCCACCGCGGGCGCGCGTCCGTGCGCCGCCTGCGAGTTGCCGACGTCGAAGTAGTAATAGAGGAAGACCGAGCAGCCCACCGGCGAGATCGCGACCGTGCGGTCCTGGATCCCCAGCTCCTCGATGGCCTCGGCGAGGAACTTGTGCACGAGGCCGTGGCCGCAGCCCGGACAGTAATGCGTGGCGTGGCCCTTCAGCCCCTCGCCTCCCGCGTGGCGTTCGAACTTCTCGTAGAAGACGCTCATGCCGCCACCTCCGCATGGTCCCGGACTGCCGCGGCAATCTCGTTCGACTGGGGAAGGACGCCGCCAAAATGGCGAACGGATTCGATCGGCGGCGCCGCCAGCCCCGCCTTCGAGAGCGCGAGGCGAAGCTCGTCCTCGAGCTGCCCGTTGCTCGCCTCGACGACGAGGATCTTCTTCACGTTGGGCAGGAACGCCCGGAGCGCGGCGATCGGGAAGGGCCAGAGCGTGAGCGGACGGAAGAGGCCGACCTTGAGGCCCTCTCCGCGCAGGGTCTCGACCGCTCCCTTCGCCATCCGCGCGGGCGTACCGAACGCGATGACGAGCGTGGACGCGTCACCGCAGGCGAAGAGATCGGCCCTCTGTTCGGACTCCATGAGCTTGTACTTGTCGTTGAGGTGCGCGTTGTGTTTTTCGAGATCCTTCTCGTCGAGAAAGATCGAGGAGATGAGGTTGCCACGGTGGGCGCCGTCGCCGAAGACCGCCCACTCGGGAAGGCCGGGCCGCACCATCGTGGACGGAAGGACGACCTTGCCCGTCATCTGCCCGAGATAACCGTCCGCGACGACGACGACCGGGTTCCGGTAGCGGAACGCCAGCTCGAACGCGAGCCGCGTCAGGTCGAGCATCTCCTGCGGGGTCGACGGAGCCAGCACGATCGCGTGCGTGTTGCCGTGGCCGAGGCCGCGGCACACGAGCTTCACGTCGGACTGCTCGGGCGCGATGTTGCCGAGACCAGGGCCGCCGCGCATCACGTTCACGAAGACGCCGGGGACCTCGGCGCCGATCATGTAGGAGATCCCCTCGAGCATGAGACTGAAGCCGGGCGACGACGTGAAGGTCATGCACGGGAGGCCCGCGCCCCCGCAGCCGTACATCATGTTCACGGTCGCGACCTCGCTCACGGCCTGCAGGAAGACGCCGTCGAGCTTCGGCATGAGCCTCGCCATCAGCTCGGCGCCCTCGGTGGAGGGCGTGATCGGATAGCCGAACACGTGCCGGCATCCGGCGAGAAGCGCCCCGATCGCCGACGCGTAGTTCCCCTTCAGGACGAGCGGCGAGACGGGCGGCAGCGGGATCGCTTCCGGCGGGATTACCGCGGGCCGGGGACGGATCGCGGGGCGGCCGCCGAAGAGCTTCTCCGGATCCTGAAGCTCGAAGTCGCCGCCTTCCTCCTTCGGCCGGAGGCCGTACGGCTCCGGGCAGGCCTCCATGCAGAGCCCGCACCCATTACACGCGTCGAGGTTGAGCGTCACCGGCACGAGACCCGTCAGGGGGTCGATCTC
>JARXKK010000128.1:0-2647 GCA_030278895.1 Acidobacteriota bacterium
GCCGTCGAAGTGCCAGGTGATGTTCGTGAAACGGTCGTCCGACGTGCGGCGCTTGAGGGCGTCGTAAGCGAACGTCACGACCGGACCCGCGTCCAGCTGGCGCGTGTCGGGCCGGCCTTGCGCTCCCGTCTCGTAGCCGACGGCCTGTCCGGCGACTTCGCGCGTTTCCTTCTTGAGCTGGTCGGCCCTGCCGTACTCGTACCGGAAGCGCTCGAAGGCCGCGATGGCGGCCGCCGCATCGGCACCCGTGACGCTGCCGGGCCCGGCGTACGCGCTCGTGAGGCGCTTGGCGTTGTCGACGCCGTAGGCGAAGCCCTGGTTCGACAGGAGCGAACCTGCCGCCAGCCCGATCGTCGTGATGGCGCGTCCGAGTTTCGTACCGTCCCTCGCCGTGGAATCGTACCCGTACGCGAACTGGCCCCACGCCGATGATCCCGGCGCGCCGGCGTCGCCGAACGGCAGGGCGTTCTTCGCGCCGGGGTCCGTGCCCACCGTGAGCGTCCCGAGCTTCCACTTCGCGGCACCGGGGACCGACCCGTCGGGGCCGCCCGGCCCGCCGACGTAGCCGAAACGGTGGGCCGCGTGGAGCGGGCCGTTGGAGGTGACGCCGAGGACGAGGTCGTCTCCGGCCCAGGCCCACGAGGCTCCGAGGAGGGCCGGCGCCACGCCGCCCGGGAGCGGCGCGTCGCCGACCCCGGTGATCGACGCGAGGCGGTGCGTGAGTGGCTCGAACGCGCGCGTGTAGCCGAACGGCCGCGCGGCGCCGACGCCGAGCGGCAGCCCGAGCGACGTGACGCCGCCGAGAACGTCGTAGTCGCGCGTGAGCGCCGGGCGCGAGCCGACGGTCTCGGAATGCGGGCGGCCCGCGAAGTCGTATGCCCCGGGCACGACGGCGGCGGCGAGGTCCGGAACAAGATCCGGGCCGCTCGCCTTCAGACGTGTTGCGCCCTTCATCCGTGACGCCCCGTCCCACGAGTAAAGAGCGCCTCCAGGCACGGACGGTCCACCCGTCACGGTGGTCTTCGTGAGGCGATTCGCGGCGTCGTATTCGAGCCTCACCGTCGAGCCGTCGCCAGGCGACAGCGTCTTGAGCATGTCGTCCGGGTAGTACTCGTCGGCCGTGACTGTCGGGCCACCGGTGCGGTTGAAGGTCTTCGGAAGTCCCGCGTACTTTCCGCCAGGCGGCCAATACTCGAGGGACTCCGCATAGGAGGATCCGCCCGCATCCGTTTGCTTCGCCGTAAGACGACCGTCGCGGTCGTACCCGAATCCGGTGGCGCCTTGACCATTCGGGCGCGTCAGCTGGACGAGGGAGCCGCGCGAGTCCCACTGAAACTGGGTCGCCGACGCCCCGTCCTTCGTTTCGACGGGGCGGCCTGCCTGGTCGTACGCGGTGGTCCGGAAAATGCCGTCGTCGCGCGAGTCCTCGACGACCCGGCCGAGCGCGTCGTGCCTCAGCGTGCTGGCAACCGTCGGGATCGATCCGCCCGATGGATCCACGACGACGCCATAGGTCAGGTTCTTCGGCCAGGCGGTCGAAACGCCGCGATAGTCGAGGTCGAGCGAGTTCACCGCGTCCTGGACGCGCGTGGGCCGGCCCGCCGAATCAGCGAACGTGACCTTGAGGTCCGTGTGAGCGTCCGACGTCTGCTCCGTGAGCCGCCCTTCCTTGTCGAGCGTACGAACCATCAGGAGGTCCTTGGCGGCCGTCATCCGGCGCGTGAGGTCCTTCAACGCGCCCCAGCTGGTCACGTTCGCGTCGGCGATCTCGGAGAGAGTCGTGACCCCCTCCTGCAGCTTCGCCGTCTTGAGACCGCCTGCCTTGTCGAAGGTGCGCGTCACGGCACCGCCTCCGGAAAGGGTTTCGCCGCCGAGCCGGCCGAAGGAATCGTACGTGCCCTTCCACGTTCCGCGGTCCCCGTCGAAGGCGAACGTCAGCCTCCCCATCTCGTCGTATCCGAAGAGGCGCGTCCCCGAGCCGCCCGGCGTGACCGACGCGAGGCGCCCCGCGTTCTCGAAGTGGTACGTCGTCGTCGTCCCCACATCCGTGAAAACGGCCACGAGGAACCCGCTCGTGAGGTCGTAGACGAACGTCGTCGTCGAGGTGCTGGTCGGCGCCGCGGACGGCGCGGCGTTTGCGACATGGTCGCGCGTGATCGTCGTGACCTGGTCGCGGTCGTTGTAATCCCAGGTCGTCGTCACGTCCCCGACATTCAACTGCGTGCGAATCTCCTTCTTGAGGCGGCCCGCCGGGTCGAACCCCCGGAGGACCTCGCCGGGCGCATCCTGCTCACCGCCATTGCCGAAAGACTCGTGCACGGGGCGGTCCCACTCGTCGTAGTCGATCGTTGTGACGGCGCCCGACGACTCACGTATCACGGTCGGATTGCCGCGGTCGTCCCTATCGAACGTGGCGCCGACGTACTTGCCGGCTCCCTTGTTCGGATCCCCCTGGATGACTTCTGAGGGGAATCCACCGCCCTCGGTGCCCAGGGCGTCGGCGGCGTACTTCGTGGTCACCGTCGTCGATGCACCGCCCGAGTAAAGCTTCGGCTGGCCGAAGTCGTCGAACGTCGTCGAGCTGCTCAGCCCGTCGCTCGTGGCCGAGTCCACCTTGACACCCGCCTTCGGCACGCCCGGCGTGATC
>JARXKK010000128.1:2747-8519 GCA_030278895.1 Acidobacteriota bacterium
CACCTCGACGGACTTCGCGGGCTCCGCAGTCGCAGGCGTCGCCGTGAGCTTCCACGTCACGGTCGTCGCCTGGCCCGCGAGGACGGGGCTGACGCGTCCCGACGAAAGGTCGTACGTGAACCGGATCCGCTCGGACGTGCCGCCGGGGAGCGTGAACGTCTCGAGCTTCCCGCTCCAGAGCGGGCCGTGAAGCGGCGGCGACGGGTTCGCGTTCACGGCAGCGACATAGTGATATTCGATGATCGAGTCTCGCGGCACGATGCCGAGCCGCCCCGGAATCGTTGTGACCTTCGGCAGCGTCACCTTGGACAGCCGCCGCTTGTCGTATGCGAACTCGACCGCCCGGCTGCGTGACGAGAAGTCCTCGACCTTCTTCAAGAGACCGACGTTCGCGGGGTCCGAGACGTCGAAATACGAGAGCCGGTAGACGCGCCCCATCTCGTCCTGCACGCGCACGAGGTCGCCCGCGGGCGTGTAATAAAGGCGGACGCTGCTGCCCTGCTTGTCCGGGTCGGCCTGCGCGTGGCGATCCGAGATCATCGTGAGCCGGCCCGCGGCGTCGAAGCGCAGCGTGTCATTGTTGCGGCCGACGAGACGGAAGGTGCCGCCCGTGATTTTATCGAGCCTCATGTAGAGGCCCTTGGGCGCGCAGTAGGTTTCCCCTGCGTCTCGTGCGGTGCCGTCGGGACATGACTCTGAAGCCGGGAGACCCACGAAGCGCCACACCTGGCCCGCGCCGTCGTGATAATCGACGTACGACGAGCTTCCGCCGGGGACGGGCGGGATGAGAGCGGTCTCCCTGAGGTGCGCGAAGAGGGAAGCGTTCCAGCCCGCGGCGCCGAGCGGACCGTAGCCTGCAACGCCGGAGCGGTACGTGCGGTCGAACGCGAACCCGAGAGAGCGCGCCGCCGCCGAGAAGTCGCGCGCTTCGACGACGCCCTCCCCCGACGTGAGGCGAACGCTCGCTCCGGCCTCGGCCGTCCACACGGCGGGGTTCTGGGCGGACTCCGCGAAGGCGATCTGGGTCGGCGACGGGACCTCGTCCGCGAATCCGTTCAGGCGCGCGTAGCCCGAGGGCGGCGGGTAGTTCGTCCCGTTGAAATACGCGATCGCGGCGACCGTGGCGGCCTCTTCCAGCGAGCCGGCCTTCGGCGAGAGGAAGGCGCGGACGTAAGGACCGCCCGCGAGAAGCTCGACGACGCTGGTGTCCTTCTCGTCCTGAGGCAGCGTGAGCGGGCGGTCGCAGCGCCGGCACTGGTGCCGCTCGTCCGGCGGGTTGCCCGCTTTGGCTTCGGCGGACTGGTAGGGCTTCCAGTAGGCGAAGCGCGCGCGCGGGTCCGCGACGAGGACGACGGTCTCGTCCGATTCATAGAGGTCGTAGGCATTCGAGGTCGGCCCGTCGGCGCTCGTTGCGCCCAGGCCCGAAGGACCCTTCCCGATCCGCCGCAGCGTCACCCACGCGTCGCGGTCCGGCCATCCGGACTCAGCGGCGTGGGTGCCGCCGTCGCACGGCTCGGTGCCGGCGCAAGGCGCGACGAGAGCGCCGAGGTCCTTCTGTCCGAGGAGCCGCTTGTCGGGGAGCGCCCGAAGCGTCTGGACTCTGGCCGTGAGCGTCGCGCCCCCCACCCCTCCTCCGGCCGCACCGGGCAGGGCAACGCGCACCTTGAACGCGGCCGTGTGGCAGGCCGAGCCGAGGGCGTAGTCGAGGTCGGAGCAGGTCTCGTCGCCGGGCGCGTTCTTTTCTTCGAAGGTGGTCAGGCGCAACGGGACGCCGAGCGGGTCGAGTTTCGCGATGGGCCTGCGGATGCTCGGGGCGAGCGTATCCGGCGGCGGCGGAGCCGTGTCCTTGCGGAACACGCCCGCGAAGGTGATGGACGGCGCATCGAACGGCATCACGAAAGCGCCTTCCTCGGTCACGGTCGTGCCGCCCGCTCCGGGGGCGGTCCGGTAGCCCCACGTGTAGATCAGCCCCGCGCCGGTCTCGTCCAGGCCGATGTGGTTCGTGTCCCACGGAACGAAGAGCGTCGCGAGAAGCCGCGGGTCGACGGGTTGTCCCGAAGTCGGCGGGAAGATCCCGTCCGGCGTGGGGCCGCCGTTCGCCCGCGCAAGGTCCCAGACGTCCACGATCGAGTTTCCGCTTCCGTCCTGCCCTCCCGCGAAGAGAAGGCCGCGGGCCACGTCCGCCTGCAGGCGATACACGGAGTGGCCCTTCACCCAGTAGCGGCCGATCGGCTTGCCCTTCGCGCGCTCGCCCAGCGAGATCGAAAGGATGCCGGCGCTGCCCATCGAAACGAAAAGCAGGTCGCCGACCGCCCTGAGGGGGGTCAGCAGCGGCCCGTCGAAGGCCGCCCCCGTTCCGACGCGGATGCCCAGATCCGTCCACGCCGCTCCCTTCGCGTACGCGATCGCGCGGTAGGACGGGAAGAGACCCGCGGGCGAACGCTCGCCGAGACACGTGGCGCCGTCGGGCGTCTGCCATGCCGCGAGAGCGCCCCCGGACGGGATCGAGAGGTCGCCCGGCGTGGTGAGCCGGGCGTTCTCGTGAACGACGCCGAAGTGCGTGAGAACGGAGTAGACGTCGACGTTGAGCGCTCCGGGCACCGCGACGAGGGCCGGCGTGTTCGAGAGGCCGTTCAGGGTGGGCGCCTTATCCGCATCGGTCTTGCTCGCCGGCGCCGGGCAGACGCCGTAAAGCGAAACGCTCTCGCCTTCGAATTTACCAATGCGGCGGTTGCACTGGCTCTTGTCGCCCTGCGAGGCGGTGGAACCCGGATTCCGATACATCCTGTTCAGGTCGAGGACGGTGATGCCGCTGCCGACGATCGAGAGATAGCCGAGCGCGAGGACGTTGTAACGAATCCGGAGCTGGTCCCCCAGCCTGCCGCGGACGTGGATCTTTCCGGTTCCGTCGCCTGAGCCGCCCGGCCATGTGTTCTCGACGTCGACCGTCCAGCTGTGCCCCGTGGACAGGTTGTCGATCGAGACGCGCTGGTATCGGTCCCAGGGCTGGTCGCCACACGAAGACGGCCGGTTCGCGCGGTGGTCGACGGGGCTCGACCCGTAACCTCTCGTGAACACCTTGGCGTCGAACTCGTAAAACCCGTTGTCCGCGAAAAGGCCCTTGAACGAGCCCGGCCCGTACTGTTCCGGGCGCTCGTAAAGCTCTCGCAGCTCGTAGGAGCCGGTCGCGGACGGCTCGGCATCGTCGCGTACGACGACCTCCAGCGAGGTGGGCGTGCCCGTCGGCAGGCTGCCGACGAGGTTGAGGTATTCGGAGCCGAGCAGCGTGCCTGGCGCGCCTGTCGCGAACGCGGTGCGGACGCCGCCTTCGACGCTCGTGAAGCAGGGGAAGTCCTTGAAGAAAGGCTTCGTCGGGCACGGCGATTCGTGCTTGCGCACGTCCTCGATGGTCACGACCCTGACCCCCCAGCTCGAGCCGAACTGGACGTTGTAGAAGAGCCGCCCGTGCCCGTCCGTCGCGAAGGCGCGCAGAGAGTCGGCCTTCGAGTCCGTGATGACGGGCGGCGTCACGCTCTTGTCCACGGTCACGAGCGAGGCCCAGGTCGTCGGATTCTTCGGATCGGACACGTCCACGGCGACGAGTCGCCCGGTGGCGGAGCCGACGAGCAGCAGGTTGCCGAACTTCAGGAGGTCGCGCGCCGAATTCGTGTCGCCGAGAGCCGAGCCGACGATCTTCCCAAACGGGTCGCCGGTGCGGCGCGTCGCGAAGAAGAACGTCGAGGGCGCCGCCTTCGGATAATCGACGAACCGAAACGCAGACCGGAGGTCGTTGAAGGCCACCTTGTATTGACGGCCCTGCGCGAGACGGCCCGGAAGGTGGACGACGATCTGCGTGCCCGTGAGAGTCAGATCCGCGGTCGTACCGACCTTGACGGGCGGCCCGGGGCAGCTCGGGGCGACTCCGGTGAAGACACGCGCCACGTCGCCGCAGTCCCAGAGCGCGATCAGGTCGGTCGCGTTCCCGGACGGATTGTCGATCTGCCGCGAGAACGTGAACGTGAGGTTGCTGACTCCCGCCGGGTCGAGCTCGCCCGGCGACACGTAGACGAGCATGTCGTCGGCCGGCTGCGCGGCGATCTCGCCCGTCGCGAAGATGCCTCCCGAGACGAACACGCGAGCCCATGCAGGGCCGCTCGGCGTCTTGGCGGAGGCCTGAGTGAAGTCGAGGAAGTCGACGGAGGTCCCTTCGGCCAACGCGAACTCCGGCAGGCTGCTGACCGATGCCTTCCGGTCCGCGCCGACCCGCGCTTCCAGCTCGAGTCCGATACGCAGCTTGTCGCTGCCCCGGGCGGCGTCGACCGGAGGCGCCGTGAAGCGCAGGACGCGGATCGGGCTCGCGTCCACGAGGACGGGTGGCGTGTCCGGACCCTTGTCGAGCGTGCCGAGGTTCGTCAGCCCGCCCGTGACGGCCGGGCTCGGGTAGTCCTGGCGCGCGAGGATCCAGCCCGTCGCGGTGTCGCGCTTGATCACCGTGAGCGCCTGGCCCGGGTACGCGGGCAGCACGTAGCGCCCGCTCCAGTCGTCCGCGAGCGCCTGGAAGACCATCGCGTCGGCGAAGGCGTTGTAGAGGATGAAAAGGGTAGCCGAGACGGATGCGCCCGCGACGCCGAGAAGAGGTAGCGTCGAACCGAAGACGAAACCCACGGAGGCGCGCGCCGTGAACTCTGCCGTGATCGTCCGAAGGAGCTTGCGCGAGACGAGCGCCGTCCGTCCCCCGGACTTCACGGAACCCTCGAGAACTCCCGACGTCAGCGCCGGATCCTCCGGCTGATCCGCCTCGAGCGTCGAGATGAGCTTGCCGCCCTTGCCGTCGTCCACGACGCGGCCGATGTCGAGGATCTTGAGCTTGCGGCCCCACGGGAGGTCGACCGGCGTGCCCGCGAACGCGAGGCCGCCGACAGGCGACGCCGTCACGACGGGAATCCGGAGGCGCAGCGTCTCCTTCGCGATGCCGTCGAAGTCGACGTTGACGACGGCGCCCATCTCGAGACCGGGGTTCAGGGCGACGGCGAGCGAGTCGAGCGGCTGCTTCGTGACCTTGACGAGCGTGGGCACGTCGAACGCGGCGGCGGGCGCCGTGACCTCGACGCCCTCGGACGTCGTGAAGACGGTGTCTTCGCCGGGCGCCGCGACGAAGCCCTTGCCGTCGGGCGTCGAGAACGGTCCGAGCCGGAACGTCGCGGCCTCGGCGCCCGTCGGGTCGAGGATGTGGATGTACACCTTGCTCGCGATCGTGACGCCGACCGTCGGCGGGCACCCCGCATTGAGCGTGAAGCCTCCGTTCGCGTTCGCGGGCTGCGTGACCTTCGAAGGGCACACCGGGCCTTCGGTGTCGGCCCAGACCGACCACGGAGTCGTGCCGCCGGTAACGAGAGGAAGCGCGCCGTTTTCGCCCACGATCTGAGCGACGCCGTTGACCGGGACGAGGAGGCGGATCTTCTCGGGATGCACGGAGCCGCCCGTAACGAACTGCGTCGAGGTCGTGAAGGTCCAGTCGACCGGCAGCGTCCCGCCGTAGAGGGTCCCGGCGGCATCGCGGACGCCGCCCGTGAAGCGCGCCGCGATACGCCGCCCGGGCGGCAGCGGGCGCGAAGGCGTGAAGACGACCGTCGTCCGGTCGGGCGAGAGCGCGACCGGGCCGTTGAAGAGGAGGCCCGTGGGTGCGCCCGCCGCGTCGGCGAGCGAGACGGCGAGAGTCGCCGCGTTGACGCTGGCCGGATCCAGCGCGGCGCTGAACGCGACGGACACCGT
>JARXKK010000129.1 GCA_030278895.1 Acidobacteriota bacterium
AGGTCGTAGTCGACCTCGAATTGATAGGCGACGCCGAAAAGCGACCCGTAGGCCGGAAGCAGCGATTCCCGCCCGACCCGGCCCGAGGCCCTTAGGTCGCGCGAGTCGTACACCGGGACGGGGGCATAGAGGTCCCGGAAGAAGACGCGCGGCGGTGGGGCGCCGCCCGGAGGCGCCGGAAGCCCGCCCAGAAGCGTTGGAGCGCGCGTGATGACGGACGCATCCTCGAGAGGCGCGAGGCGCCGAGCGATTTCCTCACGGTCGAGGAGGACCGCGAAAGCGAGGAGCGGCAGGGCGAGTCGAAGAGCCCGGGGCGAGAGGGCGCCCGCGAGGCTCGACAGCCCCAGCGCGGCGAGCCAGGCGACCCCGAATCCCAGGAGAACCATGTACTTCTCCGGGTACCGGATCCAGCCGAGAGGCGGCAGCAGGCGCGCGGCGAGCCCGAATACCGGCGTGGCGCCGCCGAGGGCGAGGACGAAGCCCGTGAGCGCGAGGAGCACAGCCGCGAGCCGTCCCGGCCCTTTCCGGACGAGTCCGACCAAGGCGAGAATCCACGCGACCCGCCCCGGCGTCACCGACGGAAGGTAGGGATAGTCCGGAATCCCCGGAGCCGACGCGACGACCGTCCAGTCGGCGACCAACCCGTCGGTGAAGAGGTCTTTGAGGCGCGGCAGCACAAACGGGTTCAGGGCGGCGGCTGCCGGGCCCATACCTCCTCCCGGCGACCGGATACTGCGTGCGGCCGTGGCAGCCCCCGGCAGGATCGAGATCGCGCCGAGGCCGGCGGCGAGAAACGCGCTCGCCACGAGGAGAGCGAGCGGACGCGCCTCCTGCCGCCAAGTCGCGCCTTCGCCGCGTGCCGCGAAGAAAACTGCGAAGGCGACACACGAGGCGAAGATCACGAATTCGGGTGGCGTCGCGACGAGGATCAGGGCTGCCGCGACGGCAAGCTTCGCGGCCTTGCGCCACCCCGGCGCCCGCACGCCATCGAAGACGAAAGCGGCAAACCACGGAAGGATCGAGAGCGCGGAAAGAGCAGCCGGAAACGATGTGAGCGACACCGTCGTCCCTCCGAGCGCGAAGACGAATCCCGCAAGGGCCGCGAGACCGCGCGAAAGGCCGAGGCGCCTTCCGAAGGCGGCGAATCCGGCGAGGGCCACTCCGAGATGCAGGAGAATCCACGCCTTCATCGCGGCCCCGAGGGGCAGGACCAGGAAGAGGACGTTCGCGGGGTCGAAGGGCGCCGCCGAAGGAGCGCCGAGAAGCGGCGACCCGCCCCATCGGAAGCGATCCACCCATGGCAGTTCTCCACGCAGGACCGCTTCGACGAGATGCGCCTTCAGCGGAAAGAAATAAAACATGAGGTCCCGCCCCACCGGAACGCCGGAGCCGAAAAACCCGCGAAACGGCAGAAGCACGAGAAGGATCGCCCCGACGAGAGGAAGTGATTCGCGGAGCCGTGCCTTCACGGGCGCGCCCCTCGCCGCGCGACGAGGGCGACGGCCAGGAGAGACGCGAAGGAGAGCGCGCCGCCGGCGAAGAAGGTGGGGTTCTCGTATGCGAGCGCGATCTCGTGGTCGCCGCCCGGGACATCCACGGCCATCATGTAACCATCCGCGGGGCGGATCGCGAGATCCGCCCCGTCCAGCCGGGCATGCCAGTTCGGGTCGAACGTCCGCGCGACTGAAAGCACCGCCACGGGAAGGCCGACCCGGACCCGGAGGCGGGCCCGGCTCGCCCGGCTCTCCTCCACCGTAACCGTCCCGCCGCCGGCCGGGAGAACGGAGAACTCCGCGCGCGCCCCTTCAATGCGCAGGATCCGGTCCTCTCCGAAGCGGCCGATCTCGACGACGCCGGGCGGATCGGGCGGCATCTCAGCCGTCCTCACCAGAGTCACGCCGAGCTTGCGCAGGCGCGCGACCTTTTCCGTTCCCCAACGGAGTCCGGCGAGTGCGCGCGCGAAACGCGCCGAAGGATCCGCCGTCATGCGGTCCACGTCGTTCTCCCCGGCGTATCGGATTCCGAAGGCCACGCCCGCCGCGGGGAGCAGCGGGTCGAACCCGCCGGCCTCGCGCGTCCGGCGCGCGACCGTCGACGCGGCGGCGGCGCCGTCGTCGTAGAAACGCCCGGCCCCGATCCGCGCTCGCACGAGCGCGACCTCGGGTGTCTCGCGGCGGTAAAGATCGGGCGGCCCCGCCGGGCACGTCCCGGCGACGCGCCGCGCCGCGTCGGTCAGAAAAAGAAAGGAAAGAATTGCTGCGAAGAAAGACGCGGGCAATCGGTTGCGTGCGACGAACCACGCGAGCGCGGCCACGAGAACAAGAGTAAGACTTCCTAGAAGGAGGAGGGGTCGGAGAGTCGCAGCCACGGCCGCGGAAGAAGCGGGTCCGGCACCCAGGCCAAGAGCCCATATTCCCTTCCTAAGCAAATCTTCCGCGCCGAGCGCCAGGGCGAGCAGCGCGCCGCAGAAGAGAGCCATTCCAATCGCTCCCCTCCGAAGCAAATCGACCGCTTTTCTTCTCACGCCCTCTTCACCCGAAAAGACGACATCCACGCCGACCGCCGCCGCCGCCGCGAGCGCAAACGTCACGAGGAGCCACCATTTCTCCGGATACCGCAGCACGGAAACGGCCGCCGCGAGGAACGAGGCCCCGGGTAGAAATCTCCCGAATGAGAGCACGCCGCCCCCGAGCGCGAGAAGAAGCGCGGCTCGCCCGCGCCTGTCGCGCCACGCGGCTGCCGCGAAAAGGAGCGGGATCAGCCCGAGCGCGAGATCCTCGAAATAGGGGCTGCCCGCGTCGAACGTGCCCCTGCCCCAATCGAGCGGCGTATCGCTTTGAGGATCGCCGGTGAGCCGCGGCTCGAGAAGCGTGAGGACGCGCGACGGCCTCACGGACCGGAAAAGGGCCCCGTGCTCGGGCCGCATCTCGATGCCCCGCGCGGAGCGGGAAAGCTCGAGGACCGCCGGACAGATCTGGACCGCCGCGAGACCCGCGCCGAGGCCGAGCGCGAGAAGCGCGCCCGCAATAGCGCGCCCTCGCGCCTGCCCTCTGCCGAACGCCGCAACCGCGAAGAATGCCGCCGCGCCCATCAGCGTCACGGCCGGTTCGCCGCCGAGCGCCGAGAGGCCGAAGGCGAGTGCCGCGAAGGTGCGGGCGCGGCCGCGGGCAGCCGCGTCTCCCGAGGCGAGGCGCGGAGCCTCGGCGAGCGCGAAAGCGAGCGGCAGAACGGCCGCGCACGTCGTCGCATAGACCGGAAGCGACTGCGCGACGCCGGAAAAGAGGAGCACGAGCGTCCCCGCGGCGCAGGCCTGGGGCGAGAGCCCGATGCGCCGCAGGGAAAGAAAGAAGACGGCGAGGACGAGAAAAATGGCGACGAAGGCGAGAGCCGTCGGCGAGAGGACGAGGAGGAGCGGCGAGAGCGGCCAGAACACGGCCGCATTCGGGTCCGCCGCGAAGGGTCGTCCCGCGGACATCCATTCGTTCCAGACGGGGATCTCGCCCGCACCGAAGAGCCGCGCCAGGACGAGCCTCCACGGGATGAAGAAGAATCCCGCGTCGCGCCGATACAGCGTACCGCCGGCCAGGAACGGAGCGAAGCGGATTGCGGCGGCCGCAAGAACGGCGGCGAGCGCCCATGCGTAGGAACGGGTGCGGAGGCGAGGGGGCTCCTCCGGTGCGCGCGTCACGTGCCTCAGGGCTTCCGCGCGAGAACCAGAAGCGACATCCCGAACGACGGCTCCGTCTTCTCCTCCGCCCGGAGGAGGGGCATCAGCCACTTGAAGGCTCCGAGCTGCCTCTTCGGAAGGACGCGGCGCTTCAGAAGGCGCGAATTGACCCACCAGCCGAGGACCCCGGGCCGATTCAGGTACCGGACCGATTCCACCGCAAAGCCCGCGCGCGCGACGAGCGTCGCGAGGGCGCCCTTTTCGTAGCGGCGGTAGTGGCGGAGGTTCTCGTCGAGCGTGCCGTAAAGCGCCGGCAGGGCGGGCACGAGGAGCGCGAGGTGCCCCCCGGGCTGGAGAACGCGCAGGAAGTCGGCGAGCGTTCCGGCGTCGTCCTCGATGTGCTCGAGCACGTTCAGGCAGACGATCGAGTCGATGCGCTCGCGCCCGAGGTCGGCGCGATCCCCCTCCGTGAGCGGAAACCGGAACGAGGCCACGCGCACGTTGCCCTGCTTCTCGAACCGGTTGAGGAGCTCGCGCACGTAGTGCGGCTCGATATCCGACGCGACGACGCGCTCCTTGTCCGCGAAAAACCGCGTCTGGTTGCCCACGCCCGATCCAACCTCGAGAACGCGCGACCCGAGCCACGGCTCGAACCGTTCGTGAATCCAGCGGTTGTAGACCGACAGTTCGCTCATCCGGCGGAGCGTGATCGCGCCCACGTCGCTTTCGGGCGCTTCCCAGCGGAAGTACTTGAGGATCGTCCACACCGCCTGAAACGCATCCTTGAGGCCGATCTTCTTCCCTTCCTCGTAAGTCCGTCCGTTGTACGAGATGGGGACCTCGTAGATCCGGGCGCGCATGCGCGCCACCTTGCACGTGATCTCGGGCTCGACGCCGAACCGCTGGGACCTGAGGTCCAGCCGGTCCACGACTCCGCGCGTCATGACCTTGTAGCAGGTCTCCATGTCCGACAGGTTCAGGTCCGTGAACACGTTCGACATGAGCGTGAGGAGGCGGTTGCCGACCGTGTGCCAGAAGTAGAGGACACGGTGCCCGTGCGGACTGCCCAGGAAACGGGATCCGTACACGACCTCGGCCTTGCCCGCGAGGATGGGGCCGAGAAGAACCCGATATTCCTCGGGGTCGTACTCGAGATCGGCGTCCTGGATCACGACGAGGTCGCCCGTCGAGGCGCGCATGCCGGCCCACACGGCGGCGCCCTTCCCCATGTTGCGCGTCTGCAGGATGACTCGGACGCCGTTCTTGCCGTCGAGCTCGCGGAGAATGTCGCGGGTTCCGTCCGTCGAGCCGTCGTCGACGATCACGATCTCGCGTTCGAGATCCCCGAGATCCACCGCGAGAACCTGCGCGAGAATCTCGCGGATCGTCTGGCGCTCGTTGTACGCCGGCATCACGATCGACAGCTTCATGGGTTCTGCTCTTTCACGTCGTAAAGAACGATGGAGTATCCCACGCGGTCGACCGGAGTTCCCCGCGCCGAGACCGTCTGGCGGAGCCGGCCGAAGCCCGCGGCGCCCGCGGGATCGCCGTGAAAGGCGGTCGCCTCCGGGCCGCAGCACATCAGGAACGAGGAGACCGCCCAGAGGCCCGGACGGACCGGCGTGACGGCGGGCGCGAACACGGTCGCCCGCGGCGCGTAGTACGGCACGTCGCCGCCGCCGAAATACGCGATCGTCGCGCGCTCCTCGTCCCCGCGCTCCCGGAGCCGGCGCGCGAGGCGTCCGAGGTCCTGCCCCCAGTCGAGATTCGAGTCGTTGAGCCAGGCCGCGCCGTTCGCCGGGCCTCCGGCCGCCTCGTTGAAGAACGAAAGCTCGTGCGGATGGGTCCGAAGCGTCTCGCCGAGCTGCACCACCGCCCCGGCGAGAAGCACCGCCGCCGCCGATCGCGCGGGAAGGGCCCGGAAGAGAACGAGGACGGCCGCCGCGAGGAGGAGCGGATACACCGGCAGCATGTGCCGGATGCCGATGTTGTAGGACGTCGCCATGCCGGTCAGGAACAGATAGGCCGGCGGGAGCACGAGCGTGAGGAGCACGAGGTCGGGCCGCACCCGTCGCGCCACCCCCACGCCGCAGGCGACGACGAGGATCGCGAGAAACCCGAGCGAGCTCTTCACCGCGAACGCGACGAAGAAGTACTCCCAGAATCCGTCCACGGAGAGCCTGCCGTGCAGGTAATTCACGCCGCCTCCCGTCCGGTTCTGGACGGCGATCCCGGCGAGCCCGGCCGCGTAGTGACCCGCCTCCTTCGACAGACGCGAGATCGCGAGAATCCGGTCGATCGTCTCTCGGGGGGCCTGCCGCGAGACGAGGAAGATCCGCACGGCCTTCTCCGCCTCGGGCCCGCTCATGTGGCGCATCGCCACCGCGTAGCTTCCGAGCAGCACGGCCGCCGACGCCACGCCCGCAAGAAGAAGACCGCGCAGCGGGAGGAGATCGGGTGGGCGGCCCGCACGCGCGGCCTCGCGGCGCTCCCGGAAGAGGCCGACGAGCGCGAGGATCGCGACCATCGGAACGAGAAGCACGCACGAGAACTTCGCCGCGAGGCTCGCGCCCAGCGCAGCGCCCGTGGCCGTCCACAGCCACAGAGACCGGCGCTCGAACGCGCGCGTGGCAAGGACGAGCGTGGCGAAGAAACCGAGGGCGGCCGCGAGATCGGTGTGGACGACGCCCGCGTGCGCCAGAAGGTTCGGCTCGAAGGCCAGGACCGCGGCGGTGAGGATTCCGGCGAGATCGCCCGCCCACGCCCGCACGGCCGAGGCGGCCACGACGACGAGAAGAAAGAAGAGCGCGGCGACCGGCGCGCGCGCGACGCCGAAGAGCTTCTCCGGCGCGAGCGGCGAGTGAAAGCTGAAGGGCCGGGGCTGCTCGGCCGATCCCATGGAAAACGGGACGTCCATCTTCGGCGCGCGCCCGCCCGCCGCGCGCAGCGCTAAGCCGGAGAGGAGCTTCACGAGCGGCGGGTGCTCGAGGTTCGCGTAATACGTCCCCGAGATCGCGTACTCCGCCCCCGCCAGAGTGTGAAAGGGCTCGTCCATCGTCGGGCTGTCGAGGCGCGTGTGGTCGAAGACCAGCGCGACGCCGCACGTGGCCAGGACGAGCACGGCAACACGGAATTTCACGCGGGGAGCCACGGCCACCGGGAGGATTGTAGGGGGAGTGAGTCCCCGGCCCTGTTACGCTCGCGCCCGTGAGCGCGCGCTCCTCGGGCCTCTCGCGGGACGGGCGGTTCGTCCTCCTGATCTTCCTCGCGGCCCTCGCGCTGCGCCTCGCGCCCTTCCCCGACGCGACGGCCAAGGGGTGGCGGCTCCTGTCGCCGGACTGCTACGGCCACCTCCGGCGCACGGTCTCCGTCGCCCGAAACTTCCCGCGCGTTCCCGTCCGCGATGCGTACCTCAACCATCCGGACGGCGGCGTCTTCATCTGGCCGCCCGCGTTCGACCTCCTCGCGGGCGGCATTTCGCGCGCCCTTTACGGGCGCGCGGCCACGACGGAGCAGGTCGTGAGGGTTGCGGCCCTCCTTCCCGCGTTCCTCGGCGCGCTCCACGTCCTCCCTCTCTTCGCGGTTGGCCGCCGGGTCCTGGGCCGCCGCCGCGCCCGGATCGCCGCCGTCGCCTACGCCGCGATTCCGGCCGCCGTCCTCTGGGGCGGTTTCGGGCACTTCGACCATCACGTGGCCGAGGCGCTCAACCTGCTCCTCGTTCTCGCGGCGGGCGCGTGGACCGCGGCCGCGCAGGGGCGAGCTCGATTCGCGCGCGCCGCCGTTTTCGGCGCCGCGATCGCCCTCGCCGTCCTCACGTGGCAGGGGGCCGTTTTCGTGGCCGGCCTCGCGTTCCTCTGGGCGGCGTTCGCGCTCGGCGAAGCCGGGGCGGTGACCGCGCTCGTGGCAACGACCCTCGTCGCCCTCGCCACGTGGTTGGTCCTTCCTGCCGAGCCCGTCCCCTTTTCGTTCGTCTCCTTTGGCTGGTTCCAGCCGCTGCTCCTCGCGGGGGCCACCGCGCCGATCCTCGCGCTGGCCGCGTGGCGGGCCGAGAAACCGCGACGTCGGGTCATTTGCGGACTGCTCGCGGCCGCCGGCCTGGCCCTAGTCCTGCCGAACGCGCGCCGCGTCCTCGCCGCCGTTTTCCACGGGGGCGCTTACGTCTTCAAGGAGGGCGCGGGCGAGAGCGGGAGCGATTTCGCGGACGGAGGCTTTCTCTCCTATCCCCAGGAATTCCTGCGCCTCGTCGCCGAGTGCCAGCCTCTCGTCAGCAGCTGGAATTCGTTCGAACGCGCTCTTCGCGAGCTTTCGCCGGGCTTCCTCCTCGTGCCCCTCGCGGCCGTCCTCTGGGTGACGGTCGCGGTCCGTCAACCACGCCTGCCTAGGTCCCTTGGCCGCATCCTCCTCGCCCTCTTCGCCGCGGCCGTCTTCGCGATGGCCCTCTTCCAGCAGCGCAACGTGTACTACCTCGCGATCTTCAGCGCCCTCGCGCTCGCCGAGGCTTGCGCGCGCGTGAGCCCCCGCGTACGAGGCCTTCCGCGAACGTCTCTCGTATACCTGCTGGCCGCCGGTCTCGTGATCGTGCCGGGCTGGCCCTATCTTCAGAGAGCCCGCGCGTTCGCAAGCGGCCCCGGTTACGACGTCCTCGATCTCTTCACGAGGCTTCGCGCCCTGGACCCGCCTCCCGTGGATCCGGCGGCCGTCCCGCAACCGGCGCCGGGATCGATTCCCGGCGTGATGCCGCCGTGGTCCGCGGGGCACTTCGTCACGGCGCTCGCGGAGCGGCCAGCTGCGGCGGACCCGTTCGTCTACGGATGGCGCCGGCAATGCCGGCTGTTCACGGCGA
>JARXKK010000130.1:0-2361 GCA_030278895.1 Acidobacteriota bacterium
CGTGGGGTCTTCCTGCATGAGCTTGGCGAGCGCCATGCCCATCTTTTCCTGGTCGGCTTTCGTCTTCGGCTCGATCGAGAGCGTGATGACGGGCTCGGGGAACTTCATCGACTCGAGGACGACGATGTGGTCGCGGTCGCAGATCGTGTCGCCCGTCGTGACGTTCTTGAGGCCGACGGCGGCGCCGATGTCGCCCGCCCAGATTTCCTTGATCTCCTCGCGCTTGTTCGCGTGCATCTTGAGGAGCCGGCCGATGCGCTCGTTCGTCTGCTTCGTCGAGTTGTAGACGCCCGAGCCGGCGTCGAGGTGGCCCGCATAGAGGCGGAAGAAGGCCAGCTGCCCCACGAAGGGGTCGGTCATGATCTTGAACACGAGGCCCGCGAACGGCGCGTCGTCGCGCGTGTCCAGGGCCACTTCCTTGCCGTCTTCGTCGATGCCGCGGATGGCGGGGATGTCGAGCGGCGACGGGAGGTACTCGACGACGGCGTCGAGAAGCTGCTGGACGCCCTTGTTCTTGAACGCCGAGCCGCAGACGACCGGATGGAGCTTGCCCGCGCACGTCGCCCTGCGGAGCGCGGCGCGCATCTCGTCCGGCGTCGGAATGTGGCCGTCCATGAACTTCTGCATGAGCGCGTCGTCGGTCTCCGCGAGGAGCTCGATGAGGCGCTCGCGGTACTTGTCGTACATGGCCTTGTGGTCGGCCGGCACGTCGAGGGTCTGGAATTCGGCCCCGAGCGTGTCGTCCGTGAAGTCGTAGGCCTTGCCCTCGATGAGGTCGATGACGCCCCGCAGGGTCTCCGCCGAGCCCCAGGGGATCTGCACGGCCGTCGGCTTGGCGCCGAGCTTCGTGATCATCATCTCGATGCAGCGGTCGAAGTCGGCGCCGACGCGGTCCATCTTGTTGATGAACGCGAGGCGCGGAACGCCGTACCGGTCGGCCTGGCGCCAGACGGTTTCGGACTGCGGCTCGACGCCGGACACGGCGTCGAAAACGGCGACGGCGCCGTCGAGGACGCGGAGCGAACGCTCGACCTCGGCCGTGAAGTCCACGTGCCCCGGGGTGTCGATGATGTTGATGCGGATGTCCTTCCAGAAACAGGTCGTCGCGGCCGACGTGATCGTGATGCCGCGCTCCTGCTCCTGGACCATCCAGTCCATCGTCGCGGTCCCTTCGTGGACCTCGCCGATCTTGTAGTTGACGCCCGTGTAATAGAGAACGCGCTCCGTCGTCGTGGTTTTACCCGCGTCGATGTGAGCCATGATGCCGATGTTTCGGCATTTTTCGAGAGGATGATTTCTCGGCATAACGAGTGTTTCCCGTCCCGGGGTGTCTGCGCCGTCGAATTTCCCTGGCCTGCGATGTTCTCGCGGCCCGGGGAATTCCGCACGCGGTCAGGCGTGTCCGAGTTTCTTGAGAGGACCTGTCCGGTTCCGCGCTTTTCAGCGCTGCCCGGCCGGTTTCCGCTCACCCGGATATCTGTGCAGTCCTACCAGCGGTAATGGGCGAAGGCCTTGTTGGCCTCGGCCATCTTGTGGGTATCCTCCTTTTTCTTTACCGCGTTTCCGCGGTTGTTGGCGGCATCCATGAGCTCGCCGGCGAGCTTGTCGCGCATGGTTTTTTCGCCGCGCGCCTGCGCGTACGAGATGACCCAGCGAATCGCGAGCGAGGCGCGGCGGTTGGGCTTGACCTCGACCGGAACCTGGTACGTCGAGCCGCCGACGCGGCGGGACTTGACCTCGAGGACCGGCTTGACGTTCTCGAGAGCCTTCTTGAACGTCTTGAGCGGATCGTCGGAAGTCTTCTGCTCGATGTGTTTCATGGCGCCGTAGAAGATCGACTCGGCCGTCGACTTCTTGCCTCGCTCCATCACGCAGTTGATGAACTTCGTCACGAGCTGGGATTGATACAGCGGGTCCGGGAGGACTTCGCGCTTCGGAACTTCACGGCGACGCGGCATCTGTCTTCCTTAAGCCTTGGGGCGTTTGGCGCCGTACTTCGAGCGCGACTGCTTGCGGTTCGCGACGCCGACGGCGTCGAGCGTGCCGCGAATGATGTGATAGCGGACGCCCGGGAGGTCCTTCACGCGGCCTCCGCGGATCATGACGATCGAGTGTTCCTGGAGATTGTGGCCGATGCCCGGGATGTAGGTCGTGACCTCGATCCCGTTCGTGAGGCGCACGCGCGCGATCTTGCGGAGCGCCGAGTTCGGCTTCTTCGGGGTCGTCGTCTTGACCTGGGTGCAGACGCCACGGCGCTGCGGGCAGGACTGGAGAGCGGGCGACTTCGTCTTGTAACGGACGGCGTCGCGCCCCTTCCTCACGAGCTGGCTGATCGTCGGCATGAGACTTTCGAGACTCCTT